>JAFKFJ010000197.1 GCA_017307335.1 Alphaproteobacteria bacterium | reverse complement strand
AACACCCTCACCACGCTGTGAGGACCACCCGTGGCGATGCCACGCATGGAGAGCCGGATGCAGGGAAACCTGCACGTCCGGTTCGGAGCGGGGGATGAAGAAACCTGCCTCGGCAACGGAGCAAGGCGCTTCATCCCTACTCTACCGGCGAACCCGGTCCGCACTCTCACTCCAAAAGGGGGCGTTGCGGGGACCTCCCCGCAGAAGGGGATGCGCCGGCGACCGTGGCGCGGGCCAAGGGGAAGGGCTTCCCCTCAAGGGCTTAACCTGCACGGACCTTCTGATAAGTTCCAATCTGCAGCCTGGTGACTTCCAATCAGCCGGAGAGCCGGAAGCTCTGAAATCTGGTCATATGCTTCCCCGGGTTTGCGCGACGTGAGTGCTGTCCTTGACGACGATCCAATACAACCCTATCTTTGGGGTCGTATTAGGAGGTGCGAATGGCCCATTCCGCCCAATTCACCGCTGCCGAAGCTGCGTTCGTTCTGCGCGAACCCGTCCGGGCTGTGAAGAAGGCCCTAGATGCCGGCCCGGTTCGTCCGGTGCTGCTTCGCCGCGCCGGCGCACCCGTGCGCGCGATCGAATGGCGCGACCTCTTCTATCTCTATGCCGTGCGGGCGCTGCGCGATGAACTCACGCCCAAGGCGCGCACGGAATTCTACGAGGCGCTCCAACAGGCGCCGATCGAGCACCACGACGAAGTCCGATTCGGGCGGTTTCGGATCTCCGTCAGTGATCTGGTAAGGGAGGTTGAGCGCCGCACGACCGATCTCGCTGCACTCGCCAACAAGGTCGAGTTCCGGGTCGACGGCGAGCCGATGCTGAAGGGCACGTCCACCGAGGTCTATCGCATCGCCGCCTTGCTCGAGGGCGGTGCCCCGATCGAGCAGGTCCTGAAGGACTACCCATCGCTGTCACGCAATCAGGTCGAGACGGCCCAGGCCTATGCGGAAGCCTATCCCAAGGCGGGCCGGCCCTATCCGCGCACGAGCGTCAAGCGGGCGTTGCAAGGGGCGGGACTGGAAGCGCTCGATGACGCCTGATAGCAACGCCGGCGGATGAAATATCTGCTCGACACGAACGTCCTGCGCGAACTCGGCAAGACCTCACCGCATAAGAATGTGGCTGCCTGCCTGAAGAGCGTCGACGACGCCGATCTCGCGATCAGCGCGCTCACGGTGCGCGAGATCGCGAAGGGTATCGTCAAGCTCAGAAAAACGAAGCCCGAAACGGCAGCGGCATTGGGCGCCACTGTCACGGCGATCTTCGATGCGTTCGAGGAGCGAATTTTGCCGATCGACCGAGCGGTCGCCGTGGCCTGGGGCGAGGCGCTCGGCGAGAGCGAGAAGCATGTCGATGATGCAGGCCTTGCCGCGACCGCACGCGTGCATGGCCTGATCGTCGTCACGCGCAACGTCAAGGACTTCGACGGACGTGGCGTGAAGGTGATTGACCCGTTCAAGGCTGCGTATCGCCGGGCCTGGGCCGCGATACGCTGATCTTCCGTCGCCTCCGTGTTCTCGTTCTCTCCTGACGCCTTGAGAAGGAAGCGCGCGAGCGCCGCTTTGCGGGAATCGCGGTCCAGCGCGTAGGCTGTTTGCTTGAATTCCTTGCCGTCGAGTAAGACCCTGGACGTAGCCGGCGACAGTGTCGGCTGCCATGATAAGCGCCGTATCGAGCGTGTGAACGTATTTGCTCGTCACCGATCCCTTGGCATGTCCGATCAGGGCTGCAATCGCAACTTCCGTGAACCCTAGATCATTGCCAATGCTGGCGAAGCTGTGTCGCAGGACGTGGGGCGTGACATCCGACAAGGGCGAGTTCCTGAACAGTTGCCTCCAATGATTGGGGAAGCCGCCGAAGGCGTTGTCCTCGCCATAGCCCGGAAAGACATAGGAGCCGGTCCGCGTCTTTCGGTGCGCTTCGAGAAACTCGACCACAGGGAGCCCGATGGGACGGACCGAGACGCCCTCCTTGCTGTTGACCAGGCGCAGACAACTCGCGTCCGTATCGGTTTCCGTCCACTTCAGCCCGATGATCTCGCTGCGGCGGGAGCCGGCCAGCGCGATCTGGCGGATGATCCCGAGCGTAGTGGCGTACTTCTCCTTCTTCTCGGCGGCCCGCAGCATCTCGCCCAAAATCCGATATTCGTCATCCGTGAGCCGCCGGCTGGCACATTGTCCTTGGGCTTCTTCAGCCCATGAGCGGGATTGGTCGTGATGATTCCGGCATCGACAGCATAGGTAATACCGAGACCTGCTGATGGTGGCTCATTGGGGGATTCCGCGACGCGGGGCTGCCGTGATTCAAAGCTGGCGAGATGAGGAGGTCCGCCATGCCGACGCCACTGCGGCCGGATTTTGATGCGACGCGGGTGCGCCGTGCGGCGCGGCTGAGTAAGGACGCCAAGCAGGTGCGCCGGTTGCTGGCGCTGGCGGCGGTCTATGATGGGGCGAGCCGCACGCAAGCGGCGGCGATCGGCGGCGTGACATTGCAGATCGTCCGCGACTGGGTGATCCGGTTCAACACGCATGGCCCCGCGGGCCTGATCGATCGCAAGGCCCCCGGGCAGCCGCCGCGCCTCAACGACCGGCACCGCGTGGCGCTGGCGGCGATGATCGAAAGCGGGCCGATCCCGGCCGTGCATGGCGTGGTCCGCTGGCGGATCATCGACCTTTGCCAATGGGCCTGGGAGGAGTTCGAGATCAGCGTGTCGAAGCAGACGCTCGGCCGCGAGTTGCGCGCGATGGGGTATCGCAAACTGTCGGCGCGGCCACGCCACCATGCTCAGAGCGAAGGCGCCGTCGAGGCCTTTAAAAAAACTTCCCCGCCCTGCTGGCGGCGATCGCGCAGCAACGCGGCATCGCCCTCGGCGACGTAGAGGTCTGGTTCGGCGATGAGGCCAGGGTCGGTCAGAAGAACAAGATCACCCGCCGCTGGGCACGCCGCGGCACGCGTCCCTCGGCGCCGCATGACCAGCGCACCGCCTCCGCTTATCTCTTCGGTGCCATCTGCCCGGCCGAAGGCAAGGCGTGCGGGCTGGTCCTGCCATGGTGCAACACCGCCGCCATGAACCTGCACCTCGCCGCCATCGCAGCCGAGGTCGCACCCGGCCAGCATGCCGCGCTGCTGCTCGATCAGGCCGGATGGCATCTTTCGGGGAAGCTCGTCGTGCCGAGCAACCTCACCATCGTGCCACTGCCGGCAAAATGCCCCGAGCTGAACCCCCAGGAAAACGTCTGGCAGTTCATGCGTGACAACTGGCTCTCCAATCGCATCTTCGACAGCGACACCGCCATCGTCGATCACTGCTGCCACGCTTGGAACCAACTCGAAGCCACACCCTGGACCATCATGTCCCTCGGTCTGCGCCATTCGGCTCATGGGTTCTGATCAGGGAGTCTTGGTATAGCGGTGGCACTCGATTGACCATCGCCGGCCAAGAGTTCCTTGAAACAGCGCGATGACTCGTCAACGAAACCGATTCCCCCCTACAGAGATTGAGGGCCCGGAGCCGCGGCGAGAATGGGCGGCTGACGATCGGCGTTTGTGCCTCGCCGGCCGCCGGCAACATGCACGCGACCCTTCTGGAGTATCATCGTCGATTTCCTGATGTCGATATCCACGCGATCGACGGCGGTCATGATCGCTTGCTCTGCGCGTTGGCTGGCAACACCATCGATGTGGCGATCATGACCTCATGTCACCCAACTTGGGATGATCGGCGCTGCCGCTCTGGAGTGCGCGAGTAATCGCCGCGCTGCCTGAGCAACACCCGCTCGGGGATCGCGGCCCGATTCACTGGCAAGACCTTTCGCGCGAGCGATTTCTCCTTCCGCAACACGGCCCAGGTCCGGAACTCGAACGATTGCTGGCCAACAAGCTCCATCGCGTCGGACCGGAGCGCATACTGCGCCAGGATGCCGGCCTCGATCGGCATCTGAGCCTTGTTAGCGCAGGTTATGGTGTGTTGCGGCCACAGAAGTGCTGCGGCGGTTCGGGGCAGGATCGCCTCGGGATCTGGGGGCGGTAGCCAAGGGAGCTGTGCGGCTTGGCGGTGTTGTAGTGCCGACGCCACGCCTCGCTCAGCACCTCGGCCTCGCGAAGGCTGTCGAAGATCTCGCCGTCGAGCAACTCGTCGCGCAGCTTCGAGTTGAAGCTCTCGTAGTGCCTTCTCCCATGGACTACCAGGCTCGATATAGACGGTCCGGGTGCCGACATTGTCGATCCACGCCCGTAGCGCCTTGGCGATGAACTCGGGGCGACGAGATTGCCGCAACGGGTGCCGCCTCGCCACTTGGTCGCGCCGGCTGGTCCGAGGGACCAGCGCCGGTCGTAAGGTCCGCGGCGGGCGATGAAGCCAGCTACATCGCTGGCGAGATCATCTAGGCCACGGCGCCTTCTGCACGGCCTCACGTTCGTCAAGCACCCCGGAGAACGCCTCCGGGGTGCTGGCCGGATCAGGGATCGGGAACGTACGCGGGGGTCAGTTCCCCACCGAGCGTCAGCATCTTGTCCTTCACATGAATGATGGTGACGGTCTTGTCGGGGATTGCCTTGCCTGGCGCGTAGCTGATGGTGCCGGTGATGCCGGGGAAGCCCTTCGTTGCCGCCAGCGCCTCACGGATCTTCTCGGGGTCGGTGGATCCGGCCCGCTTGATCGCATCGGCCATCAGCCTGACGCCGTCATAGGCGAGCGCAACGAAGACGTTTTCCGGATCGGTATGGTACGCAGCCTTATACGCTGCCTTGAATGCCTTGATCGGCGCGGTGGTGTTCTCGCCCAGGAAGGAGTGCGTGGTGAAATAGACGTTGTTCGCCGCCTCGCCGCCGACATCGAGCAGCAGCGGCGTGTCGTAGCCGTCGCCGCCAAACACTGGCAACTTCACCCCGGCCTGGCGAAGTTGCTTGACCACCAGGCCGATATCGTCCGGGTTTGCGGCAACGTACAGGAAATCGGGCTTCGGCCTGCTCGCCTTGAGCTTGGTGATCTGCGCGGTAAAGCTCTTGTCGCCGGTCTTGTAGCTGTCTTTCGCGAGGATCTTGCCGCCGCCATGCTGGAACGCCTTGGTAAAATAGGCAGAGAGCAGTGTGGTGTACTCCGCGGAGGTATCGGTCCACAAGTACGCCGTCTTGAACTTCAATGTCTTGAGCGCGTATTCGGCCCCGGCGCCAGCCTGCACGTTATCCCCGAAGCAAGCCAGAAACAGCTCTTTGCCAGCTTGCGACGGCAGCTTCGGCGACGTGGCGCCCGGCGTGATGAACGGGATGCCAGCCTTCTCGAACTGCGGCGCGGCGGCCAGCACCGCGTCGGTGTCGTTCAGGCCGACGATGGCCACGACCTTGTCGGAATTGATGAGCTGGCTGGTGGCCGTGGTGATCGCGCTAGCATCGGACTTGCCGTCGTAGATCGCAAGTTCGAGCTGCTTGCCGAGCACGCCGCCGGCGGCATTGATTTCCTTTGCCGCCAGCTTGGCGCCGTTCAGCGACGGACCGTCGAGCGAGGCCTGATTCCCCGTTACGTTGTAGAGGATGCCGAGCTTGATCGTATCGGCCGCATGCGCGGGCGCGAACGGCAGCGGCCAAAAGCCAGCGGCGAGTATGACTGCCGCGACGAGATCTCTACGCCTCATACGTGTTCTCCCCAGTTTTGACGTTGACAGTCGGCCTAGTTCCGGCTCGGTGCCTCCTCGACCGAAGGCGCCGGGCGGGTGGACGTGCGCGGCCACAGGACGATCTCACGACCCCCGGCGATCCCGGTCGGGCGGTAGATCATGATAAGAATGAACACCAAGCCAAGCGCAATCTGGCTTGCGCCGAACAGCGGCGGCATGGTGACGCCGTCGATGCTGAACCCGCGCTCGAGGGCCCGCAGCAGTTCGGTCATGGTGCCAATCACGACAACGCCGATCATCGCGCCGCTCAGGCTGCCCATGCCGCCCAGGACGAGCATCGCGATCTGGTTGATCATCATGGAAAAGTAGAACGTTGCGGGCGAGAACGACCCCAGATAGCGCGCGTACAGCGAGCCACCGACGCCGGCGAAGAAGGCGCCAACAACAAACGCGAGCAGCCGCGTTCGCAGCACGTTAATACCAATGCCGCGGGCGGCGATCGCGTTGTCGCGCACGGCGCGCATCGCGCGACCGATCGGCGAGTAGATGATGCGGGCGAGCACCAGCAGAGTGATCACGAGCCAGCCCATCGCCCAAGGCAGCGTGGTATCCAGCGGGACGCCGGTGAACGTGCGTGAGCCACGGGTGAACTCGTCGGCGTTGACCAGCACGCCGTTGACGATGATCAGAAAGCCCATCGTCGCCACCGAGACGAAGTGTCCCGACAGCCGCATCAGCGGCAGGCCGACGAGCGCGGCCAACGCAGCGGTTACGAGGCCGGCGATCAGCGTTGCCGGCAGGAAATGCATGCCCCAGCCGCTGAGCCATGCCGGCAGGTTGGGTAGCAACGAGGCCGACTGTTCGGCGGTCAGCGATAGGATGCCGTTGACATAGGCGGCCGTCGCGACGAATCCGACATGGCCCAGGGAAAACACGCCCGTGAAGCCGTTGCAGAGTCCCAGTGACGCGACCAGCACGCCGTTCATGCAGATCAACAGCAGGATGCGGGTGAAGTAGTCGCCGAGCAAGCCGGGACCGAACACCGCGACGATCGCGGCCAGCAGGATCGCGGCGGCGACGATCAGGCGGGTGCGAATGGTGTGGCTCACAACTTTTCTTCGCGGTTCGGCTGCAGGATGCCGCCGGGACGGAACAGCAGGAAGACGATCAGCAGCGCGAAGACGATCGGGTCCCGATAGGGCGAAATCTCGTCCGGCAGGAAGGCGACGATCGCCACCTCCAGCGTGCCGAGCAGGTAGCCGCCGAACAGTGCGCCGCCGATGCTGCCAAAACCGCCGATGATGGCCGCGACAAACGCCTTCAGTAGCGGTGTGAAGCCCATCAGCGGTTGCACGACGCCAGCCTGCGCCGCCCACAGCACACCCGCAAGGCCGGCGTAGGCCGAAGCCAGTGCAAAGGCGGCGACGATCAGCCGGTTGACGTTGAGGCCGACGAGATGCGCCGCCCCCATGTCTTCCGCCGCCGCCCGCATGCCGAGGCCGGTCGTCGTACGCGTCACGAACCAGCCAAGGAAGAGCAGCGAGACCACCGTGAGCGCCACGGTCAGCACGTTGATGCTGGTAAAGGTCAACGCACCATCACGGAACTCCCACGATGTGTCGAGCCAGTCGGGCAGCGGAAAATTCTTCGGCGAGCTGCCGAACACAAGGATGCCAAGATTCTCCAGTATATACGTGACCGCGAGACTGGTCAGCAGCAGGGTCACGTCCGGCGCGCCGCGCACGGGACGGTAGGCGACGCGCTCCATGATCATGCCGCCCGCCGCTCCCGCCACCACGCCAATGCCGATGCCCCAAAGGAACGGAACGCCGGCGAGGCTGCTCAGCAGTGTCGAGAACGCGCCCACCATCATCATGTCGCCGTGCGCGAAGTTGGTGAGCCGCAGGATTCCGAAGACGATCGACAGCCCAACGGCAACCAGCGCATACAGGCTACCCAGGCTGATCGCGTTGATGCCCTGCTGGATGAGGTAGTCGGCGTAATCCATCAGCGCGACCCAAGATAGGCTTCGGCCACACGCTCGCCGTCGCGCAGGTCCTCCGCAACTCCCGATAGCCGTACCTCACCGGTGCGGAGCACATAGGCGCGGTCGGCAATGTCGAGCGCGAGCGACAGGTTCTGTTCGACCAGCAGCATCGTGACGCCCTGGCGCTTCAATTGGCCCAGTGTACGGAAGATGTCGCGCACCAGCAACGGGGCCACGCCGAGCGACGGTTCGTCGAGGAGCAGCAACGAAGGCCGTGCCATCAGCGCACGGGCCAGCGCAAGCTGCTGCTGCTCACCGCCGGAGAGGGTGCCGGCGGTCTGGTTGCGCCGCGTGCGTAGAATCGGAAACAGCGACAGCAGCTTTTCGCGATCTTCGTCGACGCCACTGGCGTCCTCGCGCGATGCCGCCCCCAGCCGAAGATTCTCGGCAACCGTAAGCGAGGCGAAAACGCGCCGCCCCTCCGGGCAGTGCGCTACGCCGTTGCGCACGATCTTCGCCGGCGGCAGGCGCATGATGCTGCTGCCGCGCAAGCGGATGTCACCCGCGCGCGGCCGCACGAGGCCCGAGATCGCACGCAATGTCGTGCTCTTGCCGGCGCCGTTGGCGCCCAGCAGCGCGACAACCTCGCCTTGCTCGACATGCAGCGAGACGCCCTTCAACGCGCGCACTGGCCCGTAGGAGACCGTCAGATCGGTGATTGCGAGCAGCGGCGGGGCCGCAGCCGCGTCGTGCGTCTCCGGTGCCGCTTCAAGCGTGGCCAAGATATGCCTCCCGAACGACGGGCGAGGCTTGCACCTCTGCGGGCGTGCCCTCGCCGATGACCGAGCCGGTCGCGAGCACTTGGATCCGCTCGCACAGGTTCATGATCAGATCCATGTCGTGCTCGACCACGATGACGGCGACCTGATACCGGTCACGGATCGTCCGGATGAGCTGTAGCAACGCCGCCGTCTCGCTCGAATTGAGGCCGGCGGCGGGCTCGTCCAGCATTAGCAGGCGCGGCTTGGTCCCGAGCGCGCGCGCGATTTCGAGGCGCCGCTGATCGCCGTACGGAAGGTCACCCGCGGTGCGGTCACGTTGCGGCATCAATCCGACGAGGTCGATCAATTCTTCGGCGAACGCGCGCACCGCGGCCGCCTGCCGGTGCAGACGCGGCGTGCCGAGCACCGCATCGAGCAGATTGACACCGTGTCGCAATCCAGCCGCTGCGGCTACGTTGTCGAATACCGAAAGGCTGGTGAACAGGCGCGAGCCCTGGAACGTGCGGGCGATGCCAAGCTCGGCGATGGCAGTGGGGCTCTTGCCGACGAGCGAGCGGCCCTGAAATTCGATGGCGCCGGATGTGGGCCGGGTGAACGCCGTCACGCAATTGAACATCGTGCTCTTGCCCGACCCGTTCGGGCCGATCACGCCGACAATCTCCCCTGGTTCTACGACTATGGAATGGTCACGCAATGCAACAAGACCGCGAAAGGTCTTCGTGAGGGCGCGGGTCATGAGCAGTGGCGCAGTGGTCACTGGGCGTTCCATGCCGTATAGGCCGCGGCAGGCTAACAAGCATGTTGCGCCGCAGCAACCCCGCGCGGCCACGTATCGGGTCCATCCCATGTGAAGGCGACCCTGCGCAAAGGCGAAACCCCGCCCGGGTGGTCGAAGCCGCGGAGGCGGCAGATCGACCGTGATGGCCGCTGGACGCTCAAGCGCGGCAGGAAGCAAGCGCCGCCGGAAGGTGCGCAACGACAGGACGCGGAGATCGCCGTGCCGGTGTTCGGCTACAAAGCCTATGGCGTAACGCCGTTCGTGCATGAACTGAGGGAGCGGTCGGTCACGCCGCACATCGCAATCGACGGGCACCTCAGCACGACCGGCAAGCGACGCAAGACGGCAGTCGACGGACGCACCACGCGCCATGCCGGCTATGACATCAGCCAGCGTTGCCGCAAACGGATCGAAGAGGTGTTCGGCTGGATCAGAAGCTCCGCTGGCTTGGCCAAGGTGAAGCTGCGGGGCCGCGCGCGGGTGGACGCCGCCTTCACGCTGGCGCTTGCGGCGTACAACCTGATCCGGCTGCCCAAGCTGTTGGGAGCCGCCCCTTGAAGGGCAAATGGCGCATCGTCAAGATGCCGGACTACACCTCCGACTATCCCGACATGGTCGAGCCCGCCTACATCCTGTTCGACGGCAAGGGCGGCGACGAGTTCGCCTTCGGTTGCGTCACCGGCGCCATCCACGGGACCGGCGATTCAGATGCCGTCGAATTCGATTGGAACGGAAACTACGAATTGGACGACGCCAGCGGCGACGGATCGGCCGAGCTTCAGCCAGACGGCTCCCTCAAGGGCCAAATCTGCTTCCACGGCCATGATGAAGCTGACTTCACGGCGCGGCCATGGAAGACTTCTTCAACAGCCCGCTAGCGCAAGGGTTCCGCGCTTGTGGCCTGCAAGCAGCCCGATCAGTTCCGCGCTCAGGCGACCGCCGTGGTGCATGGCGGTTTCCGCGGCGGTCAGGAAAGTCCGGCGGAATGAGTGGAAATCGACTTCGTCGCTGTGGCCTAGGATGCGGCGCCGGATGGGCGGAAAGCGCGTCGCGACGGTCTTCGATCGGCGGCCGTCCGTCCCGTGCGCCGGCACTTCAGGCCACAGCGGTGTATCCCCTGTCGCCTTTGGCAGTGACGCCAACTTGGTCACGGATCACCCGGCGGGCGAAGGCATGTAGCGGGATGATGCGCGCGCGCTGTCCGTCTTGCCGGCCCGCTGCTCTCCCTTGGGCGCGGCAGCAACGGCCACAGCGGTTCCGTCCTCCAACACGTCGCAAAACACGCAGTGCGAGCAACTCATCGGCCCTGGCGCCCGTCAGCAGCGCCAGCCGTATCAGGTCCCAGAACGTCGCCGCGTAGCCACCACGGCTTGGCGCCAGATCAGCCCGGCCGGCACGCAGCAACTTGACCAGTTCGGCCGACATGTAGCCCCGCTCGCGGTGACCTCGGGTCTCCCGCAGGCCCGCTGTCTGGTCCGTCCAGGGATTCTGCTCGGCGTGGCCGCGCCGTATCGCCCAGCGCCACAGGCCATTGAACGTCGACGCCTCGCGCTTGACGGTGGCTGCCGCCACTTCAGTCTGACGGAACGCGATGAAGTCGCCCGCCATCCGCCGCGTGACCTCGGCAAGGTCGGCGGCCTCCAGCCGGAGGATGCCCTCATGGGCCGCGAGGTAGGACGCGAGGTGCCCGAGAGTGGCCTTGAGGAGCGCAACGGTGCCGGCCCGCACCCGGCCTTCTTCCCCTGCCAGCCACTCGCGGGATGCCTGGGCGATGGACAAGGTCCGACCCAGCGCGATGCGCTCGGAGCCATCCCTGGCGACGCGGCCCCGCCTGCGCCCTACCGCGTCGGCGTCGCGCTCGATCAGATCGGCTATGACGGTGCCTGCCGTCTCCTCGGCCTCTAGCACGTCGGCGGCATCGGTGGTGACCTCATAGGTCCCGGTCACGTGGTGGCCATGCCGGCGCAGCGCCTCGCGGCGCTCGACCGCACGCTGCTCCCAGCCTGCCGTCCAATCGGTCAGGGGACGCAGGCGCGCACGCTGCAAGGCGTTGTCGATGTCGGTACGCGTAGCAGCCAGAGCAGGCTCCCGCCGCCGTAGCGCCTCCCGGTAGACCGTCGTGCCCAGCGTGCGGACCGCTTCGCGCTTCAGCCCACCCTTTGTTCCCAGCGCACGCCCTACGTCGCCCCAGCGGTCCTGCGGAATGTGCAGACGAGCGCACCAAGCGTGCCCGCGGCGGAGGTTGGCCATCTCCACTGGCCTGCCACGGCGGTGCACGCGATGGAACGGGGGTGGTGCAGCGGGCCGTCGCATCGTGCGGACGCTATCGGACCGTATGCCTCTGATTTGTTTATCATTTCCGGTGTCTGGCGTTCCCGGCGGGATTCGAACCCACGGCCCCAGGATTAGGAATCCTGTGCTCTATCCTGCTGAGCTACGGGAACCGCCCATCCCTTCTATACCGTGCCGCCCCGCCTGCGTCAGCCGGCGTCGGCGATGCCCTTGACGCCCCGGCTTGTGGCTCCGACCGTGCCGCCATGACCGACCCGCTCGCGCTGCATCGCAGCCTGCTCACGCTCGACAGCCACATCGACATCCCCTGGCCCGGCGGTCCCCCGTTCGCCGCGGAAACCCACAGGCGGGTCGATCTCCCCAAGATGCGCCGCGGCCACCTCGTGGCCGGGTGTTTCGCCGCCTATGTGCCGCAGGGCCGTCGCACCAACGAGGGGCATGAGTCCGCCTTCGCCCGCGCGGTTGCGATGCTGCAGGCCATCCGGAACATGGCGGGCGGGGAGGCGCAGCTCTGTGTGCGGGCTGCCGACGTCGCCGCCGCCTGGCGGGCGGGTGGCACGGCTGTCGTTCCCGCGGTCGAGAACGGCTACGTCGTCGGCAGCGACCCCGCCCGCCTGCGCGCGCTGGCGGAGCACGGGGCCCGCTATCTCACGCTGACGCACAACGGACACAACGCGCTCGCGGACTCCGCGATTCCGCGCCCCGAGCTCGGCGACGCCGCGGAGGAGCATGGCGGGCTCTCCGCGCTCGGCCGTGCGGTGATCGCGGAGATGAATGCGCTCGGCATGCTGGTCGATGTCAGCCACGCGTCCAAGGCCGCCATGCTGGCCGCCGTGGCCGGCTCCCGCACGCCGGTCGTGGCGAGCCATTCCTGTGTTCACGCGCTCTGCCCTCACCCCCGCAACCTCGACGATGCGCAGCTCGACGCCCTCGCTCAGGTCGGCGGTGTGGTGCAGATCACCGCCGTACCGCAATTCCTGCGCAGCGGCGGCAAGCCGGAGACCGTCGGCGTCGCCGACTTCGCCGATCACGTCGAGTATGCCGTCCGGCGGATCGGTCTTGAGCATGTCGGGATTTCCTCCGATTTCGACGGCGGCGGCGGCATCCGCGACTGGCGCGACGCGGCCGAGAGCCCGACGATCACGGCCGAGCTGGTCCGTCGCGGCTTCGATGCCGGGGCCCTCGCGGCGCTCTGGGGCGGAAATTTCCTGCGTCTGCTCGCGGTCGCCGAGCAGGGCGCCGCATAGAGGAGGGGTGCGCCGTGCGTACGATCAGGCTCAACGACGGCCGGACGGTCCCCGTGATCGGCCAAGGCACGTGGCACATGGGCGAGCATGGCCGCCGCCGCGTCGAGGCCGACGCGCTCCGGCTCGGCCTCGATCTCGGCATGACGCTCATCGACACGGCCGAGATGTACGCCGACGGCGGCGCGGAGGAAGTGGTCGCGGCGGCGATCGACGGGCGACGCGACGACGTCTTCATCGTCACCAAAGCCTATCCCCACAATGCCGGCCGCGATTCGCTGCCGGCGGCCTGTGCGCGCAGTCTTCGGCGGCTGCGCACCGATCGCATCGACCTCTACCTGCTGCATTGGCGCGGCAACATCCCGTTCGCGGAAACGGTCGACGCGTTCGAGGCGCTGCGGGCCGCGGGAAAGATCCGCGCCTGGGGTGTGTCGAACCTTGACGAACGCGAACTGGACGAGATCGTGGCGCTCCCCGGCGGGCAGAAGTGTGCCACAGACCAGGTCCTCTACAATCCGGAGGCGCGGGGCATCGAGTTTTCGCTGCTGCCGTGGTGCGCGGCGCATGCCATGCCGGTGATGGCATACACCCCGCTGGGGCAGGCCGGGCGGCTGCTGCGAGCCCCCGCGCTTGTGCATGTCGCGGCACGGCATCACGCTACGCCCGCACAGGTCGCGCTCGCCTGGGCGCTGCGGCATCCGCATGTGCTCGTCATTCCGAAGGCGTCGGACGCCGCCCATGTGCGCGAGAACGCGGCGGCCGAGGCACTCCGCCTCGACGACGCCGACATAGCGGCAATCGACGCGGCCTTCCCGCCGCCGCGGCGGCGCCAGCGCTTGCAGATGCTTTGAGGGGGGTGCACCATCTTGACGGCGCGCAAGTATCGCGTCCGAGCGAGGCAATGCTCTGCGGCAGGCGCCGGGGGATCAGGGAGAATGCGCGATGTCGGATGACCAAAAGATGCCGCATCTTCGCAAGTTGCGTGCGCAGCTTGCCGCCGGGACGCTGAGCCGGCGCGAATTCGTCCGCTTCGCCACCCTCATCGGCATCGCCGCGCCGTCGGCCTATGCGATGGCGAGGCTCGATTTGCTGCCCCGCGCGCGGGCGGCCGAGATGCCGGCGGGTGGCACGCTGCGCGTCGGCACGCGGGTGAAGGACCTCAAGACACCGCACACCTATTCGTGGGGTGCCTATGACAGCAACATCTCGCGCCAAGTCTGCGAGTATCTGACGCTCACCGACGAGCACAACGTCACCCACCCCTATCTGCTGGAGAAGTGGTCCGTCAGTCCCGATCTGAAGACGTGGACACTGAACGTGCGCAAGGGCGTGAAGTGGCGCAACGGGCGCGACTTCACGGCGGATGACGTCGTCTGGAACCTCAAGCAGATCACCGACGCCGCGGTCGGCTCCTCCTTCGTCGGGCTGGTGAAGGGCTATCTGCTGAAGGACGTGAAGGGCGCCGACGGCAAGTCTACCACCGAGCTCTGGGACGCAAACGCGATCGAGAAGGTGGACGATCACACGGTGCGGCTGAACTGCCGCGAGCCGCAGATCTCGGTTCCGGAGCATCTCTTTCACTATCCGGCCGCGATGCTCTTCCCCGAGGACAAGGGCATTTTCCAGCCGGGTGCCCAGGGCACCGGGCCGTTCGAGCTGGTGCAGGCGGATACCGGCAAGATCGCGGTCGTGCACAAGGTCAAGAGCTACTGGGGCGAGGCGGCGCATCTCGACGCGATCGAGTTCGTCGACACCGGCGACGATCCTGCGGCGGCGATCGCGGCACTCGCGTCGCGCCAGATCCACGGCGTGATCTCGGCCGACCCGGTGCAATACGACGCGCTGAAGGCCATGCCGCACCTTCGGCTCTACCAGATCCAGAGCGCCGAGACGGCGGTGATGCGCTTCAAGGTCAGCGAGAAGCCGTTCGACGACCCCCGTGTGCGCAGGGCCATGAAGCTCGCGCTGAACCCCGCACCGATCATCGAAGTGGCACTGCGCGGCATCGGCACGCCGGGGCAGCACTCGCACTGCTCGCCCGCGCAGCCGGATACCCAGCCGATCGCCGCACTCGGCACGCATGTCGATCAGGCGAAGAAACTGCTGGCGGAGGCCGGCCACCCGAACGGCTTCGAGACCACGCTCTATGTGCCGAATGACCTGCCGTGGATCCCGGCGCAAGCGCAGGCCGCGGCCGAGCAGTGGAAGCAGATCGGCGTGACCGTGAAGCTCAACGTCATGCCCGGCGCCCAGTATTGGGACGTCTGGACCAAGGTCCCGTTCGGCGCGACCATCTGGTATCACCGGCCGCTGGCGATGATGATCCTGGGCCTGGGCTATCGCACCGGCGTACCGTGGAACGAGAGCGGTTATTCGAACCCGAAGTTCGACGCGATCCTGACGCAGGCGGAGGGAACGCTCGACATGGGCAAGCGCCGCGCGCTCATGGGCGAGCTAGAGCAGATCATGCAGGAAGACGGGCCGATCGCGCAGCCGCTGTTCCGCAACAACTTCACCTTTTACGACAAGGTCGTGCTCGGCGCCGGCATTCATCCTTCGAGCTACTTCTTCGGCAACCAGCTCGCGCTGCAGAAGAGCTAGGCAACTCGCGCCGCCGCCGGCTGCATGACCCGGTACATCCTGCGCCGCACGCTGGAGATGCTGGTCACACTGCTGGTGGCGTCGTTCCTGGTGTTCGTGGTGACGGAGTTCTCGCCGGGCAACGTCGCGCGCAAGACACTGGGGGCGTTCGCGCTCCAGGAGCAAGTCGATCTCCTCTACAAGAAGCTTCACCTGAACGACCCGCTGCTGGTGCGCTATGTGCGCTGGGTCGGCGTGCTCACCGGGATCGAGGCCGACCCGCTGCAGGACCCCGCCCTCGGCCTCGGCTTCAAGGACCCGCGCCGCGCCCGCTATTTCGGCAATTTTGGATACTCGACGCTCTACAAGGCGCCGGTCAACGATGTGCTGTGGGACCGGCTCGGCAACACCGCGCTTCTCGCGGGCCTCGCGTTCGCCGTCATCGTGCCGCTTTCGCTGGTGCTCGGCGTGCTGGCGGGAATGCGGGCCGGCAGCGTGCTCGATCGCGCACTCTCGACGCTCGCGATCGTCATGACGTCGATTCCCGAATACGCCCTCGGCGTCCTGCTCGTTGCGGTCTTCGTCGTGGCGCTGGGCGTTCTGCCCGGCACCAGCCCGCTCGACCCGAACGCCGGCTGGTCGATCGCGGCGCAGCTCGTGCTGCCGGTGAGCGTGCTGGCGCTCTATGATGCCGGCTACGTCGCGCGCATCGTGCGCGCGTCGATGGCCGAGGTGATGGCGCGACCCTTCGTGCGCACTGCGGTGCTGAAAGGCCTGCCGCGGCGGCAGGTGATCGTGAACCATGCCCTGCGCAACGCGCTCATCGCACCGTTCACCGTGATTCTGCTGCAGATCAACTGGCTGATCGGCGGCGTGGTGGTGACGGAGCTGGTGTTCGCCTATCCCGGCTTCGGCCGCATGCTGCTCGACGCCTCGCTGTTCGGCGATGTCGCGCTCATCGAGGCGGCGACACTCGTGGCGCTGTTCGTCGCCACGGCGACGCAGTTGTTGAGCGATGTCGGGTACCGCGTGCTCGACCCGCAGGCGCGGCGCTGATGTCGGGCCTCCTGGTCAGTGCGGCGGAGTCCGCGGGCCGGCCCCGGCCGGGGCTGCTGCGCCGGCTGCCGCGGTCCGGCGTCGCGATGGTGGGCCTCGCGCTGGTGCTGTTCTGGGTGGTGTTGGCGCTGCTGGCGCCGGTGCTGCCGCTCGCCGACCCCAACGCGCAGGACTACCTCGCGATGGCGCATCCGGGCAGCAGCGCGAAGCACTGGCTCGGCGTCGATCCGCTCGGGCGCGACATGCTTTCGCGCCTGATCTGGGGCGGGCGCACGGTGCTTGCCGTCGCGCCGACGGCGGTCCTCGCCGCCTATGCGGCCGGCATCGCAATGGGTCTGCTGGCCGGCTACTATCGCGGCTGGGTCGATGTGGCGATCAGCCGCATCTCGGATGTCATCCTCTCCTTTCCCGTCGTCGTCCTCTACGTGATCCTGATTGCGAATATCGGCCCCTCGGCACTGAACATCGTGGTCGCAGTCGTGCTGGCATCGGCACCGGGCATCGCGCGCATCGTGCGCGGCCTCACGCTCTCGCTGATCCATCAGGAGTTCGTCGCCGCGGCCTATCTGCGGCGAGAGACCGACCTGTTCGTCATGCTGATCGAGGTGCTGCCGAACTGCCGCGCGCCGTTGATCACCGATTTCTGCCTCCGGCTCGGCTACACCACAATCACCATCGGCACGCTGGGCTTTCTCGGCCTCGGCCTGCCGCCACCCGCGCCCGACTGGGGCGGGATGGTGAAGCAGGCGACGTCGATGATCACCGTCTTCCCGCACATGGCGCTCTATCCGGCGATCGCGATCGTCACGCTCATTCTCGGCTTCAACCTGCTGGCCGACGGGCTCACCGAACTGTCGCAGGCGGACTGAGGCCAATGACGCTGCTCGCGATCCGCGACCTTCGCGTGGAATACACCACGGTGCGCGGAACGGTCGCGGCCATTCCCGAGCTCTCCCTGGAGATCGGCGCGGGCGAGGCGTTTGGCCTGGTGGGCGAGTCCGGCTGCGGCAAGTCCACGCTGATCATGGCGATCATGGGCTATCTGGGCCGCAACGGCGCCGTCGCGCGCGGACAGATCCTGTTCGAGGGCCGCGATCTGGTCACGACGGACAGCGAGACACTGCGGCGGCTCCGCGGCGGACGCATCGCGATCGTCTATCAGGAGCCGGCGACGGCGCTGAACCCGAGCATGACGATCGGCCGCCAGCTCATGGAAGTGCCGCGCGCGCACGGCGTGCGTGCACCCGCCGAAGCGCGCGAGCGTGCGGCGCGGGCGCTCGCCGACGTGCATCTGCCCGATCCGGAGAGCGTGATGCGCCGCTACCCGCACCAGCTTTCCGGCGGCCAGAAGCAGCGCGTGGTGATCGCGATGGCGTTGCTCGCCAATCCCGCATTGCTGTTGCTCGACGAGCCGACGACGGGTCTCGACGTCACCGTCGAGGCGGTGGTGCTCGATCTGCTGAACGAGCTGCGGCAGAAATACGGCACGGCGCTGTTCTACATCTCTCACAATCTCGGCGTGATCGCGCAGGTCTGCGAGCGGATCGGTGTGATGTATGCCGGACGACTGGTGGAGGAGGCGCCGGCCGCGGCATTGTTCGCGCGGCCGCGGCATCCGTACACGCGCGGCCTGCTCGCGTCGCTGCCGCGCCCTGGCGCCGACAAGCGCAGTGCGCCGCTGGTCCCGATCCCGGGCGTGGTGCCGGGCGCCGGTGGTGCGCCGGAGAGTTGCGGCTTTGTGACCCGCTGCGCGCACGCGCGGCCCGGCATTTGCGACCTGCGGCCGGTGCCGATGCTCGCAGCCGCGCCGGGCCACGGCGTGCGCTGTGCTCGCTGGGCGGAGTTGCCTGCCCCGCCGCCCGTCGCCGCGCCGTCCCTGACCAACCGGCCGGTGCTGGGCGATGGAACGGTGGTCATGGCGGCGCATGACCTCTCCCGTGTCTTCCCCATGGGCAAGCGTCAGCTAGTCGCCAATGACCGGCTGGAGATGGAGGCCCAGCGCGGGCATGTCCTCGCGCTCGTCGGCGAGTCGGGGTCGGGCAAGACGACGTTTGCGAAGGTGCTGGCCGGGCTCGATGTCGCGAGTGGCGGCAGCCTGCGCGTGCTTGACGCGGACGTCGCGCGCCGACCGGTGCGGCGGCGCGGCGCGGCCGAGGTCGCGGCCGTTCAGATGGTTTTTCAGAACCCGGACGGCACGCTGAACCCATCGCACCCGGTGGGCTGGCCGCTCGCGCGCAGCCTGCGCAAGTTCGGGATCGCCCGTGGCCGGCGCGACATCGAGGCGCGGGTCGCAGGTCTGCTGGAAATGGTGCGCCTGCCGCCGTCGGTGCGCCACGCGCTGCCGCGACAGCTCTCGGGCGGGCAAAAACAGCGCATCGCCATTGCGCGTGCCTTCGCGGGCAATCCGCAACTGCTCATCGCGGACGAGCCGGTCTCGGCGCTCGACGTGTCGGTGCAGGCGGCAGTGATCAACCTCTTGCTACGGATCCAGGCCGAGCATCAGACGACGCTGGTTTTCATCAGCCATGATCTCGGCCTGGTGCGCTACATCGCCGATGAAGTGGTCGTCATGTATCTCGGGCAGGTAATGGAGTCGGGGCCGGTCGCCGCGCTGTTCGACCCGCCGTATCACCCGTACACCGAGGCGCTGCTTTCCGCGGTACCGGTGCCGGACCCGACCATCCGAAGCGCACGCATCCGGCTTGCCGGGGAGATCCCGAGTCCACTGAACGTGCCGAAGGGCTGTCGTTTCGCGACACGCTGCCCGCGCAAGCTGGGGCCGATGTGCGACGAAACGCCGCCGCCGCGGCGCGCGGCCGGCCCCGGCCACCGCATTCACTGCCACATCCCGCTCGACGATCTGCGCATGGTCGAACCGGTGTTTCGCGGCGCGTCCTGAAGCCAGGGGGGAGCGATGTCCGACCTCACTCGCCATACCAGCCGGATCCTTGCCAATGCGACCGCCGCACCACAGGCGGACGTGCGTCCGGCCGCGCCGGTGGAGGCGGCGCTCATCGGGCGCATGGCGGCGATAGACCAGGATCGGCTGCTGCGCTACCGCCTTGCTCGCCTGCGTGCGGAACTGCGCCGGCGCGACTACGCCGGTGCCGTGCTCTCCGATCCGATGAACCTGCGCTACGCCACCGGCACGCGCAACATGGCCGTCTGGAGCATGCACGCGCCCGGCCGCTACGCGTTCGTGGCGACCGAAGGGCCGGTGATCCTGTTCGAGTACACGTCTTCACGCCATGTCACTGCCGCCTCGCCGCTCGTTGACGAGGTGCGGCCCTGCACGCCGTGGTTCTATTTCCTCGCGGGCTCACGCACCGAGGAAAAGGCGCATCGCTGGGCGGACGAGATCGCGGATCTGCTGCGGCAGTATGGTGGGAACAACCGGCGCCTCGCGGTCGATCGCTGCGATCCGCTGGGCACGTTGCGCCTGCTCTCGCACGGGGTGCAGCTTTTCGACGTCCAGGCGGCGGCCGAACAGGCGCGCATGGTGAAGTCTGCCGAGGAGATCGCGTGCCTTCAGGCGGCGATGGATGTCTGTGACGTGGCGATCGACCGGATGCGCGCGGCGCTGGTTCCCGGCATCACCGAGAACCAGCTCTGGGCGCTGCTGCACGAGACCAACATCGCGCATGGCGGCGAGTGGATCGAGTGCCGGCTGCTCGCGTCGGGACCGCGCACCAACCCGTGGTTCCAGGAATCCGGCGATCGTGTGATCCAGCCCGGCGACATCGTCGGCTTCGACACCGACATGGTGGGGCCGTTCGGCTACCTGGCTGATATTTCGCGCAGCTATGTCTGTCCCGGCGCGAAGCCGACCGACCGGCATCGCCGCCTCTACGACCTTGCGCAGTTGCAGATCCGGCACAACATGGAGCTTCTGCGCCCCGGCCTCAGCTTCCGCGAGTTCGCGGAGCACTGCTGGCCGGTGCCGGAGGCATTCGTGCCGAACCGCTACATGATGATGCTGCATGGCTGCGGTTTCGTGGACGAGTATCCGTCCGTCGCCTATGTCGCGGACTGGGAGGACTGGGGCTATGACGGCATGTTCGAGGAGAACATGGTGGTTTCGGTCGAGAGCTATATGGGGGAGGTCGGCGGGCCGGACGGCATCAAGCTGGAGCAGCAGGTGGTAATCGGCGCGGGTGGCGCGCGACCGCTCTCGCGCACACCATTGTTCGACGCGATTCTCCCGTGATCCTGATCGACGCCGCGACCGTCGAGCGCCTGCTCGATCTTCCCTCGCTGATCGAGGCGATGCGCGCCGGCCACCGTGCCGGCGTGGACGCGTACGGCCGCATGTTGATGGACGTGGCGCCGGATGCGCTGCTGGCGATGGCGGCGTGGCAGCGGGAGGTCGCGTTCGGCGTGAAGCTGGCCAGCGTGTTTCCCCGCAACGCGGCGCAGCATATACCGAACATAGCCTCGGTCTACGTGCTGTTCGACGGCAAACATGGCACCCCGGCGGCGGTGATGGACGCGACGCCGCTCACGCTGCGCAAGACGGCGGCCGACTCCGCGCTCGCCGCCGACTACCTCGCCCGGCGCGACGCGCGGACGCTGCTGATGCTGGGCGCGGGTGCGCAGGCGCCGTGGCAGATTGCCGCGCATCGCGTGGTGCGGCCCGGCCTCGCGCGCGTGTTGATCTGGAACCGCACGCCGGTGCGCGCCACGACGCTCGCCGCCGCCATTCCGGGTGCCGAGGCGGTGACCGACCTCGCCGCCGCAGTCGCCTGCGCCGACATCGTCTGCTGCGCCACCGCGGCCACCGCGCCCGTCCTGCGCGGCGCGTGGCTGGCCGCCGGTACGCATGTCGATCTGGTCGGCGGCTATACGCCCGCGATGCGTGAGGCGGACGACGTGGCGGTGAGTCGCGCCCGTGTCTTTGTCGACACGCGCCGCTTCACGCTTCACGACGCCGGCGACATCTCGCAACCGCTCGCCACCGGCCTGCTGGCGGCCGACGCGATCACCGACCTGTTCGAGCTGGTACGCGGTGCGCCAGGGCGGCGGGATGCGGCGGAGGTCACCCTGTTCAAGAATGCCGGCGGCGGTCATCTCGACCTGATGGCGGCGCTGCTGGTGGCGGCGCGAGTCGGGTTGCACCTTTGATGCTAAGGCGCTACAAAAAGGTGCAACCCGGAGGGCGGTATGGGTGCAACCACGCTCGGGGTGAAGGTCGATGCGGCGCTGCGCGCCCGCCTCCGCGCCGCCGCCGAGCGCTCCGGCCGAACGCCGCACTGGCTGATCAAGCAGGGCCTGCTTGCCGTGCTCGAGCGGATCGAGCGCGGGGAGAACGTCGCAGAGCCTGAAGAGCCGGCAGAGGGGCCCGCGCCGCCATTCCTGGCCTTCGCGCGCGAGGTGCGGCCGCAATCGGTCCTGCGCGCCGCCATCACGGCCGCCCATCGCCGGGCGGAGGAAGAGTGCCTGCCCCTCCTGCTGCCGGCGGCTGCGTTGCCGCCGGCGGCCGAGGCCCGGGCGCGGGCCCTTGCCACGCGACTCGTGGAGGTGCTGCGGGCCAAGCAGCGAGGCGGTGGGGTCAAGGGGCTGATGCATGAGTTCTCGCTTTCGAGCAACGAGGGTGTGGCGCTCATGTGTCTCGCTGAGGCGCTGCTGCGCATTCCCGACCGGCCGACACGCGATGCCCTGATCCGCGACAAGATCGCGCGGGGCGACTGGCACGCGCATCTCGGTCGCAGCCGCTCCCTGTTCATCAACGCTGCGGCCTGGGGATTGATGATCACCGGCCGGCTGGTCGCGACGCAGAGTGAAGCCGGCCTCGCCCACGCGCTCACCCGCCTGATCGGCCGCGGCGGAGAGCCGTTGATCCGGCGCGGCGTCGATCTTGCGATGCGCCTGCTGGGCGAGCAGTTCGTCTGCGGCCAGACCATCACCGAGGCGCTCGCCAACGCGCGTGCGTGGGAGGCGAGGGGATTCCGCTATTCCTACGACATGCTCGGCGAGGCCGCGATGACGGCGGCCGATGCGCAGCACTACTTCGCGGCCTACGACCGGGCGGTGCATGCCATCGGCGCCGCGGCTGCCGGGCGTGGCATTCATGGCGGCCCGGGCATCTCGATCAAGCTCTCGGCACTGCACCCGCGCTACACGCGCGCCCAGGCAGACCGCGTGATGACGGAGCTGCTGCCGCGGCTGCAGGCGCTCGCGGCCATTGCCCGCGGCTATGGCATCGGTCTCAACATCGATGCCGAGGAAGCCGACCGGCTGGAGCTCTCGCTCGACCTGCTCGAACGACTCTGCGCGGACCCCGCGCTCGCGGGTTGGGACGGCATCGGTTTCGTGGTGCAGGCGTACCAGAAGCGTGCACCGTACGTGATCGACTTCCTGGTCGATCTGGCGCGGCGTAGCGGGCATCGACTGATGGTGCGGCTGGTGAAAGGCGCGTATTGGGACGCCGAGATCAAGCGTGCTCAGGTCGATGGGCTGGAAGGCTTTCCCGTCTACACGCGCAAGGTGCACACGGATGTGGCCTATATGGCCTGCGCCCGCCGTCTGCTCGGCGCCCCCGATGCCGTGTTCCCGCAGTTCGCGACGCACAACGCGCGCACGCTCGCCGGCATCATGGAGATGGCGGGCGACGGCTTTGCGGTCGGCCAGTGCGGGTTCCAGTGGCTGCATGGCATGGGCGAGCCGCTCTATGAAGAGGTCGTCGGGCCAGAGAAGCTGAACCGCCCGTGCCGCATCTATGCGCCGGTCGGCACGCATGAGACGCTGCTTGCCTATCTCGTGCGCCGACTGCTCGAGAACGGTGCCAACACGTCCTTCGTCAACCGCATCGCCGATCCCGAGACGCCGCTGGACGATCTCGTCGCCGATCCGGTGGCGGCTGCCGCCGCCAATACGCCGCTCGGCGCGCCACACGAGAAGATTGCGCTGCCGCGAGCACTGTTCGGCGCTGCGCGCGTGAACTCATCGGGTGTGGATTTCTCCAACGAGCAGCGACTGGCTTCACTTTCGGCCGTCCTGCTGCGCTCGGCGCAGGTCGTGTGGCGCGCGGGACCAGCGCGAGGCTCGGCCCGTGCGGTGACCAATCCCGCGGATCGCCGCGCCGTTGTCGGCTACGTGGTGGAGGCGGGCGCGGGCGAGCTCGACGCCGCCGTCGCGACCGCCCACGCGGAGGGGGCCGCGTGGCAGGCGGTGCCCCCGGCGGAGCGCGCGGCGTACCTGCTGCGCGCGGCCGACCTGATCGAGGCGGCCGGCTCGGCACTGATCGCGATCATCGTGCGCGAGGCCGGACGCACGATGCCCAACGCGCAGGGTGAGGTGCGCGAGGCCGTGGACTTCCTGCGCTACTACGCCGCACAGATTCGCGACGGTTTCCCGTGGCCTCCGCTCGGCCCGGTCGCGTGCATCTCACCGTGGAACTTTCCGCTGGCCATCTTCGTGGGCCAGATCGCCGCGGCGCTGGCGGCCGGCAACCCGGTGCTCGCCAAGCCGGCCGAGGAAACACCCTTGGTTGCGGCGGAGGCGGTGCGGTTGCTGCACGAGGCCGGCGTGCCGCGCGCGGCGCTGGCGCTGCTGCCCGGCGACGGGCAACTGGGGGCGCAGTTGGTCGCCGATGCGCGCATACGCGGCGTGATGTTCACGGGCTCCACCGCGGTCGCGCACCTGATTGCCCGCAGCCTCGCCGAGCGCCTCGATCCCCGGGGCCAGCCGATCCCGCTCGTTGCGGAAACGGGCGGGCAAAACGCGATGATCGTCGATTCTTCCGCGCTGCCCGAACAGGTCGTCGCCGACGCAATCACGTCGGCCTTCGACTCCGCGGGCCAGCGCTGCTCGGCCCTGCGCGTACTCTGCCTGCAGGAGGAGGTGGCCGACCGCATCCTCACCATGCTGTTGGGTGCCACGGCGGAGCTTCGCGTCGGCAACCCCGATCGGCTCACAACGGATGTCGGGCCGGTGATCACGGCTGAGGCACAGGCGATTCTCGCTGCACACCTGACGGCGATGCGGGCGCGCGGCCGCCGCGTGCACCAGGCCGCGCTGCCGGCCATGACCGCGCACGGCAGCTTCATCGCGCCCGCGGTTGTCGAAATCGAGAGCATGGCTGACCTGAGCGCCGAGGTGTTCGGCCCTGTGCTGCACGTGCTGCGCTATCGTCGCGAGGGGCTGGAATCGCTGCTGGAGGAGCTCGCGGCGACCGGCTACGCGCTCACCTTCGGTGTGCATTCGCGCATTGACGAAACCATTCTGCCGCTCGCCGAGCGGGCGCCGGCAGGCAACATCTACGTCAACCGCAATCTCATCGGCGCCGTGGTCGGCATGCAGCCCTTCGGTGGACATGGCCTGTCCGGCACCGGCCCGAAGGCTGGCGGCCCGCTGATGCTGCGCAGGCTTGCGGCGGTCGATCCGACAACGCCACCGCTCGATGCCGCAGCGTGCGAAAGCCTGCTGACCGCAGCGGGCGTATTTGCCGATCTCATCGAGCAGCGCGGCGCGGCCGAAGCGCCGGCGCAGGTTCGGGCGATGATCGCGCGCAGCCGTGTTGGTGCCACGGTCGAACTGCCAGGCCCGGTGGGGGAGCGCAACGTCTATGCGCTGCATCCCCGCGGCACGGTGATTTGCATCGCGAGCAGCCCGTTCGCGATGGCTTGCCAGGTCGGCGCCGCCCTAGCCAGCGGGAACGCGGCGGAGGTTCTGCCGCCTCCGGGCGGCGAGGCGCTGCTTGTGCGCCTGCCGGAGGCGCTGCATGGGCGCATTCGCCGGATCGCGACGCCCGAGGAGGCGCACGGCACGGTTGCGCTCTACGAAGGCGATGCCGATGCGCTGCTGCATTGGCAGCGCGTATTTGCCGCGCGCGAGGGCGCGATTGTACCGTTCTTTTCCGTCCCGCGCGGTGCGCTTGCCGCGGGCGCGGCGTATGATCTGACGTGGCTGCTCGAAGAGCGTTCCGTGAGCACCAACACCGCCGCGGCCGGCGGCAACGCCAGCCTGATGACCATTGGTTGAGGGAAGGACGTCCACGCCATGCCCACCATCGCCTGCCTGCACACTGTCGAAAGCAACGTCGCGCTGTTCTCCGCCACCTGCCCGCCCGACCTCCGCCTCACGCATACGCTGCGGCCCGACCTGCTGGCGGGCGCCGGCGAGCCGGGTGGCCGCGACGCCGCGCTGGCGGCGACCGCGGCGGCGCTGCATGCGCTGGCCGCCGGCGCCGACGCGGTGCTGCTGACGTGTTCGACGGTGGGGCCGGCGGCCCAGATGGCCGCAGAGGGCACCGATGTGCCGGTAGTCCGGGCCGACCGGGCGCTCGCGGATGCGGCGACCGCCGCCGGTGGGACGGTGGTGGTCTTGTGCGCCGCCCCGACCACGCTCGGGCCGACCGGCGAGTTGTTCGAGGAGAGTGCTGCCCGCACCGGCGCACGGATCGACTTGCGGCTGGTCGAAGGGGCCTGGGAGGATTTCCGCGCTGGCGACGTCGGCGCCTATCATCGCCGCATCGCCGCAGCGGCGGATGGCGCGTTCGCCGAAGGCATCGCTACGGTCGCGCTCGCGCAGGCCTCGATGAGCGGCGCCGCGGAGCTTGCTCGCCTGGGGAAGCCTCTGACCGTGCCCGCAACCTCGCTAGACGCGCTCGTCCGCCGTTTCGGCGAGTAGCTGCACCGCGCGCCGCGGATAGGGGTCGAGCCCTGCGCCGCCAGCGCGCAGGTGTGCGACGACGGTGGCGCGCATGTGCGGCTCCCAGAATTTCTGCAGATGATCGGCGATGCCGGCCACGGCACGCGCCTCACCCTGGGCCGCGAAGAACTTGCCGATCTGGTTCGCCATATAGACGAGCTTGGCTTCAGGCGACATGCGCCTCCCTCTTTTCCACGATCCGATGACCGCCGCAGAATACCTCGAACCCGTCGTTGCGGGCGATGGCGATCAACGTCATTCCCGCTGCCTCGGCCAGCCGCAGCGCGTGCGCCGTCGGCGCCGACACCGCGACCATGACCGGCGCGCCGAGCACGGCGGCCTTTTGCACCATCTCGATCGAAACCCGGCTCGTGAGCAGCAGCAGGCCCGTCTCCGCGCTCACGCCGGCATGCGCGGCCGCACCCAGCAGTTTGTCGAGAGCGTTGTGCCTGCCCACGTCCTCGCGGAGCAGGCGCACGCCATGCGCCGGCGTCCAGAGTGCGGCACCATGCACGGCGCGCGTCGCACGGTTGAGCACCTGCAGCGGCTCGATCGAGCGAAGCGCCTCGGCGATCTCGGCGGCATCGAACACGCGACCGGACGGGACCGGCCGCGGCACGCGCACGGCCTCGGCCAAGCTGTCGATGCCGCACAGGCCGCAGCCGGTCGGCCCGGCCACGCGCCGCCGTCGCGCCGTCAGCGCGGCGAGCCGCGGCGCCGCCAGTTCCATGCGCAACTCGATGCCGCGCGGATGCTCGAGAATGTCGAGCGATGCGATCTCGCTTGGCTGCCCGACGATGCCCTCGCTCAGCGCGAAGCCGAGCGCGAAATCCGCGAGGTCGGCGGGTGTCGCCATCATCACCGCGTAGGTCTCGCGGTTGAACGTGAGCGCGATCGCCGTCTCTTCGGGGATGTTGCGCGGGGCGCCTGCGGCGGGCGCGCCGTGGCGCCAGACCGCAGGGCGCACCATCCGGAAGGGCGGAACGTTCATGGTATGCCTGGAGGCTGGGCGCCGCTGAGCTGTGCGTCCAGCCAGTTCAGAAATTCCGATGCAGTCATGCCCGGCGGCCGCGAGAGATCCGGCTCGAGGCGGTGCAGCGCCGCCTCGCAATCCAGCGTGTGCGCGCGGGCAAAGCGGGCGATGTCGCGGCGCGCCGCGGTGACCGCCGCCGCCGGTTCGTCGCGCGCGAAGGCTGCGACCGCATCCGCGAGCGTGGGGCCGAAGAGCGAAAAGTCCTGGTGGAGATAGGCACCGAGCAGATGCGCCAGATCGGGATAGGTTTCCGCGAGACCGGTTCGCATGGCACCGCCTCACAGCTCCGGAAATGCGGTGAGGACAAGATAGCGCGCCGCCGCATGCGGCGTGCGGCGGAGAATCACGCGCAGCCGCGAGGCGGGCACCGGCCGCGCCGCGCCACGCGCCAGGACGCGACCCACGGTCCGACCGGTGTCGTAGTCGATGCGCTTCATCCGTCGCGGCCCATAGCCCGCGAGCCAGTCGGCGATGTCCGCCGCGTGCGCTGCCAGTGCTGCACCCACCGCCGCCTCGGCCGTCGCGAGATCATCGAAGGAGCTGGCATAGGCGATCTCCGGTTCCGCAGCGAGGCGCCGGCGCAGTGCGGCGTCGGTCTGGCCCACATGCCGCGCGATCGTATGCCCGCCGCGCGCTTCCTGCGCCCGCAAGTCCGCCGGTGGCGCTGCTGCGCTCCAGGCGCCCGCGAAGAACGCCAGCAGCAGGATCGCGACGGTGGCGCCACGGCGCCACGCCGCGATGCCGGCTCTCAATCCGCAGCGTCCGCCAGGATCCGCCGGCTCGCGTGCGCGTGCTCCACATAGCGTGTCTGCCATTCGGTGGGGCCGTTGGACGGCGTTACCTGCACCGCCGTCACCTTGTATTCAGGGCAGTTGGTTGCCCAGTCGGAAAACTCGGTCGTTACGACGTTTGCCTGCGTCGCGGGGTGGTGGAAGGTCGTGTAGACCACACCAGGGGCGACGCGGTCGGTCACCAGCGCGCGCAGTGTGGTCGCGCCGGCGCGGCTTGTCAGCCGCACCCAGTCGCCGCTGCGCACGCCGCGCGCTTCGGCATCGGCAGGGTGCATCTCCAGCCGATCCTCCGGATGCCACACGACGTTGGCCGTGCGGCGTGTCTGCGCGCCGACGTTGTATTGCGAGAGTATGCGCCCCGTCGTAAGCAGGAGCGGGAACTTTCGCGTGCTGCGTTCGTCGGTTGGCTGGTACTCAGTCAACATGAAGCGGCCGCTGCCGCGCACGAAGTGCTCAATATGCATCACGGGTGTGCCAGCCGGCGCCTGCTCGTTGCACGGCCACTGCACCGAACCCAGCTCATCCAGCTTCCGGAACGAGACGCCGGCGAAGGTCGGCGTCAGGCGCGCGATCTCGTCCATGATCTCCGAGGGATCACGATAGCTGAGTTCCAGCCCCATGGCGCCGGCGATGGCGATCGTGACCTCCCAATCCGCGAGGCCGGCGCGCGGCGCCATCACGCGGCGGATGCGCTGGATGCGCCGCTCGGCGTTGGTGAACGTGCCGTCGCGCTCCAGGAAAGTCGAGCCGGGCAGGAAGACGTGCGCGTAGTTGGCGGTTTCGTTCAGGAACAGGTCCTGCACGACGAGGCACTCCATTGCCGCGAGGCCGGCAGCGACGTGCTGTGTGTCCGGGTCGGATTGCAGAATGTCTTCGCCCTGGACGTAGAGCCCCTTGAAGCGACCGCCGATCGCCGCGTCGAACATGTTGGGGATGCGCAGCCCGGGCTCCGCGTCGAGCTTGCGGCCCCAGTCGGCCTCGAACAGCGAGCGCGCGACCGCGTCGCTGATGTGACGATAGCCGGAGAACTCGTGCGGGAAGCTGCCCATGTCGCACGAGCCCTGGACGTTGTTCTGTCCGCGTAGCGGGTTCACGCCGACGCCGGGCCGGCCGATATTGCCGGTTGCCATCGCGAGATTGGCGATCGCGATCACGGTGGTGGTGCCCTGGCTGTGCTCGGTCACACCGAGCCCATAGTAGATCGCCGCATTGCCGCCGGTGGCATACAGCCGCGCCGCCGCGACGATGGATTCGGCGGAGATTCCGGCGATGCCTGCCACCTCCGTGGGGCTGTTGCGCGGCTCGGCGACGAAGGCGGCCCATTCGTTGAATGCCTGCCAGTCGCAGCGTTCGCGCACGAACGCTTCGTTCACGAGGCCCTCGGTGACAAGCACGTGCGCGAGCGCGTTCAGCACCGCGACGTTGGTACCAGGGCGCAGCGGCAGATGCTGCTGCGCCGCGACATGCGGCGAGCGCACGAGGTCGATCCGCCGCGGGTCGATGACGATCAGTTTCGCGCCTGCGCGCAGCCGGCGCTTCATCCGCGAGGCGAACACCGGATGGCCATCGGTGGGGTTGGCGCCGATCACCATGATGACATCGGCGTGGTCGACGGAGTCGAAGTCCTGCGTCCCGGCCGAGGTTCCGAACGTGGTCTTGAGCCCGTAGCCGGTGGGCGAGTGGCAGACACGCGCGCAGGTATCGACGTTGTTGTTCCCGAAGCCGGCGCGCACCAGCTTCTGCACCAGGTAGGTCTCCTCGTTGGTACAGCGCGAGGAGGTGATGCCGCCGATCGCATTCTTCCCGTACTGGGCCTGGAGCCGCTTGAACTCGCTGGCAACGCGGCCGATTGCCTCGTCCCACGAAACCGCGCGCCACGGGTCAGTGATGCGCTCGCGAACCATGGGGTGCAGGATGCGCTCGCGGTGCATCGCATAGCCCCAGGCGAAGCGGCCCTTGACGCAGCTATGGCCGTGGTTCGCCTTGCCCTCCTTGTAGGGCAGCATGCGCACCACCTCGTCGCCCTGCAGCTCCGCCTTGAAGGCGCAGCCGACGCCGCAGTAGGCGCAGGTGGTTACCACCGAATGCTCGGGCAGGCCCTGCTCGATCACCGCGTTCTCCAGCAGCGCCGAAGTCGGGCACGCCTGCACGCAGGCACCACAGGAGACGCACTCGGAGCCGAGGAAGCCTTCGTCCATGCTGGCGACGACGCGCGAGCCGAAGCCGCGGCCCTCGATCGTCAGCGCGAAGGTTCCCTGCACCTCGTCGCAGGCGCGCACGCAGCGCGAACAGACGATGCAGCGGCTCGGGTCGAAGGTGAAATACGGGTTGCTCGCATCCTTCGGCGCCGCGAGATGCGTGTGCACGTCGCCCGGGTAGCGGACCTCGCGCAGCCCGACTGCGCTCGCCATGCGGAACAGCTCGTTGTCGCGCTGCTTGGGATCGGATACCCAGTCGCGCGGGTAGTCGGACGCATAAAGCTCCATCACGCCGCGGCGCAACTGTCGCAGGCGCGGCGTTTCGGTATGCACGACCATGCCCTCGGCGACGGGCGTCGTGCAGGAGGCGGGGGTGCCGCCGCGTCCCTCGATCTCGACCAGGCAGAGCCGGCAGGACCCGAATGCGGCGAGCGAGTCGGTTGCGCAGAGTTTCGGGATCTCCGTGCCGATATCCATCGCGGCGCGCATGATCGAGGTGCCGGTGGCCACCGTGACCGGCGTACCGTCGATGGTCAGCGCGACCGTGGCTGCGGCTGCCGAAGCCGGCGTGCCGTAGTCGGTCTCCTTGATCAGCGCCATCTGCCGCTCCTCATGCCGCAGCGACGCGCGGCGGCGCATCGCCGAAGTCTTCGGGGAAATGGGTCAGCGCGCTCATCACCGGGTACGGCGTGAAGCCGCCGAGCGCGCAGAGCGAGCCGAACTTCATCGTGTTGCACAGATCGGCGACCAGCGCGCGGTTCGCGGCGACGTTCTCGCCGCGCATGATGCGCTCGATCACCTCGGCGCCCCGCACCGCACCGATGCGGCAGGGCGTGCATTTGCCGCAGGACTCCAGCGCGCAGAACTGCATCGCGAAACGCGCCTGCTCCGCCATGTCGACGGTGTCGTCGAACACCACGATGCCGCCGTGACCGATCAGCCCGTCCCTTACTGCAAACGCCTCGAAGTCGAATGGCGTGTCGAACAGCGCACGCGGGAAGTAGGCACCCAGCGGGCCGCCCACCTGCACCGCGCGCACCGGCCGCCCACTCGCCGTGCCGCCGCCCAAGTCGTCGACGAGCTCGCCGAGCGTGATGCCGAACGCGGTCTCGAACAGACCGCCGTGGCGCACGTTGCCAGCAAGCTGGATCGGCATCGTGCCGCGCGAGCGCCCCATGCCGAAATCGCGATAGGCGGCCGCACCGCGATCGAGAATCACCGGCACGGAGGCGAGTGAGATCACGTTGTTGATCACCGTCGGCCGGCCGAACAGACCCACATGCGCCGGCAGCGGCGGCTTGGCGCGCACCTGCCCGCGCCTGCCCTCCAGGCTGTCGAGCAGCGAGGTTTCCTCGCCACACACATACGCCCCGGCGCCGACGCGCAGCGTGATGTCGAAAGCGCGGCCGCTGCCGCCGACGTCGGCACCGAGATAGCCGCTCGCACGGGCGATGCCGATCGCATCGCGCAGGGCCGCGATCGCGTGCGGATATTCGGATCGCACGTAGATGAAGCCGTGCGTCGCGCCGACCGCGAGCCCGGCGATCGCCATGCCCTCGATGAGCACGAACGGATCGCCCTCCATGATCATGCGATCGGAGAAGGTACCGGAATCGCCTTCGTCGGCGTTGCAGACAATATATGTCTGTGCGCCGGCCGCCTCGGCCGCGGTGCGCCATTTGATCCCGGTCGGGAATCCGGCGCCGCCCCGCCCGCGCAGACCGGATTGCACCACTTCTTCGATCGTCGCCGCCGGCCCGAGCGAGATCGCGCGTGCGAGCCCGCGCCAGCCGCCATGCGTGGCGTAGTCCTCGACGCTGCGCGGGTCGACGATGCCGCAGCGCGCGAAGGTCAAGCGCGTCTGGCGCTTCAGGAACGCCACCTCCTCCGGCACCCCGATGCGCAGCGCGTGTGCGCCGCCCTGGAGCAGCCCGGCATCGAACAACCCGCGCACGTCCTCGGGCGCCACCGGGCCGTAGCCGACGCGCCCCGTCGGCGTCGCGACCTCGATCAGCGGCTCAAGCCAGAACATGCCGCGCGAGCCGGTGCGCACGACGGTGCAGGCCATGCCGCGTCGCTGGGCTTCCACCTGCAGCGCCTGCGCAACCGCGTCGGCGCCGACCGCGATGGCTGCGGCATCGCCGGGGATGAACACGCGCACGTTCATTGTGCCGCTGCCAGCAATGCGGCGAGCCGGGCCGGCGTCAGGCGCCCCACCGGCCGTCCTGCGATCATGCCGGAGGGGGCGGTGGCGCAGAGCCCCAGGCAATAGACCGGCTCCAGCGTGATCCGCCCGTCGGCGGTCGTCTCGCCCAGCCGCACCCCGAGCGCCGCCTCGGCCGCCGCCGCCAGGCTGCGGCAGCCCATCGCCTGGCATGCCTCCGCCTGGCAGAGCTTGACGACGGTGCGTCCCGCCGGCGTATGGCGGAAGTCGTGGTAGAAGGAGATCACGCCGTGTACCTCGGCGCGGCTGAGGTTCAGCACCTGCGCCACCATCGGCACGGCCGCCCGGGGGATGTGCCCGAAGACCTCCTGCAGCGCGTGGAGCATCGGCAGAAGCGTGCCTTCACCCTCCGCGTGGAGGGCGATCACCTGCGCGGCGCGAGCCTCGCTGAAGGGCTCCGATATCGCCATCTCTCCTCCGCCGGCCGCCGTGGCGGCCTGCCCCAGGCAGATGCGCTCGGCCGGGGGGGCAATCAAGCCATGGTCCGCCATGGCCCGATCGCCAAAACCGATCAATCCCCGGCGGGCAGCGGCGCCATCTGTCGTGCCGCCGCGGCAAGCGCCGCCGCCAGCGTCGGCAGCGGCTCGCGGCTCGGCAGCACCAGGCCGACCGTGTTCGCGACCTCGGGGGCCTCCAGCGGCACCGCCACGACCCCCGGCGCCAGCGCCAGCGTCTGCATCCACTGGCCGGGCAGGATCGACGCCCACTCACCGGTGCGCAGGTGGGACAGCAGGGAGAGCATGCTGTCGGACTGCACCGACACGTTCGGCGCCACCCCCGCCTGCGCGAGGGCGCGATCGAGGATGCGGCGGTTCTGCATGTCGGGCGTGAGCAGCGCCAGCCGCAGGCCGGCCAGCTCGGCCCATGGCACCGCCGCGCGCCCGGCGAACGGGCTTTCGGCGCGGCAGACGAGGTGAAACCGCTCGCGATAGAGCGGCACCGTGATCACCCGTCCCAGCGGCTCGTTGTCGAGATAGCTGATGCCGGCATCGACCTCGAGGTTCTCCAGCATCGCCAGCACCTCGTTGGAGGTGCGCGAGAGGATCACCAGCCGCACGTCCGGATGCTGCACTGCGAAAGGCGCGGTCAGTGTGGTCAGGATCGGAAGCGAGGTCGGGATCGCCGCCAGCCGGAGCTCGCCCGCGAGCGTCGAGCGCAGCGCCTCGATCTCCTGGCGCATGGCGCGCATGTCGCCGACGATCCGGCGCGCCCAGGCGAGCGTCCGCTCCCCGGCGGCGGTGAAGCCACGGAACCGGCTGCCGCGCTCGACCAGCAGCACGCCGAGCATTTCTTCGAGCTGCTTGATGCCGGCCGAGAGCGTCGGCTGCGTGGTGCCGCACGCCGCGGCGGCGCGGCCGAAATGCTGCTCCTGCGCGAGCGCCAGCAGGTATTCCAGCTTGTCAATCACGATCCAACAGCTACGCGCACGCCGCCCGCCGCACAACCTGCTAGCGTCGCATGACTGCACGGTGGCGCCGCAAGGAGGCGTGACATGGACATCTATTCAGGGCCGGTGTTCGACATGGCCCGAACGCAGTTCTATCGAATCGCCGACTACCTGGAGATCGGTACCGACGAGCGCGACCGCCTCCTGTATCCCAAGCGCGCCATCGCCGTCTCCTGCCCGATCCACCGCGACGACGGCAGCACCGCGGTGTTTCAGGGTTTCCGGGTGCAGCACCATCTCACGCTCGGGCCGACCAAGGGCGGCACGCGGTTCGCCCGCAGCGTCGATATCGGCGAGGTGGCGGCCCTGGCGGTGTGGATGAGCTGGAAATGCGCGCTTGCCGGGCTCCCGTATGGCGGGGCCAAGGGCGGCGTGACCGTTGATCCGCACGGCCTCTCCCGCCGGGAGCTGGAGGCGCTATCGCGGCGCTACATGCAGGAGATGATCCCCTTCGTGGGCCCGCACACCGATGTCATGGCACCCGACATGGGCACCAACGAGCAGGTGATGGCGTGGTTCATGGACACCTACTCCATGTACCAGGGCCGCACCGTCACCGAGATCGTCACCGGCAAGCCGGTCGCCACCGGCGGCACGCTCGGCCGGCGCGAGGCGACGGGGCGCGGGGTCGCCTATCTCGTCGAGCGGGCCATGGAGCGCATCGAGGCGCCGATGGAGGGCGCGACGGCGATCGTGCAGGGGTTCGGCAACGTGGGCTCGATCGCCGCTGCGACGCTCGCCGCGCGCGGCGTGCGGGTGGTTGGCGTTTCCGACCACACGGCCTGCTATTTCGACGCGCGCGGGCTGGACGTGCCCGCGCTCCTGCGCCACGTGGCCGCGCGCGGCGTGCTGGCCGGGTTC
>JAFKFJ010000140.1 GCA_017307335.1 Alphaproteobacteria bacterium | reverse complement strand
CAGCGCCAGTTGCACGACCATCGCCGAGGCGGTGCCGGCCACCGTCAGCAGGCCGAAGCGCGTGCCATACGCAATGCTGTTGGCGACGATCAGCGCCACGTTCGGCCCCGGGATCACCATCAGCAGGGCGGTGGCGAGCACGAATGCCACGTAGAGTCCTGGATCGATCACGCGCCTAGTCTCCGGTCGTGGCGGCCGATGCTTGCAGTGGCGCGTCGGCCTCGCAACCCCGCTTGACCGCCGTCGCGGCGGCCTCCTACGATGTTTACAACGATATGGAAATGTTCCCGCCACTCGCCATCATCGACGGCGGTGACGATGCCCGGCGCCACGCGCCCGCCCGCTCGGAGGATCGTCCGTCATGCACGAAAAAGTGATCATTACTTGCGCGCTCACCGGCAACCTCACCGACCCCGCGCGCAACCCCGCCGTGCCGGTCACCCCGCAGCAGATCGCCGAAAGCGCGCTCGCCGCGGCCGCGGAGGGGGCGAGCATCGCGCATGTCCACGTCCGCGACCCGGCGACCGGCCGGCCTTCGATGGCACTGGAGCTGTATCGCGAAGTCGTGGACCGCATTCGCACGCGTGACCCGCGCATGATCCTCAATCTCACGACCGGCCCCGGCGGGCGGTTCGACCCCAGCGAGGACGATCCCAAGGTTGCCGGGCCGCGCACGACCCTGATGGTGCCGGAGAAACGGGTGGAGCATGTCACCGCGCTGCGGCCGGAGATCTGCACGCTCGATCTGAACACCATGACATTCGGCGCCGAAGTGGTCATCAACACGCCGCGCAACATAGCGCGCATGGCCGCCGTGATCCGCGCCGCAGGCGTGTTGCCGGAGCTGGAAGTGTTCGACAGCGGGGACATCCGCCTCGCCCATGACCTGATCGCGCAGAACGTGCTGCAGGGGCCCGGACTCTACTCGCTCGTGCTCGGCATCAAGTACGGCTTCCCGGCGAGCGCGGAGGCGATGGTGTTCGCCCGCGACCTGCTGCCCAAGGGCGCAACCTGGACCGGGTTCGCGATCGGCCGGATGGAATTTCCTGCCGTCGCGGTCAGCTACGTGCTCGGCGGCCATGTGCGCGTCGGGCTTGAGGACAACATCTTCCTCGATCGCGGGGTGCTCGCGCCGAGCAACGCGGCGCTGGTGCGCCGCGCGCGCGAGATCATCGAACGCCTCGGCGGCGCTGTCGCGACGCCCGCAGAAGCGCGCGCGCTGCTCGGCCTGCCGGCGGAGGCGGAAGCGCCGCGACGGGAATGAACATGTCGTCGCGGCACAATTCGACCCGGTAACGGCGCCTGACGATTCTGCTTGCAAGCGGGCGCGACGCGCGCATAGGGTAAACGCGTTGTCACCAAGTCGTGGGTAACACCCGCCTGCAATCTTGAAGGCTGGCGCTCGCGGTTTGCCGCAGGGCGCTACCGGCCGATTTGTCGCGCGTGGATGCTTACAGCATAAAGGGTCGGGGGAAATGCCAGTCACACCGACATATCCAGGCATCTATATCCAGGAAGCCCCGAGTTCCAGCCACACCATCACTCCGGCTCCGACCAGCGTCGCCGTTTTCATTGGCTATACGCACCCGCTCAAGACCAATCCCGCGAATTTTGGCGTGCCGGTCGAGATTTTCGGCTTTCTCGACTATCAGCGCCAGTTCGGCGGCTTCGTGCGCAGCGCGGCGTTCGCCAACGCTGCCGGCGCGTTCGGCGATGTCGCGGTCGCGGTCAACCAGTTCTTCCTCAATGGCGGCTCGGATGCGTTCGTCGTCGCGCTGAGCAGTTCGAACCTGCCGCAGACCGGCGCCACGGTCAGCTTCGGCGGGCTGAGCTTCGTCGCGCGCGAGATCACCGACGAGACATACCAGATGACGGTGACGATCCGCCCGATCGCGGCGCCGGTGTCGCCGCCGAGCGACGAGCTGGCGGATGTCATCATCACCTATGGCCCCGCCTCCGGCGGCGGCGGAATCACCGAGACCTACCGCCGCGTCAGCATGAATCCGGTTCAGGATGACGGCGTCACGGCGAACCCGAACTTCATCGAGACGATGATCGGCACGGCAGACAGCCCGGTTTCGTCGCTGCTCACAGTCTCCGCGGGCTCGCCGCCGGCGCTTTTTCCCACCAGCGTGCAGTCGCAGACGTTTCCTTCATCGCTGCCGGCCGCATCGGCCGCGACGATCTTCGAGGCGTCCGACTTCACCGCCGTACTGCAGGCGGACACGCTGCTCGACAAGCTTCCAGTGTTCAACCTCATGGTGATCCCGGGCGTGACGGACGGGCTGGTGCTCAGCACCGCGCTCGCGTTCTGCGAGCGGAAGCTGGCATTCTTCATCATGGACCCGCCGATCGCGGATTCGGCGGACGGCACCGCTCCTGGCTTTCCGCACCGCATCCAGGACACCGCGAACGACCCGGCGCTACCGCGCAGCAAGAACGGCGCGCTCTATTTCCCGTATCTGCGCTCGCCCGACCCGATCACGGGCGCTGCGACGAATGCCGTGACCGGCGCGGTGAACGAGATTCCGCCCGCGGGCACCGTCGCCGGAATCTACGCCGCTACCGACATCGCGCGCGGCGTGTGGAAGGCGCCCGCGGGATTCCAGGCGACGACGAAGAACACTACCGGCGTCGTGGCACGCGGCCAGATGACCGACCCGCGCCAGGGCGTGCTCAATCCGCTCGGCATCAACTGCCTTCGCGACTTTCCGAACATCGGCACCGCGGTGTTCGGTGCGCGCACGCTCGTCACCGCGACCGACGAGCAGTGGCGCTACGTGCCGGTGCGGCGCATGGCGCTCTTCCTCGAGCAGACGCTCTACGCCAACCTGAAATGGGTGGTGTTCGAGCCGAATGCAGAGCCGCTGTGGACCGCGATCACGATGAGCATCAACGCGTTCATGCTCGGTCTGTTCAAGCAGAATGCCTTCCAGGGCACGAAGCCGAGTGAGGCGTTCCAGGTGCTCTGCAACAGCCAGACGACGACGCAGGCCGACATCGACAACGGCATCGTCAACATCGTGGTTGCCTTCGCGCCGCTGAAGCCGGCCGAGTTCGTGATCATCACCATCGCGCAGATGGCAGGCCAGACCCAGACGACCTGACCGCGCCGCGTCGCCGCAAGGAGCGCCCATGGCCATCTTTCCCGTCAACACGAGCCGATTCGACCCGTACAAATCGTACCGGTTCCTGGTGTTCTTCGGCCAGAACACGACGCCGGTCGCGGCGGTGAGCAAGGTGAGCGCGCTGAAGCGCTCGTCCGACGTGATCGAGTACAAGGAAGGCGGCAACAACATCATCCTGAAGGGCCTCGGGCGGACGAAGTACGAGCCGATCACGCTCGAGCGCGGCATCACCCAGGACAACGACTTCATCGCCTGGGCGGATGCGGTGCAGAAGCTCGACCAGGGGCACCCCACCACCTCGCTCGCCAATCTCCGGCGCGAAATCCGCATCCAGCTTCTGAACGAGGAGGGACAGCCGGTGCACGGCTACATCGTGCATCGCTGCTGGGTCTCGGAGTTTCAGGCGCTGCCCGATCTCGACGCCGGCGCCACCGCCGTCGCGGTCGAGCATATCAAGCTGGAGAACGAAGGCTGGGAGGTCGATCCGACGATCACCGAGGTGGCCGAGACGTGATGCCGGGCACCGCGCCACGCACGCGGTTCGTCCTGCCGGTGAGCGGGCTCGAAGTACGGCTGCGGCCGCCGACGGGGCGCGAGGACCTGCTGCTCGCCGAAGCCGATGCACCGGATGCCGCGCTCGCGCTGACCCTCGCGCGGCGGCTGGGCCGGGTGGAGGGGGGAGCATGGGGCGCACTGCCCGCCTGCGATCTCGATGCGCTCGTCCTGCGGCTGCGCCAGATGCTGATCGGTGACCGGGTGCTCGCCGACGTGACATGCCGCGCCCCTGGCTGCGGCAGCCGGATCGACATCAGTTTCAGCATAATATCGTATCTCGCATATCATCGACCGTATAGCGTGCCGCTGAAGCGGCCCGGATGGTCGGCGGCGCCGGCGGCCGACGCGCCGGGGGGAGTCGGTCCGCTTCCGGCTGCCGAGCGCCGATGACCTCGTGGCCGTCAGCGGGCGGCCCGATGCCGAGGCCGCGCTCGCATGCCGCTGCCTGCGCCCCGCCGATGCGCCGGCCCGGCTGCGGCGCGCGGCGGAGGCGGCGATGCAGGCGTTGGCGCCGGATCTCGCGAGCGAACTTCAGGGCCGCTGCCCCGAGTGCGGCGCGACGGTCGCAGTGCGCTTCGAGCCGCGCCGCTATTGCCTGACGGAGCTGCGCGACCGGGCGGGGTTCCTGTTCGCGGACGTGGATGCGCTTGCGCAGCGCTATCACTGGTCGGAGCGCACGATCCTCGCCATGCCGCACGCACGGCGCATGCGTTACGCCGAGCTGGCGCGCCAGGCGGAGGCGGCCTGACATGAAGCGCGGCGGCTATTTGCAGGGACTGGCCCAGGCCGCTGCCGGCGGCGGCTTCGCCGCACCCACGCTGATGCCCTCCCGCACGCTGTTCCGCCCGGGCCCGCCACCGCTGCCGCCCGACAGGATGCCCGCGCTTGCGGCAGTGCCGGAGCCGCACCCTGCCGTGGCACCGCCGTCCTTTCCCCACCTGTCCGCGCCGCGGCAACCTGCGGCAATCCCGCCCGCCCACGCGCCGCTGGCGCCGTCGCCGGTTGCGGCGAACTAACGTCCGAAAGCCCCCCCGCCGCCGCCGGCTTCCGGTCCGCGAACGACGGTGCCGCGCCCACCCGTTCCGATGGCTGCTCCGGCGTCACACCGTGCACCGACCGTCCCGCTTCGTGCGGAGCCTGCTGCGCTCCGCCCGCGAGCCGCGCCGCCCGCTCGCGCGTTCGTCGCGCCGGCGCAGGCGGTGCCGATGCCCTCATCGGCCCGCAATCCCGCTGCACCGGGCGCTGCGGCGCCGACGCTGCCCGTTCCGACGCTGGAACCGCCGCCGGCGCCGGCGCTGCCGCCGCCCGTCGCGCCGC
>JAFKFJ010000196.1 GCA_017307335.1 Alphaproteobacteria bacterium | reverse complement strand
GGGCAGCGGCGGCTCGGGCGCCGGCGGCGCGTCGACCGTCTCGGGCGCAGGGGCCGGCGCCGGCGCCGGCGCGGGGGTGGGCGCCTGGGCGCTCTCCTGCGGCGGCGCCGGGGTGAAGGCCAGCTCGAACTCGGCCTGCGGCGGCGGCTCCGGCGGCCGGCTCGGCAGGCCGAGCAGCAGCGCCGCCAGCACCACCACATGGGCAAGCAAAGAGGCGATCGCACTGCGCTTGAGCAGCGGACTCATCAGGACGCGCGCTCAGCCCGGCTTCTCCGCATGCGGCGGCGGCGCAGGTGCGGGCGCCGGGGCGGGGGCAGCCGCCGGGGCGGGAGCAGCCCCCGGAGCGGCGGGCGCGGCACCAGGTGCCGCGGCGGGCGCGGCCCCGGGCGCCGTGGCGGCGGGCGCCTCGGCGGGCAGGCCGGCCGGCGGCTCGCTCATCAGCGCCGCCTTGGTGAAGCCGCCCTGCACGATCGTGCCCATCACCTCGATGATGCGGCCATACGAATTCGCCTTGTCGCCGCGGACGAAGATGCGCCGATCCTTGTTGTCCTGCACGATCGCCTTCAGCTTGGCGACGAGCTCGCCCAGGTCGACCTTCTGGTCCTGCAGGAACACTTCACCCTGCGCGTTGACCGAAACCGTCAGCGGCTCGCTGTCCTGATTGATCGGCGAGGTCGCGACCTTCGGCAGATCGACGTTGACCGCGGTGCTCATCAGCGGCGCCGTGACCATGAAGATGACGAGCAGCACGAGCATCACGTCCACAAGCGGCGTCACGTTGATCTCGGCCAGCGGGCGGTAGCGGCCGCGCGCACCCGGGCGGGTGCCCCCGCCGCCGTTGAGCGTTGCCGCCATTCAGGCTCGCTCCTCGCTCTGGCGGGAAAGGATGGCGCCGAACTCGGTACCGAAGCCCTCCAGGCGGGCGGCGAAGCGGGCGAGATCGGTGCTGAGCTTGTTGTAGGCCAGCACCGCGGGAATCGCGGCAACCAGGCCGATGGCGGTGGCGAACAGCGCCTCCGCGATGCCCGGCGCCACCACGGCGAGGTTGGTGTTGTGCATCGCGGCGATCGCCGAGAAGCTGTGCATGATTCCCCAGACGGTGCCGAACAGGCCGATGAACGGCGCGGTCGAGCCGACCGAGGCGAGGAAGATCATCCACTTCTCGAGCCGCTCCATCTCGCGCTGGACGGTGACCCCCATCGCGCGCTCGACCCGGTCGCGCACGCCGCTGCGGCTCATGTCGGCGCCGGCGACCCGAAGCGAGCGGCGCCATTCGTTCATCGCCGCGCCGAACACGGCAGCCATCGGGTGCGCGGGCTTCGCCCCCTCCTCGTCGTACAGCTCGTCGAGACTGCCGCCGGACCAGAACCGATCCTCGAACCCGTCGGCCGCGCGCTCGACCCGTCGCAGGCTCGTGATCTTCTCGAACACGATCGCCCAGACCCAGACGCTGGCCAGGAGCAGCGCGATCATGACGATCTTGACCACGATGTCGGCCTCGAGAAAGAGGCTCAGGATCGACAGGTCGCTCGCGGCGCTGCCCAGATTCACTGCATCGACGGTCCGGTCCACTCTCGACTTCCTCTCACCCCAAAGCTCCGCCCGCCAAAACCGCGCGCCAGCGCGGCGGAATGCGGCCCGGACGCATATCGGCGACCCGCACGCAGGCGAGCCTGATCTCCGCCACCACCAGGCTCCGCTCCGGCACCGTCTCGGCCGCGAAAGACTGGCGCAGATCGACCGAGGCCGCACCGAGTGCCAGCGTGCGCGTGGTCACGAGCAGCGATTCGTCCAGGCGCGCGGGTGCCAGATAGTCCAGTTTTGCGCGTCGCACCATGAATATAAGGCCATGATCGCGTAGCAGTTCCGCATGCGGCACGCCGAGATCGCGCAGCGCCTCCGTGCGCGCCCGCTCGGCCAGACCCAGGTAGTTGGCGTGATAGACGACACCCGCCGCGTCGGTATCCTCGAAATAGACGCGCACGCGATAGAGATGCGTCATTCGTCGTCACGCAGCAGGTCGAGCTGCGGCTGCCGCCCGGCCGGGGGAGCCAGGTCGAGATGGCGCCAGCCACGCTCCGCCAGCACCCGGCCGCGACTCGTGCGCAGCACGAGCCCTTCCTGGATCAGGAACGGCTCGACCACCTCCTCGAGCGTGTCGCGCGCCTCCGCCAGCGCGGCCGCCAGCGTCTCGACGCCGACCGGGCCGCCGTGGTGGTGTTCGGCGATCCGCCGCAGGTAGCGGCGGTCCATGGCGTCGAGCCCGAGCGCATCGACGTCGAGCCGATGCAGCGAGGCATCGGCCGCCGCGCGGTCGATCGGGTGGCGCTTCTCGATCAGGGCGAAGTCGCGCACCCGGCGCAGCAGCCGCCCGGCAATTCGCGGGGTGCCGCGCGAGCGGCCGGCGATCTCCGCCGCCCCGTCTTCGGTCAGCGCCATGCCGAGCTTTTCGGCACCCCGCGTTACGATGAGTTGCAATTCGTCAGCGGAATAGAAGACCAGACGCAGCGGAATGCCGAAACGGTCGCGCAGCGGGGTGGCGAGCAGGCCGGCGCGCGTGGTCGCCCCGATCAGGGTGAAGGCGGCGAGGTCGATGCGCACGCTGCGCGCGGCAGGTCCCTCGCCGATGATGAGGTCGAGCTGGAAATCCTCCATCGCCGGATAGAGCACTTCCTCGATGGCGGGTTGCAGGCGATGGATCTCGTCGATGAAGAGTACGTCACGCGGCTGCAGATTGGTCAGGATCGCGGCGAGGTCGCCGGCGCGCTGGATCACCGGCCCCGAGGTCGCGCGGAAGCCCACGCCGAGTTCGCGGGCCACGATCTGCGCCAGCGTGGTCTTGCCGAGGCCGGGCGGGCCGTGGAGCAGGACGTGATCGAGCGCCTCGCCGCGGGCGCGGGCGGCGGCGATGAACACGCCCAGGTTCTCCCGCGTGGCCCGCTGCCCGATGAACTCCGCCAGGGTCTGCGGCCGCAGGCTGGTCTCCGCGGCGTCCTCCTCGGCGCGGGCGGGCGAGACGGTGCGCTCGGGCGCGGTCATGGCAACCTCATGGGCCGAGGCGGAACCAGTTCGCGCCGCGCCGGTCAAGCCCCGGCGGGTCAGGCCGCCAGAGGAGAAGCCGTCATGGCCGAGCTTGTCACGGCCATCCACGCGGCGCGATGGGCCTTGTGCCTGAGGGGACGGCGTGGATGCCCGGGGCAGGCCCGGGCATGACGCGCCGGAGCGGTGATCGCGCTGCGCGGTGTTCCCCCCTATGACGCCAGCTCGCGCAGGCTCTCGCGGATCAGGGCATCCAGCGCCGACCCCGCGCCGAGCCGGGCCGCGACGCGCGCCACCGCCGCCTGCGCCTCCGGGCGGCGGTAGCCGAGATTGAGCAGGGCCGAGAGCGCATCCGACGCCGGGCCGGCGGGCGGCGGCAGCGCGGGCGCGAAGGCGGCGCCGCTCGGCATCGTCCCCGCCTTGTCGTGCAGCTCGGTGAGCAGCCGCACCGCCAGCCGCGCGCCCACGCCCGGCACGCGGGTGAGTGCCGCGCGATCGCCGGCCGCGATCGCCGCGACGAGCTCGCGCGGCGACAGCGCGGAGAGCACGTTCAGCGCCACCTTCGCGCCCACGCCCTGCACCGTGGTCAGCAGGCGAAACCACTCGCGCTCCGCCGGGTCGGCAAACCCGTAGAGCGTGATTGCGTCTTCGCGCACCTGCGTCTCGATCAGCACCACTGCGATCTCGCCGGTGGGCAGGGCGGCGAGCGTGCGCGTGGAGGCGTGCACGAGATAGCCGACGCCGTTTACATCCAGCACGCAGCTACCGTCTTCCAGCGCCGCCACGCGGCCGGTGAGTCGCGCGATCACGCCATGCGCACTCCGGCGGCCCACGCAAGCCGGCTCGCGCGGTGATGGGCGTGGCAGATCGCGACTGCCAGCGCATCGGCGGCATCGGCCCGACGCAGCCGCGCGCCGGGCAGCAACCGGCGCACCATGGCCTGCACCTGCGCCTTTTCCGCCGCCCCGGTGCCGACCACGGCCCGCTTGACCGCGAGTGCGGCGTATTCGGTCACCGGAATGCCGAGCAGCGCCGGCGCCAGCAGTGCGACCCCGCGCGCGTAGCCGAGTTTCAGCGTGGCGGTGCCGTTGCGGTTGACATAGGTCTCCTCGACCGCCGCCTCGTCCGGCTGGTGCTCGCGCAGCAGCGCGGCAAGCGCGTCGTGCAGCGCGCGCAGGCGCTCCGGCACGCCCGCCGCGCCGTCGGTCGCGATCACGCCGTCGTCGATGTGGCGCAGGCGGTTGCCCACCACCTCCACCACGCCCCAGCCGGTGAAGCGAAGCCCCGGGTCGATGCCGAGCAGCCGCGCCACCGCGGCCCTCAGGCCGAAAGCTTCTGCAGCACCGTCTCCGGAATGTCGTAGTTCGCATAGACGTTCTGCACGTCGTCGAACTCCTCCAGCGCGTCGAGCAGTTTCAGCACCGCGGCGGCGCGTTCCTCGTCGAGTACCACGGTCGTGCTCGGCCGCCAGTCCAGCTTCGCCTCGGCGGGCGGGCCGAAGCGCGCCTCCATCGCGTCGCGCACGGCGAAGAAGTTTTCAACCGACGTCGTGACCTCGTGCCCCTCGGCGCCGCTCTCGACGTTCTCGGCGCCGGCCTCGATCGCCGCTTCCAGCATCTCGTCCTCGCTCGCGACATTCGCCGCGTAGCGCACGACGCCGAGCCGGGAGAAGAGGAAAGCGACCGAGTTGGTCTCGCCGAGCGCGCCGCCGTGGCGGCTGAACGTGGCGCGCATGTCGGAGGCGGTGCGGTTGCGGTTGTCGGTCAGCGCCTCGACGATCACCGCGATCCCGGCGGGCCCATAGCCCTCGTAGCGCACCTCGGCGAAGTCATCGCCGCCGGTGCCGCCGGCGGCCTTCTTGATCGCGCGCTCGACCGTATCCTTGGGCATGTTGGCCTCCCGCGCCGCGGCGACGGCGGCGCGCAGGCGGGGGTTCGAGCCCGGTTCGGGCAGGCCGGTGCGGGCGGAGACCGTGATCTCGCGGATCAGCTTGGCGAACTGCCGCGCGCGCCGCGCATCCTGCGCGCCCTTGCGGTGCATGATGTTCTTGAACTGCGAATGTCCCGCCATGCCTCTCTCCCGGCTCGCGGCTCCCTTACACCGCCGGCAGCGTGGGCGCGAGACGCCCGCCCTGGCGGATGGGCTCGATCCGGCGCGCGAGGCCGGTCGCGTCGTCGGTCTCGACGAAGACCCCGCAGACCGTCGCCTCGCCCTCCGCCGGCTGGAGCCGCTCGGCCGGCACGCGACGCCAGAAGCGCGCCGCCGCCCCCTCCTTCTGCATGCCGATCACGCTGTCATAGTCACCGCACATGCCGACATCGCTGATGAAGCCGGTGCCGCCCGGCAGCACCTGATGGTCGGCGGTCGGGCAATGGGTGTGCGTGCCGACGACGAGGCTCACCTGCCCATCGAAGGAATGGGCGAAGGCCATGGTCTCGCTGGTCGCCTCGGCGTGGAAGTCGACCACGATCGCGGCGACGGAGGCGCCGAGCCGATGGCGCGCGAGTTCGGTCGCGGTGCCGCGGAACGGGCAGTCCAGCAGCTCCATGAACAGCCGCCCCATGGCGTTGACCACCAGCGCGCGGCGCCCGTCCGCGAGCTGCACCGCCACGCTGCCGGCGCCGGGGGTGCCGGGCGGGTAGTTGAGCGGGCGGATCAGGCGCGGGGTCTCGGCGATGTAGGGGACGATCTCCTTGCGATCCCAGGAGTGGTTGCCGAGCGTCAGCACGTCGGCGCCGGCGGCGAACAGCATGCGCGCGACCTCCGGCGAAAGGCCGAACCCATGCGAGGCGTTTTCGGCGTTCACGACCGCGACGTCGATCCCCAGGGTGGCGCGCAGGCGCGGCAGGATCGCGGCCACCGCCTCGCGGCCGGTGCGCCCGACCACGTCGCCGAGAAACAGGATGCGCATCTAGAAATCCTTGAAACGAAACAGGCCGCGTTCGGTCGCGACGGCGTCGAGGCGCATGTCGTGCGGCCCCGCCGGCACCGCCGCCACCTCCTGCGCGGCGAAGGCGCAGCCGATCGCGCGTGCGCCGGGCAGCCCCGCGAGCGTCCGGTCGTAGTAGCCGCCGCCGTAGCCGAGGCGGTGACCCGCGCGGTCGAAGGCGAGCAGCGGGACGAACAACATGTCCGGCGCGCCGACGGGCCCGTCCGGGCGCTGCGTGCCGAACCGCTCCGGCAGCATGGCGGTACCTGGATGCCAGCGGCGGAAGACCAGCGGGGCGCCGCGCGGCGGCGTCTGCGGCAGCAGGATCGCGTGGCCGCGTGCGTGCAGCGCGTTCAGCAGCGGGCGGATGTCGATCTCGCCCGGCATCGGCCAGAACCCGGAGACGGCGGCATCCGGCGGGAAGGTGAGCTCCGCCAGCACGTGCCGCGCCAGCTCGGCGCCCCACGCCGGGTCGCAGGCCGGGCGCGCCGCCAGCGCCGCCGCACGGGCGGCGCGCTTCGCGCCCTCGAGGTCGGGAAGCCGCTGCGGAGCCGCCATGGCCGTTGGCGTGTTCACCCTCCCAGAGCCTGCTTGTGCAGGTGGGCACCAGGTACCGTGACCAGGATCACGACAGAGCCAGCTCCCAGGAGAGTCACTATCGGCCCCGGGGATGACTTGCCTGACGCACCGGGCAGCCCCGCGCGAGGAGTTATGGGGGGACGGCGCCGGGCGATCAAGCCGGCTGCGCGGCCCCGGCGGTCACGCCTGACCGGGACGCTCCATCTCGGCGGCAATCTGCTCCGCGCGCACCGCGAGGCGGCCGAGCTTGCGGCCGAGCTGCGGGTCGCCGCCTTCCTTGGCGTCGCGCCGCGGCCCGCGGGCATTCGCGCGCTGTTCGAGCTCGATGCGCGTGTCGTGCAGCTCATCGGCCATCAGCAATGCCGCGAGCACCAGCAGCCGCGCCTCGCCGGAGCTGCCGGCAAGCCCCTTGATGCTGTCGATCCGCCGCTCGACCTGATCGGCCATCGCCAGCAGATGCTGCTCCTGCCCGTCCTCGCAGCCGACGGTATAGGCATAGCCGTTGATCTTGACGGTAACCTGCGCCAAACGCGCCTCCACTCATGCTCAGGGACCGGTCAGGGACCGGGCGCCCCCGCCAGCGCCGCACGCAGATTGGCGATCAGCGCATCGAGCCGGGCCGCGACCGCCGCCGTCCCCGGCGCTTCGGGTGCCCCCGGACGCGCGAACCGGGCGATTCGTTCGAGTGCCTGCTCAAGCCGCGATGCGGCCGCGGCCGGATCATCCTCTTCCGCCAAGCCCGCCTCCGGCCGCTCCGGGAAGGTTTGAGTTTCAACCAGCGGCAGGCTTGAAGGTCAAGCATGAACTGGCCGCCCAAATGACGCCCGCGTGATGCTGCCGCCAGCCGTCGTCGTGCACGGATTGGCCGATGCGCAGCGCGCGCTGCGCGAGGGCCGGCCGGTGACGCTGCTCTCGGCGCCGGGGGCGGCGGTGTTCGCCGGCTGTCTGTGGTGGCGTGAGCTGGCGGCGGCGGCGCGGGCCGCACATCCGGCGACGCCCGCGTTCGACGTGCTGGACTGCGGCGATGCCCCTGGCCAGGCGATGGCCGCCCTGCGCACGGGGCAGCGCCTGCTGATCCTCGATCCGGCCTGCCCCGCCTCCGCCGCCGTGCGGTCGGCGGCGGCGACGCTTGGCGCGATCGTGCTCGCCGGGCGTCCGCCGGCGCTCGATCTCGGCGACCCCAGGGCACGGCGGCGCCTCGCGCGGTGGCTGGCGGGGGTGACGTGACACGCGGCGCGCGCCTGCGCTACCACCCTCGCGGCAGACGGAGACCCCCATGCGCCTCACCGAGCGCGTCAAAGCGATCCTGGACGGCTATGAGAGCGACAACCCGGGCACCAAGGCGAACCTCGCCCGCATCCTCAGCCACGGGAAGCTCGGCGGGACCCCGGCTGTATCATCGGGCGCAGCACGTTCCAGCGCCCGCGGGCCGAGGCGCTGGCGATGCTCGCCCACTTCATCGAGAGCCTGAAGGGCGACGCTTGAGCCTGCTCAGGACGGCGCGGTGCCGCCTTTATCTGGTGACGCCGCCGGCGATCGACGCTGCGTTCCGCGACCAACTCGCGGCCGCGCTCGATGCCGGCGACGTGGCGGCGGTGCAGTTGCGGCTCAAGGATGTCGACGACGACGCGCTGCGCCGCGCGATCGACGCACTGCGGCCGGTGGCGCAGGCACGCGACGTGGCGTTCATCATGAACGACCGCCCGGACCTCGCGGTCGCGCATGGCTGCGACGGCGCGCATGTGGGGCAGACCGACACGCCGGCGCCGGTGGCGCGCAAGCTGCTGGGCGACCTGATCCTTGGCGTGACATGCCACGCGAGCCGCGATCTGGCGTTCGAGGCCGGCGAGGCGGGCGCCGACTACGTCGCGTTCGGCGCCTTCTTCCCGACCGCGACCAAGGAAGCACCCACCCGCGCCGACCCGGAGATCCTGCGCTGGTGGGCGGAGATCGCCGAACTGCCGGCGGTCGCGATCGGTGGCATCACTGCGGCGAACTGCGCGCCGCTGGCGAGAGCGGGGGCCGATTTCCTCGCCGTGGTCGGCGCGGTGTGGAACCACCCGGAAGGCCCGGCCGCCGGCGTGCGCGCGATGAACGCGGCGATCGCGACGGCGGCCGTTCCCTGACCGCTGGCCGCCGCCGGCTCAGCCGGGCAGCAGCACGCGGTCGATCACCTGGATGACGCCGTTCGACTGATAGACGTCGTAGGTCGAGATCTGCGCCACGTCGCCCTTCGCGTCCATCACCTCGATGTTGTGCGGGCCATTCATCATGATGGTGAGCGGCGCGCCCTCGACCGTGGTCAGCGTGGCCTTGCCGCCGCCGGCCGTGATGCGCTCCTGCAGGGCCGCGAAGTCGAGCCGGCCGGGAACGCCGTGGTAGGTGAGCACCTTGGTCAGCGTCGCCTTGTTCTGCGGCTTCAGCAGTGTCGGCACGGTGCCGGCCGGCAGGGCCGCGAATGCCTCGTTGGTCGGCGCGAAGACGGTGAACGGGCCCTGGCCCTTCAGCACCGGCACGAGGCCGGCCGCCTTCACGGCGGCGACGAGCGTGGTGTGGTCCGCCGAGTTCACCGCGTTGTCGACGATGTCCTTGCCCGCGAGCATCGGCTGGCCTCCGACCGTGACCGGCTTGGTATCCGCCATCGCGACCGTCGTCGGCGCCGCCGCATCGGTCATGGGCGTGCCCGCCATCCCCTGGCTGCACGCGGCCAGAACGAGCGCGGCGAGCACCGCGGGAGAAGTCTTGCGCAGAGTCATGTCGGGCTCCTTCCGTCCGTCGGGCGGCACCGTGCCCCCCTGCCGACGCGTTACCGGGGCGGGCGCCACCCAGATGCAGCGCGCCGAGACAACTTCACGATCTCGTGATCCGAATGCCGGCGGCTTTCATGGCAGGCCACGGCCATGCGGGTTCACGTCGTCTACGCCCACCCGGTCGTGCACAGCTTCAACGCCGCGCTGCACGATTGCATCGTCACCACGCTGCTGAACGCCGGGCACGAGGTGGACGACCTTGATCTGTATGCCGAAGGCTTCGACCCTGTGCTCTCTACGGCGGAGCGTGTGCGCTACCAGACCGCCGGCGCAAATCTTTCCGGCGTCGAGGCCTATGTGCGGCGCCTGCGCGCCGCCGAGGGGCTGGTGATCTGCGCGCCGAGCTGGTGGTCCGGCATGCCGGCGATCCTGAAAGGGTATTTCGATCGCGTCTGGGTCCCGGGCGTCGCGTTCGAGATGGGGGGCAGCAGCAGCGGAATCCGCCCGCTGCTGACCAACATCCGCAAGCTCGTCGTCGTGACCACGCACGGCTCGCCGCACTGGTTCGTCACGCTGGTGATGCGCAATCCGGGCAAGGTCGTGCTGATGCGCGGCATCCGCCCGCTGCTCGCGCCGCGGGCGCGCCGCATCTATCTCGCGCTGTATCGCATGGACACCGCACCGGCTGCCGCCCGCGCGCGATTTCTCGCCCGTGTGCAGCGAACCTTCGCCGCCTTCTGATGATGCGCCGAGTCCTAGAACGGGATGAGTTCGCTCGCGCTCACTCACCCCGTTCTAGCTCTTTGATTTGAGAGCATGATTCAGACCTCCGGCGATTCCGCCTCCGGTCATCGTGCTCCAGTGCGCTATCCGAAGCCGTAGAGCCGGCCGGGATTGTCGACGAGAATGCGCGTGCGCGTCGCTTCGTCCGGAACCCACTGCGCGAGCAGGTCGAACAGGATCGCGTCGTCGGGCTTCACCTTCTCGGTCGGATGCGGCCAGTCGCTGCCCCACACGAGGCGTTCCGGCGCTTCCTTCACATAGGCCTGCGCGACAACCGTGCAGTCGGCGTAGGTCGGCGGCCCCACCTTGCTGTTCAGGTATGCGCCCGACAGCTTCACCCACGCCTTCCCTTTCTGCAGCAGCCGGCTCGCCAGCGCGAACACCGGATCATGCACGCCCAGCTCCGGCCGGATGCGCGCCATGTGGTCGAACACGACCTCGCAGGGCTGCGACTCCCAGAGTGCCGCGTGCTCCACGATGACCGCGCCCGGCGCATGCACCTGGATGTGCCAGCCGAGCGGCTGCACTCGCCGCGCAAGCGGTTCCACCATCGCGAACGTGGTGGCGCCCGGCGGAGCCAGGTTGAAGCGGATGCCGCGCACGCCCGCCGCGTGCAACTGCTTCAGCTCGGCGTCCGTCACCTCGGTGTTCACGACCGCCACGCCCCGCGCCGTGGCCTGGCCGAACTGCATCAGCGCATCGAGCAGGCAGCGATTGTCGACGCCGTAGGTCGAAGGCTGCACGATCACGTGGCGCGTGGTGCCGAGCCGCTGCTGCAGCAGCCGGTACATCGCGACCGTCGCATCCGCCGGCCGCAGCACCGCATTCGCCGCGACCGGGAACCGCGAGTCGTAGATGTGATGATGGCAGTCGGCCGTGTTCGGCGGCGCCGCGAGCGTGGGCTTCTCCGTGCCCGCCGACCAGGGCACGCTCTCCTCGGCAAACGCGCGCGCAGGCACCGCGGCCAGCGCGGCCAGCCCCGCGATCACCCCCCGCCGCGTGAAAGCATCACGTCGCATCTTCGCCCCTCCCCGCGGCATTTCCTCGCCGCTGGGCGCCGACGCTAGCGCGGCGCTTCGGCAATGAACAGGTCAGGCGGAGGCGTATTCGGTCAGCACCCGCCCGTTCTCGGCATCGCGCTCCTGCAGGCAGACGCGATAGCCCCACAGGACTTGCAGATGCTGCAAAGTCTTCTTGGTCTGCTCGCCGTCGAGCCGGGCGCCGCGGTAGGACTCGTGCACCAGCTTGAGCGTGCGGCTCCCGAAGAGATCGACATCCGCAACCTCGATCAGCGGCGCCAGCTTCGCCGGCTCGTACTGATCGGCGAGCAGCGAGGCGATGCGGCGGAACCCTGCCTCGTCGTGGATCTCCGCCACCCGGTAGTCGGGATCGGCCGGGCGGTCGGCGAGATGGACCATGCGGAACGCGCGCATCACCTTTGGGCCCAGGAACTGCCGGATCAGCCCCTCGTCACGATAGTTCGCCCACACGTCGCGCAGCGTGCCCCAAGGATCGCCGTTGCCGGCGATGGCCGGGAACCAGTCCCGGTCCTCCGCATCGGGGTCGAGGCACACGCGCTCCAGATCGCGCATGATCGCGAAGCCGAGCGCGTACGGGTTCCAGCCGGAGAACCGTTCGTCCGAAAGGTCCGGCTGCAGGATGACGGCGCTGTGCGAATGCAGGAACTCCAGCAGCGCGCCGTCGTTGATCTGCCCCGTCTCATGCAGGCGGGTCATGATGTGGTAGTGGCAGAAGGTGGCGCAGCCCTCGTTCGCCACCTTGGTCTGCGCCTGCGGATAGAAATACTGCGCCAGCAACCGGACGATGCGGATCAGCTCGCGCTCCCACCCGGCGAGGCGCGGCGAGTGCTTCTCGCAGAAATAGAGCAGGTTCTCTTCAGGCAGGCGCAGCTTGGCGCGTGCCTCGGTCTCCATCTGCTGGCGCGCCTCAGGCCGCTCCAGCGTCGTGCGGAAACCGGGGACGGTGCGCATCAGCGGGTCGTAGGTGCGCTCGGCGTGCTCCGCGCGCGCCTTGGCGCGCTCCGTCTCCTCCGCCAGCCGCCAGCGCCGCTTCGGGTAGCGATGAATGCCCTGCGGCCGCACCGCATGCGCCGCGTCCAGGATGCGCTCCACCGCCGCACGCCCCTGCCGTTCCTCGCACTCGGCGACATACGCCTTGGCATAGGCGAGATAGCCGAGGATCGCCTCGGCATCCGTCCACTGGCGGAACAGGTAGTTGTTGCGGAAGAAGTGGTTGTGCCCGAAGCAGGCGTGGGAGATCACCAGCGCCTGCAAGGTCGCGGTGTTCTCCTCCATGATGTACGAGATGCAGGGGGAGGCGTTGATGACGATCTCATAGGCGAGGCCCTGGTAGCCGCGCCGGTACAGCGCCTCGTCGCGCGCGAAGCGCTTGCCGAAGCTCCAGTGGCTGTACATCAGCGGCAGGCCGTTGGAGCAATAGGCGTCGAGCATCTGCTCCGACGTGATCACCTCGATCTGGTTCGGGTAGATGTCGAGCCCGTACTCGCCGACGGCGATTTCGGTGCAGGCGCGATTGATCGCGTCCAGCGTCTGAAAATCCCAGTCCGCGCCGTCGAACAGCAGCGTCATCGGATCACGCCGCCGCGTGTGCGTTCTTGGCGAACAGGTCGGCGAGCACGGTCCACACGGCCGCGCCATCGTTCAGCCGGCGCATCGCCAGATTCTCTGACTCCGTTACCGCGCTCAGCGCCTCGTAGGTGTCCCACAGCTCGCTGGTCCGCCGCCCGGCGTTGTGCGGAAACACGCCCCGCTCGCCGCCCGTCTCCACATAGGCGAAATAGCGCACGATCGGCAGGATGCGCTCCTGCATCAGCATCGTCACGCGAGCGCGGTCCAGCGCGTCGTTGTCGCCGTCGGAGGCCTGCGCCACGTAGAGGTTGAAGCGCTCGCGCGGGTAGCGCGCCTCCTGCACCTCCAGCATCACGTCGAGCGCCGAGGAGACCAGCGTGCCGCCGGTCTCGCGCGAGCGGAAGAACGTCTCCTCGTCCACCTCCGCGGCGCGCTCGGTGTGGCGGATGAACACCACGTGCACCCGCTCGTAGCGACGGCTGAGGAACAGGTGCAGCAGCATGAAGAACCGCTTCGCCAGGTCCTTCATGTGCTCGGTCATCGAGCCGGAGACGTCCATCAGGCAGAACATCACCGCCTCGGTCGCGAGCTGCGGCGTGCGTACGTGGCGCGCATAGCGCACGTCCACCGGATCGACATAGGGGATGCGCTGCATCCGCCGCTCCGCCTCGGCCAGCGCCGCACGTGCGTGCGCCACACCCGGCTCGTCGCCGGCCTCGATCGCGGCCACGATGCGCGCCTGCAGCTCCTCGATCACCGCCTGGTCAGGCCGGCGCAGCGCGATGCGGCGGGCGAGGCTGTTGCGCATCGTCCGCCGCACGTCGAGCGCGCTCGGGTAGCCGTAGATCGAGATGCCGGCGCGCTGGGGACGGGAGAGCTTCTCCTGCGCGACCGAGGTGCGCGCGAGCCGCGGCAGTTCCAGCTCGTCGAGAAAATAGCTCAGGAACTCCTCGCGGGTCAGCGTGAACTCGAACGCGTCCTGGCCGCTGCCGCGCCCTGCCCGGCGGCCGCTGCCGCCCGAGGCGCTGCCGCTCGGCTTGCGGATGCGGTCGCCGCGGTTGAGGGTGCCGGTGCCCGGCAGCACGTAGTCGTGCTCACCTTCCGGCGTCGTGGCGAAGCCCGGTTCCTCGGTGCCGTCGACCCGGACGCGCACCTCCTCCTCGGTATCGACGTCGGCGACACGGCGCCTCGCGATGGTATCGGCGACCGCACGCTTGACGTCTCCGCGCACCCGCTCAAGGAAACGCTGGCGATTGGCCAGGCTCTTGCCTTGAGGGTTTGCCCGCCGGTCAACGATGACCATCAACTGCTCCGATCAGCCGGCCTTCTGCACGCGCATGTACCACTCCACCGCGCGACGCACCTGCCGCTCCGTATAGCCGCGTTCGTGCATCCGGGCGACGAAGTCGGAATGCTTGCGCTCCATCTCCGCGTCCTTCTTGGCGGCGAAGCTGATGACCGGCAGCAGGTCCTCGACCTGGCTGAACATCCGTTTCTCGATCACTTCGCGGATCTTCGCATAGTCGCTCCAGCGCGGCATGCGCCCGCCGTTGTTCGCCTGCACGCGCAGGCAGTGCTTCACGACGTCGTTGCGGAAATCCTTGGGATTGCTGATCCCCGCCGGCTTCTCGATCTTGGTGAGCTCGGCGTTCAGCTCCTCGCGGCTCATCAGGATGCCGGTGTCGGGGTCCTTGTAGTCCTGATCCTCGATCCAGCGGTCGGCGATGGCGATATAGCGCTCAAACACGTTCTGGCCGTAGTCGCTGTAGGACTCCAGGTAGGCCTTCTGGATCTCCTTGCCGATGAACTCGGCATAGCGGGGCGCCAGCACGGTCTTCAGCGTATTGAGCAGGCGGCGCTCGGTCTCCTCGGGAAACTGCTCATGGCGCAGCGCCTTCTCCAGCACGTACATCAGATGCACCGGGTCGGCCGCTACCTCGGAGGCGTCGTAGTTGAAGGTCTGGCTCAGCACCTTGAAGGCGAAGCGCGTCGAGACGCCGTTCATCCCCTCGTCGATCCCCGCGGCATCCCGATACTCCTGGGTCGAGCGTGCCTGCGGGTCCTGCTCCTTGATGTTGTCGCCGTCATAGACGCGCATCTTGGAGAACAGGTTGGAGTTCGGATGGTCCTTCAGGCGCGACAGCACCGAGAAGCGCGCCAGCATCTCGATGGTGCCCGGGGCGCAGGGCGCCGCCGCCAGCTCGCTCGCCTCCAGCATCTTGCGGTAGATGCGCTCCTCCTCCGAGACGCGCATGCAGTACGGCACCTTGACCACGAAGATGCGGTCGATGAACGCCTCGTTGGTCTTGTTGTTCTTGAACGCGACCCACTCGGACTCGTTCGAGTGCGCCAGGATCACGCCGTGGAACGGCATCGCGCCGATGTTCTCGGTGCCGATGTAGTTCCCCTCCTGTGTCGCGGTCAGCAGCGGGTGCAGCATCTTGATCGGCGCCTTGAACATCTCGATGAATTCAAGCACGCCCTGCGTGGTCCGGTTCAGCCCGCCGGAATAGCTGTAGGCATCGGGGTCGCTCTGCGACAGCGTCTCCAGCCGCCGGATATCGACTTTGCCCACCAGGGTGGAAATGTCCTGGTTGTTCTCGTCGCCCGGCTCGGTCTTGGCGATCGCGACCTGCCGGATGCGCGAGGGCATCATCCGCACGACCGTGAAGCGGCCGATATCGCCCTCGAACTCCTCCAGCCGCTTCGCCGCCCACGGGCTCATCGGCCCGCGGATCGCGCGCGCCGGGATGCCGTATTGCTCGCCCACCGCCGCGCTCATTTCCTCGCTCGCGAACAGGCCAAGCGGACTTTCGAACAGCGGGCTGACCTCATTGCCCGCCTTGAGCACGTAGATCGGCTCCTTCTCCATCAGGGCCTTGATGCGCTCCGCCAGCGACGACTTTCCGCCGCCCACCGGGCCCAGCAGATAGAGGATCTGCCGCCGCTCCTCGAGACCCTGGCTGGCGTGGCGCAGGAAGCCGACGATGCGCTCGATCGTCTCCTCCATGCCATAGAACTCGCTGAAGGCGGGGTAGCGCGCGATCGTGCGGTTGCCGAAGATCCGCCCGAGTCGCTGGTCGCGCGCGGTATCGACGATTTCCGGCTCGCCGATCGCACGCAGCAGGCGCTCGGCGGCGGAGGCATACGTGCCAGGGTCGCGGCTGCAGAGCCGGAGATACTCCTCGAGCGGCATCTCGGTTTCGCGACGAGACTCGTAGATCTTCGCGAAGCGGTCACGGACAGAATCGAGGGGCATGCACGACTCTCCTCTCAGCCAAAACCGAACTCTCCTGGCCCTCCCCATCTTGGCGCACCCGTCGGGCATCCTTAACGCCCGCTCAACGGCGCCAATCGCTTTGCGCCGATGATGGAGCAATGTGCAACCGAGGGCTACGAGAAAGCGCGCGCGCCCTCGATGCATTGAAGCGACTTAATATGACCACCGTATAAAACCCGGACCAAAGCCGGCCGGAACGCTGCTGTAACGCAGCGACGCGCCGGGGTTTGCACCCCGTGTCGGGCAACAACCATCACGTCGGCGCGCCTGCGGTTCCGTCAAGGGTGCGGGCGACTCGGCGGCGGGCGGGCTGGCGCGCAGCGGCGTGGCTGCTAGTCTCGGCGGATGAACGATCAGCCGCACGCCGCGGGCGCCACCCCGCTGGCCCGGGCACGGGCCTTGCAGCCGCTTCTGGCCGAGGCCGCGCCGCGAATCGAACAGGAACGCGCGCTGCCGCCGGACGTGCTGGCCGCCCTGCACGCGGCCGGCATGTTCCGCCTCACCATGCCGCGGGAGCTCGACGGCGCCGAGGTCGCCCCGGCCACGCTGATGCAGATCACCGAGGCGCTGGCCGAGGCCGACGCGAGCACGGCCTGGTGCGTCGGTCAGGCCGCCGGCTGCGCGGTCAGTGCCGCGCACCTTTCAGCGGAGAGTGCCCGCCGGCTGTTCGGCACGCCGGAGGCGGTGCTGGCCTGGGGCGCCGGGGCGAGCGGCCTCGCGCGCCCGGTCGCCGGTGGCTGGCGCATCAGCGGGCGCTGGATGTTCGCCAGCGGGCTGCGCCATTCCACCCTGCTGGGCGGCCACTGCCCGGTCGCCGAGGGGCCGGATGCGCCGGTGATCACCTTCCTCTTCCCCCGCACCGCCGCCCAGGTGACCGATCCGTGGCGGGTGGTAGGGCTGCGCGGCACCGGCAGCGACAGCTACGCGGTGGACGACCTGTTCGTGCCCGAGGACGCCACCCTGGACCGCGCCGTCCCGGCGCCGCATCCGGCGCCGCTCTACCGTCTGCCGCTGATCCAGCTCTACCCGGGCGCGTTCGGCGGGGTGGCGCTCGGCATCGCGCGGGCGATGTTGCAGAGCTTCATGGCGCTGGCCACCGAAAAGACCCCGCGCGGCCTGCGCCGGCCGCTGGCCCAGAACGCCGCGATCCAAAGCCTGCTCGGCCACTCCACCGCCCGCCTGCGCGCCGCCCGTGCGCTGCTGCTGACGACGCTGAGCGAGATGTACGCCGAGTTCGAGGCGGGCGGAGCACTGCGGAGCGAGCACGCGCTGGGCATCCGCATGGCCTCGACTTTCGCCATCCAGGAGGCCGTCGCCGTCGCCGACCTGATCTATCACGAGGCCGGGGCCTCCGCGATCTTCGACGCCAATCCCTTCGAGCGGCGGTTGCGCGACATCCACGCCGTCGCCCAGCAGGTCCAGGGGCGGCGCGCCAATTTCGAGCTGGTGGGGCAGCACCTGCTCGGCATCACGGACGGGCCGCTGTTCGTCTGAGGCCGTCGGCGAGGCGATAGCACGCCGCAGAAGCGGCTATCGTCCCGAAGTACGTTCAGTGCCGGGGAATACGATTCATCCTTTCCCCAGAGCCAACTGCGCCACGCGCAGCGCCACCAGCAGACAGGCGCCGATGAGGTAGGCGCGCAACACCAGCAGCCCGAGTCGCGCGCCGGGCGACAGCACCGCGGGCGGCAGCGTGGGCAGCGGCGGCATGCGCCACGTGGCCCGTTCGGCTGGCTCCGCCGCCGGTCGCTCCGTGCGACGGCGGCGGAGGGCAATGCAGGCCAGCGGCGCCGAAGCGGCAAGCCCGAGGCCCAGCGTCCACGCGAACGCGCCGCCGCCGATGGCCGGAAACAGCACCGCCGCGGTGAGCACGAGCGAGAGCAGCACCAGCACCGCGACGACCGCGCCGGTGAACAGGTTCAGCCACCGCCCGTTCACCCACGGTCCCAGTACCGCCGGGTCGTTGCAGAGCAGCAGCAGGAACACCGACGCCGAGGGCAGCAGCACGCCGGCCAGCGTCTGCACGGCGGCGGTGATGAGCCCGAGCGGCGCCCCCGGCATCAGCACCAGCGCCGCCGCCGCCGCGATCAGCCCGGCATAGACGACGTGGAAGCCGACCGCCTCGGCCGGCCTGCGATGCAGCGAATGGCCCAGCGACAGCACGTCGCCGATCGCATAGGCGCTGGCCAGCGACACCGCCGCGGCGCCGATCACGCTCGCGTCGATCAGCGCCAATGCGAACAGGACGCCCGCGCCGTGGCCGACATGCCGTCCCAGCCCGGCGGCGACGCCCCGCACGTCAGAGAACTGCCCGGCTTCCGGCGTCCCGGAAAACGCCGCCGCGCAGAACGCCATCATTGCCGCCGCGCCAAGGACCACCACGACGATGCCGATCCAGAGATCGGCGCGCTCGTAGTTCAGGAAGCGCGGCGTGATGCGCTTGTCGATCACGTAGCTCTGCTGAAAGAACATCTGCCACGGCGCGACGGTGGTGCCGACGATGCCGATCACCAGCAGCATCACGTCGGCGGGGTTGCCCGCCGGCCAGCGCGGAATTGCGAAGTCGCGCGCGAGCACGCCGAGCGGCGGGTGCGCCAGGAGGAAGATCGGCACCAGCAGCAGCGTGCCGGCGCAAAGCGTCAGCGCGAACCGCTCGAAGCGCCGGAAACTGCCGGTGCTCGCCGCCAGCACGGTCAGCGCCGCGGCGATCGTGACCCCCGCGAGCCTGGAGACGCCGAGATAGTCGAGCGCCAGGCTGATGCCGATGAACTCGGTGACGATGGTCAGCGCGTTGAGCAGCAGCAGGTCGATCACGCTGAACGCGCCCCAGAAGCGGCCGAACCGCTCCAGGATCAGGCGCGCGTGCCCCACCCCGCTCACCGCGCCGAGGCGCAACACCATCTCCTGGTTCACATACAGCACCGGCACCAGCAGCAGCAGCGTCCACAGCAGCGCGGTGCCATGGTCCTGCCCGGCCTGGGCATAGGTCGCGAAGGCGCCGGCGTCGTTGTCGCCGACCATCACGATCAGGCCGGGGCCGAGAATCGCCAGCAGCGTCATGACGCGGCGGCGCCAGCCGCACCGGGCGGCAACGTCGTGCTGGCGGATGGTGCCCAGCGCGCCCTCGATGTCGCCGCTAGGGGCGGCATCCAGAACCGCGGGCGGGTTCATGGCACGGGTGACGCTCATCGTCGCGTCCTTCCTCATCGTCGATGCGATTGGGCGCGGCGCGTCAGTGCCACCGCGCCGCGGCGGCCGACGGGAAGCGGCGCCGGACGACAAGGCGGCGTTGCCCCGCGTGGGGGCCGGGAAACACGGCGGGAAACACGGGGAGGATGCAGAGGGCGGCCATCGGCGCCTCCTTCGGCTCAAGCGGTTGCTCGAGCCCGGGAGGGCTTGGCCGCGTGGTCAGCGCATGCGCGCGAAGACCTTGGCGGTCACAGGCTCGTCCCGGGCGATGATCCAACCCAGCGGTGAGGTCACGTCGGACGCAAAGCACCGACCATGGCTCTCCGAGGGCTGGCTGCTAGATCGCGGGTTCATGTGATCCCTGAGGTTCGTTGCGCGCCGGCGGCTGCCGGGGCCGCGCAGCCCGGCCAAGGCGCCGTGCGACCGGGTTGGCCCATAGACGCGGCGGCGGTGCGGAGCAAGCGGATTTCCACGCGCCGCGACGTCGCGTGCCGGGGCTGCGGCCGGATCAGAGATAGGACCGGATCGGGGGCGCTGCGCCGTTGAGATGCCAGTCGCCGATGGCGTGATGCTTCCAGCGGATCGGGTCATGCAGCGTGTGCGTGCGCGCGTCGCGCCAGTAGCGGTCGAGATTGTAGCAGGCGAGCGTGGCATGCGTGCCGGCCAGCTCGAACAGCGCGTCCGCGGCTGCCAGCGCCGCCTCCGTGGTCAGCACCTTCGCCTCCGCGACCGCGATCGAGGCGGCGCTGCAGGCGGTCTCGTCGGCCGCATTGCGCGCCGCATCGAGGCTGGCGGCCGCGCGCGCCAGCATCGCCTCGGCCGCGTGCACGCGGGTCTGCACCTGGCCGAAGCGCACGACCAGCAGCGGGTCGTCCGCGGCGCGCGGCACGCCGGCATCGGCGAATGGCCGGCTGCGCTCGTGCACGAAGCGCGCCGTTTCCGCCAGCGCCGCGCGGGCAATGCCAAGGTCGATCGCGGCGTGCAGTAGTTGCGCGAGCGCCCCGATCGTCGTGCGCCGCGCCGATGCCTGCCACAGCGGCAGGACACGCGCCGCCGGCACGGCAAGCGCGTCGAGAATCGCCGTGCCGCTCGCCGTCGTGCGCTGGCCCATCCCCGACCAGTCGTCGAGCAGCGTCAGCCCCGGCGCATCGCGCTCGACGATCGCGACCACGGCACGGCCCTCCGCGTCGCGGGCGGTGACGGTGACGAAGTGCGCAAACAGTGCGCCGGTGCAGTAGGCCTTCCGCCCGTCGAGACGGAAGCCGGTCTCGGCCGGCCGCAGCATCGCGGGCGGCCCGCGCTCGGCCTCGGCATTGCCGAACCGCGCGCCCGCCAGGACCCGGGCGAAGAACTCGCGCTGCACAGGCGCGGGCGCGATGTGGCGCAGCGTCTCCAGCGTCGAGAAATGGTTCTGCGGGATCTGGGCGACGGAGGAATCGCCCTCGGCGAGCCGCGCCACGACCTCGGCCAGCGCCGCATAGCCGACATCGGCACCGCCATGCTCGCGCGGCACCGTGATCGCCCAGAGCCCGCTCTGTGACAGCGCCGCCACCTCGGCCAGCGGCAGCCGGCGGTGGCGGTCACGCTCCGCCGCGCCCTCGGCGAGGCTCGCGCGGAACTCCGCCGCGACAGCCAGCGCCTCGGCCTCGGTGCGGATCAGCCGCGCCGGCGTCGAACGATCGTCCATGCGCACCCCATCGCGGCAAGCAAAGGCAGAGGATCCTGACGCGGCGGCCCGGCCGCTCGTTCCCGTTCATCGTGCATCTGCACGCGCCGCTCAAGGCACCGGCGGTGAAACTCGGTGACATGCACCGAGGCGGCGCGCGGCCAGAGTCGGCCGCATGCCTGAACAGATCGCTAACCTCGCCGGCCCCCTCGGCGCCGGGCCACCCTCAGAACTGCACGCCCCGCGTCAACGCGCCGTCGACGACCAGGTTGGCGCCGGTGATGAAGCTCGCCGCCGGGCTCGCCAGGAACACCGCCGCCCGCGCCATTTCCTCCGGCCGTCCCATCCGCCCGGTGGGGTTCAGCGCGAGGGCACGGGCAAACAGGTCCGGCATGCCCTGCTCGATCTTCTCCCACACGCCCCCCGCGAAATACACGTTGCCGGGCGAGAGCGAATTGGCGCGGATGCCCTTGCCCGCCAGGTTGAAGGCGAGCCCCTGCGCGTAGTGGATCAGCGCCGCCTTGAACGCGCCGTAGGGACCGGCGGCGAAGTCGATCTCGCGGCCCGAGACGCTGGAGACGATCACGATCGACCCGGCGTCGGACTTCTCCAGGAACGGCATCGCCGCATCGACCGTGCGCACCGTGTGCATCAGGTCGGTCTCGAACCCGGCCCGCCAGCCGGCCTCGTCGCTGCTGATCGCCAGTGCGCTCACGTTGGGGATGACGATGTCGAGCCCGCCGAGTTCGGCGGCGGCGGCCGCGACCCACGCCTTCAGCGCCGCCGCGTCGGTCACGTCCACCGCGCTGCCGGCCGCCGGCGCACCCATTCCGCGCAGATGCGCGACCGTCTCCGCCACCTCCGCGGCATTGCGCGCGCAGAGCGCCACCGCGGCACCCTCCGCCGCAAGATGCTCGGCGATCGCCCGGCCGATCCCCTTCGTGCCACCCGTGACCAGCGCCTTGCGGCCACGCAGACCCAGATCCATCCCCGCCTCCCTCGCCCGCCTCCCTCGCCCGCAGGCCGAGTTTGACGGGCGCGAGCGCCGCCGCGCAAGCTGCCTTGCGGCACCACGGAGCGAGGCGATGGCGGAGGGGATGCTGCGGGTGGCGCTCGGCACCACGCACTACCGCGTCGAGCGCCCATGGGGCGAGATCGACCCCGGCCGGGCGCTGGTGAGCGACGTGGTCTGCGACTCGCGCGGCCATGTGTTCGTTTTGCTGCGGCACGACAGCACCCTCGACCCCGACCTGCCGGCCGTGATCGAACTCGCGCCCGACGGAAGGCGGCTGGCAGCCTGGGGCGGCGAGGCGATCGCGGACGGGCACATGCTCACATGCGGGCCGGACGACCGGCTCTACGTGGCCGACCGCGATGCCCACGAGATCATCGTGTTCGACCGCAATGGCCGGCGCGCCGGCGGCCTGGGGGCGCGGCACCGGCCGGATGCGCCGTTCAACCACCCGAGCGGCGTCGCCGTGGCGCCGTCGGGCACGGTCTATGTCGCCGACGGCTATGGCGCGAGCCGCGTGCATCGCTTCGCGGCCGACGGCACGCCGCTCGGCACGTGGGGCGTGCCCGGCGACGGGCCGGGGCAGTTCGCGACCCCGCATGCCGTACACCTGACCGATGAGGGCCGGGTGCTCGTCGCCGACCGCGAGAACGACCGCGTGCAGTGCTTCACCGCCGAGGGCGGCTTCCTCGCCGCGTGGCGCGGCTTCGCCCGTCCGATGGACATCTTCGTCGATGCCGCCGGCAACGTGCTGGTCAGCGATCAGGTGCCACGGCTGGCGCTGCTGGCCCCCAACGGCACGCTGCTCGGCCGCTGCCGGCCGGTGCTGAACGGCGCGCACGGCATCTGGGGCGACCCGGCGGGGCGGCTCTACCTCGCCGAGCTGTCGCCGAGCCGGCTCACCCGGCTTGTCCCGATCGACTAGAACGGGATGAGTTCACTCGCGCTCACCCAACCCGTTCTAGCTCTTTGATTTGAGAGCATGATTCAGACCTCCGGCGATTCCGCCTCCGGTCATCGTGCTTTAGAACAACGCCGCCGCCTTCTGCAGCGCGATCAGGAGCCCGATCGCGAACGGAACGCCCACGCCGAGCCAGGCGAGCCCGCCACCAAACCCGAACTGCCCGCGCGCGGCGCTGCGGGCCTCCCGTGTCGCCGCGACTTCATGCTGCAGGGAACGCTCGCGCGCCAGTTGCTCGGGCGTCATCCAGTGCTTCGGATTGACCGGCCGCACCAGCGCGTTGCAGACCAGTCCGCAGAGCAGCAGGAACGCCATGATGTAGAGCGTGCGGTCGTAGACCAGCGCGTGCGGGACGCCGTGGTCGATCTGGACCTGCCGCACACCGGCGATCAGCGCCGGCCCGACCACGCCCGCAACCGACCACGCGGTGATCAGGCGGCCATGGATCGCGCCCACCATCTGCGTGCCGAAGATGTCGGCGAGATAGGCCGGCACGGTTGAGAAGCCGCCACCATACATGCTGAGGATGACGCAGATCGACGCAACGAACAGCCCGGGCAGCCCGAGGTGCCCCCAGGTGGGCAGCAGGCAGTAGAGAATGATGCCCAGCACGAAGAACGCGTAATAGGTGTTCTTGCGCCCGAGCTGGTCGGACAGCGACGCCCAGAAAATCCGCCCGACGCTGTTGAACAGGCTGATCAATCCGACGAGCCCCGCCGCCGCGGCGACGATGGCGGCGCGCTGCCCGGCGTTGATCGCCGTCGCGGCGTCGACGCCGACGAGGCGCGCTCCGAACACGTCCTGCAGCATCGGGCTCGCCATCGAGATCACGCCGATGCCCGCGGTGACATTCAGGCAGAGCACGCCCCAGATCAGCCAGAACTGCGGCGTCCGCCAGGCCCGGTTCAGATGCACGTGGTGCGGCGTGATCATCGGGTGGCTCGCCGCTGCGCCCGGGCTCCAGCCCTCCGGCAGCCAGCCCTCCGGTGCGACGCGGAAGCCGAACGCGCCGATTGCCATCACCACCAGATAGATCGCGCCCATAACGCCGAGCGTGCGCGCGACGCCGGGCACGCCGTCATGCGTGAAGCGGGCCATGAGCCAGACGGCGAGCGGCGCGCCGATCATCGCCCCGCCGCCGTAACCCATGATCGCGAACCCGGTCGCCATGCCGCGCCGATCGGGAAACCACTTGATCAGCGTCGAGACCGGCGTGATGTAGCCGAGCCCCTGGCCGACGCCGCCGATCAGGCCGCAGCCGAGATAGACCAGCCACAACTGGTGCAGTGCCACGCCGACGCCGCCGATCATCATGCCGCCGCCCCAGCACAGCGCGGCGATCACTCCGGCACGGCGCGGCCCGGCGCGCTCCAGCCAGCCGCCCCAGATCGCCGCGGAGATGCCCAGCACGGCAATGAAGGTCTCGAAGATGTGCGTCAGCGCCGGCACCGACCAGTTGCAGGAGGTCGTCACCAGTTCATCGAGAAAGCCCTGACCGGCGCAGGCCGCAGCGTCAACGTTCGGCAGCTGGCGGGCCATCGGCAGCCAGAACACCGAAAACCCATAGGCCATGCCGATGCAAAGATGGATCGCGAGCGCCGCCGGTGGGACCAGCCATCGGTTGAAGCCCGGACCGGCGACGATGCGGTCCCGACTGAGCAGCCCGCCGGATGCCTGCGCCGCAGCGCCGGACACGTTCATGGTGATTCCTCCCCTGCCATGCAGCTCGCACGGAGCCCGCAGCCGGTGATAGTCTGGCTCGATTACACGATGCTTGCCAGTGCAAAGTAGTGCGCGAGCATAATGATTGGTTCGTCTGATGACGCGATTGGCAGAACCGATCGCGGGCACACCTGCCGGCCCGCTTGACCGGCAGCGGGCTTGGGCGATACCCTGAGACCGTGCCCGGCGTTCGGGCAACAACGGAGGAATGCCGACATGAGCTGGAAGACCCCGAAGATCGTCGAGATCGCGCTGGGCGGCGAAATCAACTGCTACGCCTGCGCCCGCGTGAAGTAACTCCTCGCGACGGCACCGCTTCGGCGGTGTCGCAGCGATCCCCGTCCGGGCGCCCTGCCGATGCTGATGATTGTCCTCGGGGCCGCGGCCGGGGGAGGGTTCCCCCAGTGGAACTCCAACGCGCCCGCGTGCCGGCGGGCGCGGCATGGAGATCCCCAGGCACCAGCGCGAACCCAGGCCAGCCTCGCCGTCAGCGCCGACGGTAAGACGTTTTTCCTGTTGAATGCCTCGCCAGATCTGCGTCAGCAGATCGAGGCTACGCCATCACTTCATCCGGCGGACGGCCCGCGGCATTCACCGATTGCGGGGGTCGTGCTGACCGGCGGCGACGTCGATGCCATCGCCGGCCTGCTTGTCCTGCGCGAGCGCCACGCCTTCACCGTCTGGGGCGCAGCGCCGGTCATGGATGTGCTCGAGGCGAACCCCATTTTCGAGGTGCTGGGCCGCGACCTCGTGGCCCGCCGCACCGTTGCTCTTGACCGCCCCTTCCCCCTCGCCCGTCCCGATGGCACCGAATCCGGGCTCACCGCGGAGCTGTTCGCGGTGCCGGGCAAGACGCCGCTCTACGCCGAGCGGCCGGGCGAGGACCCGCCGATCATCGCCGACGGCACGACGGTCGGGATCGCGATCGGCGACGGGCGATCGCGCGCATTCTTCATCCCCGGCTGCGCTGAATTCCCGGACTGGCTGGGCGCGCGGCTGCGCGGCGCCGACCTCGTCTTCTTCGACGGCACGCTGTGGCGCGACGACGAGATGATCACCGCCGGCGTCGGCACCAAAACCGGCCGGCGCATGGGGCACATGAGCCAGACCGGCCCCGCCGGCACGCTCGCCGCCTTCGCCGGGCTCGGGGTACGGCGCAAGGTGCTGATCCACATCAACAACAGCAATCCGGTCCTGCTCGCCGACTCGGCCGAGCGCGCCGAGGCCGAGGCACGCGGGTGGACGATCGCCGCGGACGGGATGCGCTTCGAGACCTAGTCTTACCGTGTCACAAGATGCTTGCTGCTTTGCAGCCGCTGACCGCATGGGCAGCGCCGTAGACGGCGGGCGAGCGCACGGGCAATGGCAATGCGCAGGGTGGTCATCGAGGTGGCGACGTGACGTTCAGGCCGGATCGGCAGCGCCTCGGGGTCGGTAGCTTTCGGGTAGGGCAGGTGCCGGGAGAGATGGCGGTCGCCACTCTGCTGAGGGGGGAATCGCCGCCCGTTCTGCGACCAGAAGGCCGTATGCGGCGATGCAAAGCGTGGCGTGGTGATGGAAACCTCGCCAGCCGCGGCCTTCGTAGTGACCGAGGCCGAGTTCCTGCTTGAGGTCCTGGTAGTCGCGCTCGATGCGCCAGCGCAGTTTGGCCAGGTTGACGAGGACGCGCAGCGTGGTGGTTTCGGGCAGCGTGGCGAGCCAGTATTTGGTCGGCTCCGGCTCGCTCGCCGGCCATTCGATGAGCAGCCATTCCTCGGGCCGCGGCGTGGCTCGCCAATAGTCGCGGTGCGCGGCACGGACGCGCAACGCGGCGAAGCGCGAGGCGAGCGGGGCGTTGCTGCCCTCGCGCCAAGTCACTTTGCGCCAGCCGCGCCTGGGCAGAGTGGTGGCCACCTGCTTGGCCGCGAGCGGTTGATGCTCCGCCGTGCGCTGCAGCAACGAGGGTGGCCTGCCGCGACCGCTCCAAGGCTTGGGGGGCAGGGGCCCGGCGCCCGGCGGCCAGAGGCTGGCCGAGGACTGGATGCCGACGATGTAGCGCAAGCCAAGCTCGGTGATGCCGTCGCGGAGGTCGGTGTCCACGCCGTATCCGGCGTCGGCCAGCACTGGCGCCGGCGGCACACCGGCCTCCAAAGCGGCACGGATCTGTGCAAGCGCGATCTGCGGCTTGGTCAGGAACGCGACGTCGTTCGGCACCCCAGCACGGGTGCGCCGCGCCGGGTCATCGGCCCAGGCCTGTGGCAGATACAGCCGATGGGCGATTGGCAAGCTGGCATTGTCGCCGGCGACCGACAGCGTAACCGCCACCTGGCAATTGTCCTGCTTGCCAAGCCGGCCGCAATACTGCCTCGCCACGCCGACTGAGTGCGTGCCCTTCTTGGGAACGCCGGTATCGTCGATCATCCAGCCGCGGATCTTGCCGTGCCGCTGCATGACCGGCAGCACGTGAGACCGCACCGCGGTCAGAACGGCATCGTCCGACCATTCGGCTTTGGCGATGAAGTGATGCAGCGACTGGTGCGCCGCCTGCGCCCGCTCGGGTGCCACGCACGCGGCCATCGGCTCGACGCTCTTGCGGTCCCCCGGCAGGAGTAGGCCGACACAATACGAGCGGAACGGGCCCGCGCGATCGGCGTGACCCAATGCCCTCGTCAGACCCTCGACGTAGGCCGCCAATCGTGATTCGTTGCCCCGCCTGTCGGATGAAAGACCCACACCCAGCCTCCGCGGGTGGGAATCGCCATCCCTACACACCAGATGCCGAGCCGTACAAGCCTCTTATGACACAGCAAGACTAAACGTCCCGCTCGGCGTCGCCGAATTCCGCGTCGCGATGGACATAGGCCGACATCAGCACGCCGAAGCCCACCATCACCATGATCGTGGCGGACCCGCCGTGTGAGACGAGCGGCAGCGGCACCCCGCCCACGGGGATGGCGCCCATCACCATTGCCACATTTACAAAGACATACATGAAGAAGTTCACAGAAACGCCGAGCGCCACCAGCCGCCCGTACTGGTGGCGGCAGCGCAGCGCCATCGCCATCGCCGCGAGCGTGATCAGGCACAGCAGCGCCAGCACCGCGAGGCTGCCGACCAGCCCGAACTCCTCGGCGATGATGGTGAACACGAAGTCGGTCTGCTTCTCGGGCAGGAAGTTCAGGTGGTTCTGCGTGCCCTGCATGAACCCCTTGCCCCACATCCCGCCCGAGCCGAGCGCGATCTTCGACTGGATAATGTTGTAGCCGGTGCCGAGCGGGTCGCTTTCGGGGTTGAGGAAGGTCGTGATCCGGGCGCGCTGGTAGTCGTGCAGATGCGCATAAGCGAGCGGCGCCGCCGCGCCGAGGGCCGCGAGCACGATCGCGATCTTCCACCAGCGCAGCCCGGCGCCGAGAAACACCGAGGCGCCGACAACGGCGGTGATCACCGCGGTGCCGAGATTCGGCTCCTTCAGGATCATGCCGACCGGGACCAGCACCACGATCACCGGCGGGATCAGGAACAGCGGGTTGCCCACCCGTTCCCACGACGCCTGATGGAACCAGGCGGCGAGCGCCATGACGAGCGCCAGCTTCATGAACTCGCTCGGCTGCCACTGCATGCCCCCGAGCTCGATCCACCGCTGCGCGCCCTTGCCGACATGGCCCATGTGCGCCACCAGCACCAGCAACGCGACCCCCACCACGTAGGCCGGCCAGGAGAGGCGCGCGATGAAGCGGATGTCGGCCAGCGCGATGCACAGCATCAGCATGAGGCCGAAGGCGAAGCGAAGGGCGTGGCGCGAGGCGTACGGCTCCGCCCCGCCGCCGGCGGAATAGAGCGCGGCGTAGCCGACGGCCGCGAGCGCGCACAGCAGCAGCACGAAGCCCCAGCTCACCTGGAACAGCTTCCCGGTGAGGCCGAAGGAGGGCTCGCGGATGAGCCGGCGCTCGAGAATGCTCATGCGGGGGGCGGCGGGTTGCGCGGCGCCGCGTCGGTCATGGCCGGGACGCACCCCGCCATGACGCGGCGAGGGGCATGGGGGCGGCGTGGCGCACCGACGCGCGCAGGGGCCGCGCGCGGCGTCACGCCGGGCTGCCTTGTGCCACGCGGTCCGGCGGCGGCTGGCGGCGGTTGGCGGGGTCGCGGGTCAGCACGTCGACCATGATGTCGCGCGCGACCGGCGCGGCCGCGGCGGCGCCCGCATTGCCGTGCTCGACCACCACCGCGCAGGCGTAGCGCGGCCGGTCGGTGGGTGCGAACGCCACGAACAGCGCGTGCGGCCGGAACTCCCACGGCAGCGTCTCGGACTTGAACCCATGCTCCCGCTGCTCGCGCGACACGCGGCGCACCTGCGAGGAACCCGTCTTGCCCGCCATCTGCACGTCCGGCAGCGGCAGCTTCGCGATCGGCGCGGTGCCGTTCTGCTCGTTCACCACCGCCCACATGCCCTCGCGCACGATGTTCATCGCGTGCGCGGAGAGGCCCATCGAGGGCCACGCATCGGCGCTGTTGTCCGGCTCCTCGACGCCGCCGACGGCGAGCGTGAGGTGGGGCTGCACCGCCCGGCCGGTGGCGATGCGCGCCGCCATCACCGCGAGCGACAGCGGCGTCACCTGCAGGAAGCCCTGGCCGATGCCGGCGACGATGGTGTCGCCGATGTTCCATGCCTTGCCCTGCGCGATGCGCCATTCGCGCGTCGGGATGAAGCCGCTGCGCGCGCCGGCCAGCTCGATCTCCAACGGCACGCCGAGCCCGAAGCGGTTGGCCATCGCCGCGATGCGGTCGATGCCGGTGCGCCGCGCGACTTCATAGAAGAAGACGTCGCAGCTGTTCTTGATGCCATTGCGCAGGTCAAGCAGCCCGTGCCCGCCGCGCTTCCAGCAGTGGAACCGGGTGTCGCCGAGGTCGAGATAGCCGGGGCAGTTGATGCGGTCGCCCGGCGAGATCGCCCGCGCCTCCAGCCCCGCCATCGCCACCACGATCTTGAACGTCGAGCCGGGCGCATAGAGCCCCGCCGCCGCCTTGTTGATCAGCGGCGCGCGCCGGTTGCTGGTCCATTGCAGCCACTGCGCCTGCGACACGCCGGAATTGAACAGGCTCGGGTCGAACGAGGGGTTGGTGGCCATCGCCAGCACCGCGCCGTTGCGCGCATCGAGCACGACGGCGCTGGCGCTCTCCTCGCCCAGATGCCCGAGCACCTGCTGCTGCAGCGTGGCGTCGATGGTCAGGCGCACGTCGGTGCCGGGCGTGCCCTCCTGCCGGTCGAGTTCGCGGATCACCCGCCCGACCGCGTTCACCTCAAGCTGCACCGCGCCGGCACGGCCGCGCAGCCGCGGCTCGTGGTATTTCTCCATCCCCGCGCGGCCGACACGGATGCCGGGCAGCGACAGCATCGGGTCCTCGCCCATGTCGGCCTCGCTCGGCGGCGCCACATAGCCGACGACATGCGCGAGCGCGGGGCCGAACGGATAGCGTCGCGTGGTGCCGACATCGACGACGATGCCCGGCAGGTCGGGGGCGTTCACCTCGATGCGCGCCATCTCCTCCCAGGTCAGGAACTCGCGCACGGTGACGGGGATGAAACGGCGATGGCGGCGCACGTCACGCTCGATCCGCGCGCGCTCGTGGTCGGCGAGCGGCACGAGGCGGGCGAAGGCATCCAGGGTGGCGCCGACGCTCTCGGCCTGCTCGGCGATCAGCAGCGCGCGCCAGTTCTGGTTGTTGGCGGCGACCGGCACGCCAAACCGGTCGAGCAGGCGCCCGCGGGGCGGGGCGATCAGGCGGACGCTGATGCGGTTGCTCTCGGCGAGCGTGCGGTATTTCGCCCCCTCGGCGACCTGCACCTGATAGAGCTTGGCGGCCAGCGCCCCGAACGCGGTCAGCTCGGCCCCGGCGATCAGCAGCGCCCGGCGGGTGAAGACGCCCTTGCGCTCCCGATCCCGCCGCATCGCCGCTCAGGCCCGCTCGGGGGCGGCGAGCGACTGGTGCGCGCGCGTCAGCAGCGTCGCCAGGGCGGGGTAGAGGCCGGCGGTCAGCGCCGCCTGCAAGAACCCCGGCGCGGGCGGCAGCAGGCGGAAGGTCAGCACCGAGGTCAGCGCCCATTCCAGCGCCGCGGCGCCGGCGGCGACGCCCACGAAGGCGAGCCACACCAGCAGGAAGCTCTGCCGCACCAGCACGCGCCGCCACCGCATGGCGAGCCCGTGCACGAGGAGCAGCGTGAGGACGCCCACCCCCGGCGGACCGAAGCTCAGCAGGTCGGCGAGAAGGCCGATCGCGAACACGACCACCGGCGGGAGCGACGCGGGGCGGAACAGCGACCAGAAATAGACGCAGGCGAGCGCGATCGCGGCCTGCAACTCCCCCTGTCCCGGCAGACCGAGCGGCGCGGCCGCCGCGAGCAGCAGCAGCGCCGTGGTGGTGGCCGGAAAGCTCCAGCGCGCCGCCATGTCCAGCCGGCGCAGGAGGCTCTCGCGCGGCCGGATGCCGGGGAGCCGTTCCATGGCTAGCGGTGCCGGTCCATGCCCTGCGGGCGCGGGACCACGCCCTCCGGCGGGACGATGCCGTGGCCGCCATAGTCGAAGATGCGTACGATCTGCAGCCGATCGAGCCGGGCCGCAGGCTCCACCTCCACCGCGCCCTGCTCGCTGATCCGCACGGTTCCGACCGGCAGCCCGGAGGGGAAGGCGTTCGCCTCGCCGCTGGTCACCACCCGCTCGCCGTCCTGCGGCGCCTGCCCCTCGGTCCAGTACATAAGTCGCGGGCGCGGGCCGTTGGTGCCGACCAGGATCGCCTGACCCCGGCTGCGTTCCAGCCGCACCGGAATGCGGCTGTTGATGTCGGTGATCAGCAGGACCCGCGCGCTGCGCGTGCCGCGCTCCGTGACGCGCCCGACCAGGCCGCGGTCGTCGAGCGCGATCTGCCCCTTGGCGATGCGCGCATGCGGGCCGGTGGAGAGCAGCACGGCACGGGCATAGACGCCGCCGGCATCGGCGACGACGCGGGCGGTGACGTAGTTCACCGCCGGATCGGGGATCCAATGCAGGTTCGCCTTCAGCGCCGCGTTCTCCGCCTCCAGCGCCAGCGCCACCGACTGCCACTGCCGCAGCCGCTCGTTCTCCGCCCGCAGCCGCGCGTTCTCGCTGCGCAGCTCGAACAGCCCGCCCACCTCCTCGACGCCCGCGCGGAGGTTGCCGAGCGGCGCGGCGAGCACGCCGTAGAGCGGGGCGAGCGCGTCGGCGAGCGCCATGCGGGCGCGCTCGGTCAGCACCGTGTCGGCCTTGCCGACGAGCAGGAGCACGAAGGAGGCGGCGATCAGCACCGGCAGCGTGAGCCGCGCCAACGCCTGCCGCACCGGGATCGAGAGCCGGATCATGTCGTTCGCGCGCGCCCCTCTCTGGCGCGCCCCGTTCTGGAGCACCCCGTCCTGGGGCACCGTCCAGATTGCGGCGAGGCCGTCACGGTGCCAACCGCAATCCGCTGCGCAGGACCGGCGCCTAGTACATTGTCGTCAGCACGTTGCCGAGCCGCTTCATCTCCTCGAGCGCCCGGCCTGTGCCGAGCGCCACGCATTGCAGCGCGTCCTCGGCGACCACCACCGGCAGGCCGGTGGCGTCGCGCAGCACCTGGTCGAGCGTGTGCAGCAGCGCGCCGCCGCCGGTGAGCACGATGCCCTTGTCGACGATGTCGGCGGCAAGCTCCGGCGGCGTGTTCTCGAGCGCCACCTTCACCGCCTCGACGATGGCGCTCACCGGCTCGGTCAGGCTCTCGGCGATCTGCCGCTGGCTCACCGTGACTTCGCGCGGCACGCCGTTCATCAGGTCGCGGCCCTTGACCTCGCGGTGCGGCCCCTCGTCGCCGTCGTACGGGGGTGCGGCGGCGCCGATCTCCAGCTTGATCCGCTCGGCCGAGCTTTCGCCGATCAGCAGGTTATGGTTGCGGCGGATGTAGCTGATGATCGCCTCATCCATCTTGTCGCCGCCGACGCGCACGCTGCGCGAATAGACGATGCCGCCGAGCGAGATCACCGCGACCTCGGTGGTGCCGCCGCCCACGTCCACGACCATGCTGCCGGAGGGTTCGGTGACCGGCAGGCCGGCGCCGATCGCGGCGGCCATCGGCTCCTCGATCAGCCGCACCTTGCGCGCCCCGGCGCTCTCGGCACTCTCCTGGATCGCGCGGCGCTCGACGGCGGTGGAGCCCGAGGGAACGCAGACGATGATCATCGGGCTCGCGAAGCTGCGGCGGTTGTGCACCTTGCGGATGAAATGCTTGATCATTTCCTCCGCCACCTCGAAATCCGCGATCACGCCGTCGCGCAGCGGGCGGATCGCGGAGATGTTGCCGGGGGTGCGACCCAGCATCATTTTCGCTTCCTCACCGACCGCGAGCACCTGCTTCTTGCCGCGGACATCAGCGATGGCGACGACGCTCGGCTCATCGAGCACGATGCCGCGCCCCTTGACGTAGACGAGGGTGTTCGCGGTGCCGAGGTCGATGGCCATGTCGGCCGACATGAACCCGAGCAGCCGTGCTAGCATGCGGAAGCAATCCCTCGCGTCGCGGTGAGGCGGATTAGCGCCCCGCCCGTTCCGCGACAAGCGGAACCTCAGCCGGGGCTCGGCCGTTATCGTCGCGCAGGCGAATCGCGCCCGTGCGTAATTCTTCGTCGAACGTGATGAACGCGGAGTGTCAGATGAGCACGATCGATCCGCGCCGCCTGCTGGCGGCGGCAGCCCTCGCAGCGAGCCTTCTCGGGCTCGCGGCCTGCGGCAGCGACCCCCTCACCCGCGGCGTGACCGGCGGCGCGCTGGGGGCCGGCGTCGGCGCCGGCGCGGCCGCCCTCACCGGCGGCAAGCCCGCCACCGGCGCGCTGATCGGCGCCGGCGTGGGTGCGGTCGGCGGGGCCGTCACCGCGCACTAACGGAGGGCGGCACCGCGCGCGCCGCCCCGCCGCGTTCGCACTGTCAGGCCGACATCGCGGTTCCGAGCTCCGCCGGCTTGCCGCGCGCGCGCTTGACGAGAAGCTTGTTGAGCGCGTGGACATAGGCGCGGGCGGCGGCGACGATCGTGTCGGTGTCCGCGCCCTGCCCGTCCACCATCTTGCCGCCCTCCTCCAGCCGCACCGTCACGCGCGCCTGCGCATCGGTGCCTTCGGTCACGGCGCCGACGGAGAACAGCCGCAGCGTGGCGTCATGCGCGAAGCAGGCGCGGATGGCGTTGAAGGTGGCGTCCACCGGCCCGTCGCCGCTCGACCGAGCGGAGAGCACCGCGCCGTCCACCTCCAGCTCCAGCTCGGCCGTCGGCCGCACCTTGGAGCCGGCATGGACGTCGAGCGAGACGAAGCGGATGCGGTCGTTCTCGCGCAGCATCTCCTCGTCGACCAGGGCCGCGATATCCTCGTCGTAGACCGACTTCTTCCGGTCGGCGAGTTCCTTGAAGCGGCGGAACGCGTCGTTGAGCGCGTTGTCGCCCAGCTCGCCATAGCCCAGCGCCACCAGCTTGTCGCGAAACGCGGCACGGCCGGAATGCTTGCCCATGACCAGCGATGAACGGGTCCAGCCCACGCTCTCCGGCGTCATGATCTCGTAGGTCGCGGCGTTCTTCAGCACGCCGTCCTGGTGGATGCCGCTCTCATGGGCGAAGGCGTTGCGCCCGACGATCGCCTTGTTCGGCTGCACCTCGAAGCCGGTGATGGCGGCGAGCAGCTTCGAGGTCTTCAGGATGTGCTGCGCCTCGACCCCGGTGCGCACGGCGAGCGCGTCCTGGCGGACGCGGATCGCCATCACCGCCTCCTCCAGCGAGGCGTTCCCCGCCCGCTCGCCGATGCCGTTGATCGTGCACTCCACCTGCCGCACGCCGGCGCCGATGGCGGCGAGGGTGTTGGCGACCGCGAGCCCGAGATCGTTGTGATTGTGCGTTGACAGGATCACGCCGTCGGCCCCGGGAACCCGCTCGCGGATCATGGTGAACAGGCGGTGCATGTCCTCGGGCACCGCGTAGCCGACGGTGTCGGGGAGGTTGATCGTCGTCGCACCGGCACGAATGGCGGCTTCGACACAGCGGCAGAGAAAATCGGGCTCGGACCGGGTCGCGTCCATTCCGGACCACTCGACGTCGTCGCTGTGGTTGCGCGCCAGCGCCACGGTCTCCGCGACCGCGGCCAGCACCTCCTCGGGCTGCATGCGCAACTGGTACTGCATGTGCAGTGGGCTCGTGCCGATAAAGGTATGAATGCGCCGCCGCTCGGCGGGCGCCACCGCCTCGGCCGCGCGCAGGATATCGCCCCGCGCGGCGCGGGCGAGGCCCGCTATGACCGGGCCGCGCAACTGTCGTGCAATCATTTGGACGCTCTCGAAATCGCCGGGTGAGGCGATCGGGAAGCCGGCCTCGATCACGTCGACCCCGAGTTCGGCGAGCGCCTCGGCCATCCGGAGCTTCTCGGAAAGGTTCATCGAGAAGCCTGGCGAC
>JAFKFJ010000195.1 GCA_017307335.1 Alphaproteobacteria bacterium | reverse complement strand
GGCGGGTGGCGAGCTGCTCTGCACTCATCTCGAGCGAGAAGATCGCGGCCGTCGCGCGATGGCGGCGAAAATCCGGCCGTGCACCGGATCGGCGAAATGGTCGGGCGCCAGAAAGTCCGATACCCGCTCATACGCCTTGTTGTTGGCGAGCAGCGCGCCCAACAGCGCCTGCTCGGCCTGCAGGTTGCTGGGCGGGATGCGCTGGGACAGCCCGAGGAGCGGCGAGTCGGTGGGTTCGATGCGGTTCATGCCGGGGCAGGATAGCGCGGCTCGGCCCGTATCAGTGTGTGTGGAACTATGTGGAACCCGGGGATAGTTCTTCCCCGTCAGGGAACTATAGCGATCGCCTCGATTTCAACCAGCGCGCCAGGCTCCACCAGACCCGTGACGCCGACCACCGCCATCGCCGGGTAGTGGCTGCCCATCAGCTCGCGCCAGACCGGGCCGAGGGCGCCGGTGGCAGCGCGATAGAGGGCGAGGTCGGTGACGTACCAGGTGAGCCGCGCGAGATGCTCCGGCCGGCCGCCGGCCTCGGCCAGCACCGCCAGGATGTTGCGCAGGGCCTGCGCGGTCTGGACGACGAAGCCTTCGGCGAGCCGTCCCTCGGTGTCCCAGCCGATCTGTCCGGCGATTAGGACGAATCGCCCGACGCCGGCCATGCCGTGCGAAAAGCCGCGCGGACGGGGCCAACCGGCGGGAAGCAGCGCGGCGAGTGCTGCGCTCATGTCGCTTCCCGCGCGACGGTGGAGCGGACCGCCCGCTTCAGTCGCCCCAAAGCGGCCGTCAGCGCCTCGCGCTCGGCGGCCGGTACGTCCTCGAACAGCTCCGCGATCCAGTCGGCGTGGGCACGGGCCATGGCCGTGAACTCATCCCGGCCGGAGTCCGTGAGGCGGACATAGACCACGCGCCGGTCCTCAGCATGCGGCAGACGCTGCACATGGCCACTGGCGGCGAGGCGTTCCACGAGGCCGGTCACATTCCCGTTGGAGACCATCAGCCGGCGCGACAGCTCGCCCAGCGTGAGACCCTGCGGCACGCGGTCGAGCTGAGCCATGAGGTCGAACCGCGGCAAGGTGACGCTGAAACGCTCGCGCAGCCGGCGGCGGACCTCGCCCTCGATCAGCGTGGTGCAGGTGAGCAGGCGCAGCCACAGGCGCAGCTCCGCGTGGTGCGCGTCGGGCGACTCGGCGGCCGATTCGGGGGTCGCCGGCTCGGCCTGCAGCAGCGGCGCCACGGACGGCATCACATCACCTCCCCGCCGGCGACCGCGATGGCCTGGCCGGTGACCGCATCCGAGCCCGGCCCGCATAGGAAGGCAACCACCGCCGCCACTTCATCGGGCATGACGAATCGGCGCTGCGGGTTGGCGGCGAGGAAGGCCGCGCGAATCGCCTCCGGCGTACGGCCGGTGCGGCGGGCAACGTCGGCGAGGCTCACTTCCAGCATCGGGGTTTCCGTATAGCCCGGGCATACCGCGTTGGCGGTCACGCCGCGCGTCGCCAGTTCCCGCGCCAGGGCGCGCATCAGGCCGACCGCGCCGTGCTTCGCCGCGACATAGGCCGCGACGTAGGGATAGCCGGTGAGCCCGGCGGTGGACGCGATTGTGATCACACGGCCCCAGCCCGCGGCGAGCATGCCCGGGAGCGCGCGCTGCGTGGCGGCGTAGACCGCGGTGAGGTTGAGCGCCAGCATGCGGTCCCAGAGCGACCGGTCGGTGGCGGCGAAGGCGGCGCTCTCGGCGGCGCCGGCGCTGTTCACGAGGATACCGACCGGCCCTCGCGCCGCGGCCGCCCGGTCGAAGGCCGCGGCGAGGGCGCCGGCATCGGTCACGTCCGCGACCTCGTAACCTGCAGCGTGGTCAGCGGCGTGGACGGCGGCCAGCGCCGATTCATTGCGACCCAGCACCGTCACCCGCGCGCCATCCGCCGTTAGCCGCCGCGCCACCGCCGCCCCGATGCCGCTGCCGCCGCCGGTAACCAGCGCGTGTCGCCCCCCCATTGGTCCAGGCTGCGGGTCCATGCTTCGTTTCCCTCCGTGCATCGCAGCATTGTCCCGCCGATCCTTCAAGTGTAAACTACCTGCCTGGCCCCGGAGGCGGCGATGCGGATCAGCGTGCTCGGCGGCGGCCCGGCGGGGCTCTATTTCGCGATCCTGATGAAGCAGGCCTACCCGGCCACCGCCATCACCGTGCATGAGCGCAACCGCGAGGACGACACGTTCGGCTTCGGCGTCGTGTTCTCCGACGCGACGCTGGAGACCTTCGCCCGCTACGACCCGGAGAGCTACCGCGCCATCACGCGCGCCTTCGCCTACTGGGACGATATCGAGATCCGCTTCAAGGGCACGCGCCACCGCATCGGCGGCAACGGGTTCTGCGGCTGCGCGCGCCGCACCCTGCTGATGCTGTTGCACCAGCGCGCTCGCGCGCTGGGCGTGACGTTGCGCTTCGGCGAGGCGTTCGCTGGCATCGAGGCGTTCGCCGACGCCGACCTGATCGTCGCGGCCGACGGCATCAACTCCGTTGTGCGCGAGGCGCACCGCGACCATTTTGTGCCGCGCATCGACCTGCGGCCGAACCGCTTTGCGTGGATGGGCTCCACTCGGCCGCTCGACGCCTTCACCTTCTCCTTCCGCGAAACCCCGCATGGCATCTTCATCGCCCACGCCTATCAGTACGCGCTGGGGCATTCGACCTGGGTTCTGGAGTGCGACGCGGAAACGTTCGCGCGCGCCGGGCTCAACGCCATGGACGAGGCGGCATCGGCGCGGTTCCTTGAGGGCGTCTTCGCGGAGGATCTCGCCGGCCACAGGCTGCTCACCAACCGCTCGTTGTGGCGACGCTTCCCGATGATCCGCACCGCGCGCTGGACGATGGGCAATGTCGTGCTGCTCGGCGATGCCAAATCGACCGCGCATTTCTCCATCGGTGCCGGCACCAAGCTGGCGATGGAGGATGCGATCGCGCTGTTCGAGAGTTTTCGCGCTCAGCGGGGCCGTGTGCCGGAGGCACTGGCGCATTTCGAGGCCACGCGCCGCGACGAGGTCGAACGCACCCAGCACGCGGCGGACGTGTCGCTGGTGTGGTTCGAGCATGTCGCGCGATTCTGGTCCATGGACCCGGTGCAGTTCGCGTTCGGGCTGATGACGCGCGCGAAGTCGATTACCTACGACAACCTGCGCCTGCGTGCGCCGAATTTCGCCGATGCGGCGGACCGGATGTTCGCGCGCCAAGCCGGCGCTGCGCAGCCGCTGCCGCCGATGTTCCAGCCCTTCGCGCTGCGCGGCATGGTGCTCGCCAACCGGGTGGTGGTGAGCCCGATGTGCATGTACTCGGCGCAGGACGGCATACCGACCGACTTCCACCTAGTGCACTACGGCAGCAGGGCGCAGGGCGGTGCGGCGTTGCTGTTCACCGAGATGACGTGCGTCGCTCCGGAGGCGCGCATCACACCCGGCTGCGCGGGGATGTGGACCGACGCGCAGGAGGCGGCGTGGACGCGCATTGTCGACTTTGTGCACGCGCAGGGCTTCGCGAAGATCTGCCTGCAGCTCGGTCACGCCGGCCGCAAGGGCGCGACGAAGCTGATGTGGGAGGGCATCGACCGGCCGCTGGAACACGGCGCATGGACAATCGAGGCGCCATCCGCCCTACCCTACTATCCCGACAGTCAGTTGCCGCGCGCGATGACGCCGGACGACATGGCGCGTGTACTGCACGACTTCGTCACCGCGACCGAGCGAGGCGTGCATGCCGGGTTTGATATGCTGGAACTGCATTGCGCACACGGCTACCTGCTCGGCAGCTTCCTCTCGCCGCTCACCAACCACCGCGAGGACGAATATGGCGGCAGTCTCGGCAACCGGCTGCGGTTTCCGCTGCGGGTGTTCGCCGCGATGCGCGCGGCGTGGCCGGTGGAACGGCCGATGTCGGTGCGCCTGTCGGCGACCGACTGGCAAGCTGGCGGCACCACCGGCGAGGATGCCGTGGCGATCGCGCGCGCCTTTGCGGCCCTGGGCTGCGACCTGATCGACGTCTCCTCCGGCCAGACGACGCCGGATGCGGCGCCGGTCTACGGGCGGATGTTCCAGACGCCGTTCGCCGACGAGATCCGCAACACCGCCGGCCTTGCGACCATGTGCGTCGGAAGCATCACCACCGCCGATCAGGTGAACACGATCCTCGCCGCCGGCCGTGCCGATCTCGTCGCCCTCGGGCGCCCGCATCTCGCCGATCCCGCGTTCACGCTGCGCGCGGCGGCGCAGTACGGGATCGCGCTGCCGGGGCCGGTGCCGTACGCGCCGGGACGCGAGCAGTTGCTGCGCACCGCCTCCGCCGCCGCAGCGGAGATCGAGGAGCTGCGGCGCAAGGCGCGGCCGAAGACGCACGCCGTGCCGACGTTGCGCGCGGCGGAGTAGGCAGAGGGCGCGGGCGGCGCCACGGTCGTTCCGCGCATGTTGAAAAAAACTGCGCTCCGCGCGGGGCGGCCGTTGCGTGATGCACGATGCCGCTTCGCCTGGGTCACATTCTGTCGGTGCTGCTGGGCTTGGTCTGTGCCCAGAGCGCACTCGGCCTCATGACACCGCTGATCCCGCTGCTGCTGAAGGTAGACGCGTCGTCGCCCGCGATCGGGCTCGTCGCCTCGGCCTATTTTGTTGGGTTTCTCGGCGGCGCGCTGGCCGCGGATAGGGTGGTGATGGGTGGGGCACACGCGCCTTCGCGCCGTCACCGCCGTGGCGGTCGATACCGCCCTGCTGCTCGTATGCTGCGGCGTTGCCTGGCAGGTCGCGCCGCTGCGCCAGGTGATCGGCTGTGCCAGCTCCGACGTGTTCCTCGTCGTCGAGAGCTGGCTGAACTACCGCGCGGATGCGTCGAAGCGCGGATGCGCGTTCGGCGCCTATCTCGTCGCGTCGGGGGGCGCGAGTGCCGCCGGGCCGCTGGCACAAAACGTGGTGCCGGCGAGCCCGATGCTGTTCGTGCTGGTGGGCATGGCGTTCGCGACCGCGGTGCTGCCTGTGGCGGTCACGCGACAGCCGAACCCGGAGGTGCGGCCGCAGGCGGCGCGGCCTCCGTCGCCGTGTTCGTCTCCGCCGCGATGATCGCCGGGCTGCTGGTGCAGTATCCGGTGGGCATGCTGTCCGACCGGTTCGGGCGTCGGCCGGTGATGGTCACCGCGATCGGCACCGCCTTTGCGATGGCACTGACCTTGTTACTCGCGGGCGGGGTGACGTTCGCGACCATGCTGGCGCTGGGCTTCTGCTTCGCCGGCATGACGGCGTCGCTGTACGGGCTCGGCGCGGGCCTGTTCATCGTGGCACGGATGCTGCGCGGCGCGAAGTGCCGCCGGCGCAGCGCAGCCCGTTCGTGCCCGCCTCCGCCGCGCCGCTGCGCCATGCGGCGCTGCGGTACCACGGCGCGGGCGGGTGGCTGCGCCGGACGCTGCTGCGACGCGAGACGGGCGGCCGAGCCGATCCGGTCAGTCGAGCAGCGCGATCGCCGTTGGCGCGTCGGCGGCGTCCTCGGCGAGGTCCTCGAACTCGACGACCTTGTCGATCTCGGTCCCCATCGCGATGTTGGTCACGCGCTCCAGCACGATCTCCACCACCACCGGCACTTGGAACCGCGCCATCAGTTCTCGCGCGCGCACGAGCGCGGGCCCGATCGCGTCCGGCTCGGTGACGCGGATTGCCTTGCAGCCCAGGCCCTGCGCCACGGCCACGTGATCGACGCCGTAGCCGCCCAGTTCCGGCGCGTTGCAGTTGGCGAAGGAGAGCTGCACGCTGTAGTCTATCTCGAATCCGCGCTGCGCCTGGCGGATCAGGCCGAGATAGGCGTTGTTCACGACGATGTGCAGATACGGCAGGTCGAACTGCGCGCCGACCGCCAGCTCCTCGATCAGGAACTGAAAGTCGTAGTCGCCGGAGATCGCAACGATCGTGCGCGCCGGATCGGCGACGCGCACGCCGAGGGCGGCGGGGATGGTCCAGCCGAGCGGCCCGGCCTGACCGCAGTTGATCCAGTCGCGCGGGCGATAGACGTGCAGGAACTGCGCCGCCGCGATCTGCGACAGCCCAATCGTCGTCACGTAGGTCGTCTCGCGCGGCAGGGCCTTGATCATCTCCTCATACACGCGCTGCGGCTTGATCGGCGCGTTCGCGAAATGTGTCCGGCGCAGCATGGTGCGCTTGCGCTCGCGGCACTCGGCCACCCAGCCGGCGCGGTCCTTGAGCCGGCCTTCGGCCTTCCAGGTCCGCGCGACGTCGCAGAACAGGTCGAGTGCCGCGCGCGCGTCGGAGACGATGCCGTAGTCCGGCTCGAACACGCGGCCGATCTGCGTCGGCTCGATGTCCACGTGCACGAATTTGCGGCCCTTCGTGTATGTCTCCACGGTGCCGGTATGGCGGTTGGCCCAGCGGTTGCCGATGCCAAGCACGAAGTCCGACGCAAGCAGGGTGGCGTTGCCGTAGCGGTGGCTGGTCTGCAGGCCGACCATGCCGGCCATCAGCCGGTGGTCGTCGGGGATCGTGCCCCAGCCCATCAGCGTCGGAATGACCGGCACGCCGGTGAGCTCGGCGAACGCCACCAGCAGGTCGGCCGCATCGGCATTGATGATGCCGCCGCCGGCGACGATCAGCGGCCGTTCGGCGTCCTGCAGCATGGCCATCGCCTTCTCGACCTGCGCGCGGGTCGCGTGCGGGCGGTAGACCGGCAAGGGCTCATAGGTGTCGGCGTCGAACTCCACCTCGCCCATCTGCACGTCGAACGGCAGGTCGACCAGCACGGGGCCGGGGCGGCCCGAGCGCATGACGTGGAAGGCCTGCTGAAACACGCGCGGCACCAGCGCCGGCTCGCGCACCGTCACGGCCCATTTGCACACGGGCTTGGCGATCGACTCGATGTCGACCGCCTGGAAATCCTCCTTGTGGAGCCGCGCCCGCGGCGCCTGGCCGGTGATGCAGAGGATCGGAATGGAGTCCGCCCAGGCGGAGTAGAGGCCGGTGATCATGTCGGTGCCCGCCGGCCCCGAGGTGCCGATGCAGACGCCGATATTGCCGGCCCTGGCCCGCGTGTAGCCTTCCGCCATGTGCGAGGCGCCCTCGACATGGCGGGCAAGCACGTGGCGGATCGCGTTGCGCGCGCGCAGCGCCGCATAGACCGGATTGATCGCGGCCCCCGGCACGCCGAATGCGGCGGTGATCCCTTCCCGCTCCAGCACGCGAACCGCGGCCTCGGCCGCACGCATTCTGCTCATCGCCGCCTCCTCCCGATTGCGGTTGCTTCAGGCCAGCAGGTCACGCAGCGTCAGCGCCACGACTTCCGCTGCCCGGCGCAGCTCGATCAGCGGCAGGCGCTCGTCGGCGCGGTGCGCGTTTGCTTCCTCGATGGTGCGCGGCCCGGCGCCGTAGAGCACGCAGGGAATGCCGGCGGCGGCATAGTGGCGCGCGTCCGTGTAGAGCGGAACGCCACTCGCCGGCACGGGCTCGCCCATGACGCGCGTCGCATTGCGGCAGAGGGCAATGACCAGCGGCCGCGCGGCGGGCAGCTCGACCAGCGGCCGGGCGAGCAGCACGCGCCGCATCGTGACGCTGGCGCCGGGGACGGCGGCGACGGCGGCGGCAATGCGCTGTCGCAGGTCGCGTTCCACGTCCTCGGCGTCCTCGTCCGGCGTGATGCGCCGGTCGAGGCGGAAGGTGATGCGGTCCGGCACGACGTTGGTGTTGATGCCGCCGGCGATCAGCCCGACCGTGACCTGCGGCGCACCAACCCCCGGCACCGAAGACACATGTGCCGCGAGGCGGTGGCGCTCGGCATAGAGGGCCGACAGGGCGGCGGTGGCCGCCTCCAGCGCATCGACGCCGGTGGTGGGCTTCGCAGCGTGGGCCGAGCGGCCGTCGACGGTGACTTCCATATGCAGGCAGCCGTTGTGCGCGGTGACCACCGCGTAGGAGAAGCCGGCGGAGATCACCATGTCGGGGTGCGTCAGCCCCTCGCGCAGCAGCCATGCGGGACCGATCTCGCCGCCCGTCTCCTCGTCGTAGGTGAAGTGCAGCTCGACCGTGCCTACGTGCGGTGCGCCGGCGGCCTCCAGCGCCAGCAGGGCGAAGGCGTAAGTGGCGAAGTCGGATTTCGAGACCGCGGCGCCGCGTCCGTACATCCATCCGTCGACGACCTCGGCGCCGTATGGGTCGTGGCTCCAGCCCAGGCCGGGCGGCACCACATCGCCATGCGCGTTGAGCGCGATCGTCGGCCCCGGCCCGAAGCGGCGCCGCACGATGAGATTGGTGCAGGAGACCATGCCATGCGCCCGGACGACCGCCTCCGGCACCGAGTGGCGCTCGACGGTGAAGCCTAGGCCGGTCAGCAGGTCCGCGGCGCGCGCAGCATGCGGCGCGCAGTCGCCAGGCGGGTTGTCGGAAGGGACGCGCACGAGCGCGGCGAGGAACGCCTCCATGCCCGGCCGGTGGGCATCGAGGAATGCGGCGAGCGCGCTCAAGCCGCCACGTCCCGACACTCGGCGCCGATCGCCGTCAGCGCGTCGAGCAGCACGTCCACCGCGACCTCGGCATCCGACGCCATGATCGACTCCGCCGGGTTGTGACTGATGCCATCCTTGCAGCGCACGAACAGCATCGCCATCGGGATGCGCGGCGGGAACACCATGGCGTCATGGCCTGCCCCACTCGGCAGGCGCTGCACGGCGAGGCCGCGACGCGCAATGGCCTCGCCCAGGAAGGCGGCGAGCGCGGGATCGCATGGCGCCGCTGGCGACTGGTGGCGCGTGGCGACGCGCAGGCCGCCGGCGCGCCGCGGCGCGATCGTCTCGCAGGCGGCGACAATGGCGGCGAAGGCGCCGTCACGCTCGGCGTCGCTGGGCGAACGGAGGTCGAGCGAGAAGCGCGCGGCGCCGGGGATGACGTTGACGCCGCCCGGCTCGATCGCGATCTGCCCGATCGTCGCCACAACGTCGCGGCGCGCGCAGGCGGCGCCCTCGATCGCCATCGCCATCTCGGCGGCCGCGGCGAAGGCGTCGCGGCGCAGGGTCATCGGTGTGGCACCCGCGTGGCCGGCGGTGCCCTCAACGAAGAACTCGGCGCGGGTGGCCCCGGCGATCGCGCTCACCAGCCCCACTGGCAGGCCGAGCGACTGCAGCACCGGCCCCTGCTCGATATGCACTTCGAGGTAACCGCGCACGCTGTGCGGCGGGCGCGCGAGGGAGGGGATGGCGGCGGGATCGCAGCCGAATTCGCGCAACGCGTCGGCGATGCTCACGCCGTCGCGATCGCAGGCGGCCAGGGTCGAGGGGTCGAAGCAGCCGGCGACGGCGCGCGAGCCGGCGAGGGTCGCGGGGAAACGCACCCCTTCCTCGTCGCCGAACGCCAGCACCTCGATCGCAAGCGGGAGCCGCCTTCCGGCCGCGTTCAGGCGCGCAACGGCCTCAATGGCCGCGACCACCCCGAGCGTGCCGTCGTAGCCGCCGGCGTCGCGCACCGTGTCGATATGCGAGCCGAGCAGCAGCAGCGGTGCGTCCGGTCGGCTCGCGGCATAGCGGCCGACAACGGTGGCGGCGGCGTCCAGCGCCACGGCCATCCCGGCCTCGCACATCCAACCGCTCACCCGCTCGACCGATTTGCGGTGCGCGGGGGAGAGGTAGAAGCGGCTGATCCGCTGGGGCTCGTCAGTGTCCCCGGCCAGCGCCTCGAGGCGCTCCATGATCCGGCTCATTGCATCTCCTCCAGCCGCAGCCGCGCGATCTGCTCGATCTGGCGCAGGGCTTCGGCGAATTCCGCATCCGACGCGTGGGCCAGCCGGGTTTCGAAGGCGGCCAGAATCTCGGCCTTGCCCCGGCCCTTCACGGCCATGATGAAGGGAAAGCCGAACCGCGCCCGGTAGGCGTCGTTGAGCTGCGTGAAACGGGCAACTTCCTCTGCGCTCAGCCGGTCGAGCCCGGCGCTGGCCTGCTCGCCCGCCGAGCTGAAGGTCAGGTCTCCCGCGCGGGCCAGGCGGCCGGCGAGGTCGGGATGGACCTCGATCACGGCACGCTGCCGGTCGTGCGGCGCCGCCCGCAGTGCGGCGGCCAAGGCCGCCGCGAGGCCCGTGGCTGTGTCCGCCTCCGGCCCGAGTCCGGCGTCGAAGGTCGCCTCGGCCACCCAGGGCGAGTGTTCAACCACGCCCCCGTACCGCGCCACGAACAGCGCCCGGCCGAGCCGCGAGGGGCGGTAGCCGCCGGGCGGAGGGTGGCGGGCGATCCAGTGCCGCGCGATATCCAGCCGCCGCGCGATCCAGACCCGTTCGTGTCCCTGGACGTAGTCGAGAAAGCGGGCGAGTGCCGCCGCCCGGCCAGGCCGGCCCGCGAGGCGGCAGTGCAGCCCGACCGAGAGCATGCGCGGCTGCGTTTCGCCCTCTGCGTAGAGCACGTCGAACGCGTCGCGCAGGTAGCTGAAGAACTGCTCGCCGGAGTTGAACCCCTGCGCGGTCGCGAAGCGCATGTCGTTCGCGTCGAGCGTGTAGGGAACGATGAGGAACGGGCCGTGCGGCCCTTCGGTCCAGTACGGAAGCTCGTCAGCGTAGCTGTCGGCCGAGTAGAGGAACCCGCCCTCCTCCATAGTCAGGCGCAACGTGTTCTCCGAGGTGCGGCCCTGATAGAAGCCGAGCGGGCGGGCGCCCGTCAGCGCCACCTGCGTGCGTACGGCCTCGGCAATGTGGGCGCGCTCGGTCGCCTCCGGCACGTCGCGGTAGTCGATCCAGCGCAGTCCGTGGCTGGCGATTTCCCAGCCCGCTTCGACCATCGCGGCGGCCGCGTCTGGGTTGCGGGCCAGCGCCATTGCCTCGGCGAAGACCGTCAGCGGCAGGTTGCGCTCGGTGAACAGGCGCCGGAGCCGCCAGATGCCGACGCGGCTGCCGTATTCGTAGATGCTCTCCATGTTCATGTGGCGCTGGCCGGGCCAAGGCGCCGCGCCCACGATCTCGGAGAGGAACGCCTCGGAAACGGCGTCGCCGTGGAGGATGCAGTTCTCGCTACCCTCTTCGTAGTTCAGCACGAACTGCACTGCGACCCGCGCCCCGGCCGGCCACTGCGGGTCGGGAGGGGTGCGGCCATAGCCGAGCATGTCGCGCGGATAGGTCTCGCTCATTGCCGATCGCCTCGCCCTGCTGACCCTCCGATGCCGCCACCCTAGCGGCAGGCGCCGGCTTGCACCTTTTCAATCCGTTTGAAACTACTTCGGCCGCGCCGCCAGTTGCAGGGGAGCGGGGTGGAGGACTAGCGAAGAGGTTGCCGGCGCAGATGCGGGCAGCAAGGCCGGGAAGCGCGGAGGCGGCATGGGCGGGTTGACGACGCATGTGCTCGACACGGCGCAGGGCCGCCCCGCGGCGGGCGTGCGCATCGAGGTCTTCGCGCACGGCCCGGCGGGGCGGCAGCGGGTGGCGGGCGCCGTCACCAACGCCGACGGGCGCTGCGACGCGCCGCTGATCGCGGCCCGGGATTTGCGTCGCGGCCGCTATGAACTCGAATTCCATATCGGCGCCTATTTCGCCGAGAGCGGGACCGCGCTGCCCGACCCCCCGTTCCTCGACGTGGTCTCGATTGCCTTCGGCGTGGCGAGCGAGGGCGCGCACTATCACGTGCCGCTGCTGGTCTCGCCCTACGGCTATGCCACCTACCGGGGAAGCTAAGGAGCGCCGGCGATGACGCGCAGCGTGGTCCGCTTTCTGCTCGGCGAGGAAGTGTGCACCCTCACCGACATCGACCCCACGGCGACGCTGCTCGACTGGCTGCGGGCGACGCGGCGCAGCCTGGGCACCAAGGAGGGCTGCGCCGAGGGCGATTGCGGCGCCTGCACGGTGGTGGTCGGCACGCCCATGGACGGCACGATGCGCTATGCCTGCATCGACTCCTGCATCCGCTTCCTGCCGACGCTCGACGGCTGTCAGGTGCTCACGGTTGAGCATCTGGCCCGCGAGGACGGCACGCTGCACCCGGTTCAGCAGGCGCTGATGGACTGTCACGGATCCCAGTGCGGGTTCTGCACGCCCGGCTTCGTCATGGCGCTGTTCGCGCTGTGGCTGAACGCGGCGCAGCCGGATCGCGGCGCGATCGAGGCGGCGTTGCAGGGCAATCTCTGCCGCTGCACCGGCTATGCGCCGATCCTCGCCGCAGCCGAGCGGATGTACGCGCTGGGCGACCGCGATGCCGACCGTTGGCGCACCGGCGGGGTGGCAACCGCGGCGCGGCTGGCGGCATTCCAGGACGGAGAGACGATCGCGCTGCAACATGGCGGCCGGCGGTTCTTTGCGCCCGCCGACGCCGAGGCGCTGGCCGCGATCTTGCTTACCCATCCGGATGCAACCATCGCGGCCGGGGCGACCGATGTCGGACTGTGGGTGACCAAGGCGATGCGGGTGCTTGATCCCCTGGTGTATATCGGGCGGATCGCTGCGCTGCGCACGATCGCCGAGACGGCGGAGCAGTTGGAACTCGGCGCGCTCGTCTCCTACACCGAGGCGTGGCCGGCGTTCGCACGGCTGCATCCGGAACTGGGGCGGCTGCTGCGGCGGATCGGCGGCGCGCAGGTGCGCAATGCCGGCACGATCGGCGGCAACATCGCCAACGGCTCGCCCATCGGGGATACGCCGCCGCCGCTGATCGCGCTAGGTGCCGAAATCGTGCTGCGCAAGGGCGACACCCGGCGGACCCTGGCGCTGGAAGACTTCTTCATTGCCTACGGCCGTCAGGATCGCGCCCCCGGCGAGTTCCTGGAGTGCTTGCGCATCCCCCGGCTGCCGCCGGATGCGCTGTTCGCCGTGTACAAGGTCTCCAAACGGCGCGACGAGGATATCTCGGCGCTATGCGGCGCATTCCGTATCGACCGCGATGCCGACGGGCGGATCACGCAGGCGCGGGTGGCGTTCGGCGGCATGGCGGCGACGCCGAAGCGCGCCCCGGCGTGCGAGACGGAGCTGACCGGTGCCATGTGGACCCAGGCCACCACGGAGCGCGCGGCAGCGGCGCTGGATGCCGATTTCGCGCCGCTCTCCGACTGGCGGGCCAGCGCCGCCTATCGCAGCCAGGCCGCGCGCGGGCTGTTGATGCGATTCTATCTGGAGACCGCGGGCGGCGAGTCGTTGGCGCACCTGGATGACGCTCGGAGCGCGGCGCATGCCTGACATCGGCGCTCCGGAGCGCGTGCCAGGCGGCGTGGCGAGCGCGACTGCGCATGACTCGGCGCACAAGCATGTCAGCGGTGCCGCCGTCTATATCGACGACATCGCCGAGCCGGCCGGCCTTGTGCATCTCTACCTCGGCCTCGCCGAGCGCGCCCACGCGCGCATCGTGGCAATGGACCTCACGGCGGTGCGCGCGGCCGAGGGCGTGCTCGCGGTGTTCACCGCTGCCGACATCCCCGGCGAGAACGATGTGAGCCCGGTCGGGCGGCGTGACGATCCTGTGTTCGCGACCGGCACGGTGACGTTTCACGGCCAGCCGCTGTTCGCGGTTGCTGCCGCGACGCGCGCTGAGGCACGCCGCGCCGCCCGCCTCGGCCGTGTCGAATATGCCGACGTACCGGCGGTCCTGGATGTCGCCGCGGCCCGCGCGGCCGGCGCCGCGCTGGTGTGTGATCCGCTCCGCCTCGCGCGCGGCGATGCAGCCGCGGCGCTCGCCGCGGCGCCGCACCGCCTGCAGGGACGAATGGAAGTAGGCGGGCAGGACCATTTCTATCTCGAAGGCCAGATCGCGCTCGCGATCCCCGGCGAGGACGGCGACGTGACCGTGCATTCCTCGACCCAGCATCCGAGCGAGGTGCAGCACATGGTCGCGCATGTGCTGGGGCTGCCGTCCAATGCCGTGACAGTGGAAGTGCGCCGTATGGGCGGCGCGTTCGGCGGCAAGGAAACGCAAGCCAACCTGTTCGCGGCGGTGGCCGCACTGGCGGCGACGAAGCTCGGCCGCGCGGCGAAGCTGCGCCCCGATCGCGACGACGACATGGTGGCGACCGGCAAGCGCCACGACTTCGTCATCGACTACGACGTAGGATTTGACGACGACGGTCACGTGCTCGGCGTCGATTTCACCTATGCGGCGCGTTGCGGCAATTCCGCCGACCTCTCAGGCCCGGTAACCGACCGGGCGCTGTTCCACTGCGACAACTGCTACTATTACCCACATGTGCACGCGACCTCGGAGCCGCTTCGCACCAACACCGTCTCCAACACCGCGTTTCGCGGCTTCGGCGGGCCGCAAGGGATGTTGGGCGCCGAGCGGGTGATCGAAGAGATCGCCTTCGCGCTCGGCAAGGACCCCTTGGAGGTACGGCAGGCAAATTTCTACGGCGGGCCGGGGCGCGACGTGACGCCGTATCATCAGATGGTGGCCGACAACGTCGCCCCGGCGCTGGTGGACTCGTTGGCCCGGAGCGCCAACTACGCAGCTCGGCGCGATGCGATCCGCGCCTTCAACCGTACCAGCCGCGTGATTCGGCGCGGCATCGCGATCACGCCGGTCAAGTTCGGCATCTCCTTCACCGCCACGCACTACAACCAGGCCGGCGCACTGGTGCATGTCTACACCGACGGCAGCGTGCACCTGAACCACGGCGGCACCGAGATGGGCCAGGGCCTGAATACGAAGGTCGCGCAGGTGGTGGCGGAGGCATTCCAGATCGACCTGCGCCGCGTGAAGATCACGGCGACCAGCACGGGGAAGGTGCCGAACACGTCGGCGACCGCAGCATCTTCCGGTTCCGACCTCAACGGCATGGCCGCGCAGGCGGCGGCGCTGACCATCCGTGAGCGGCTGGCGCGCTTCGCCGCCGAGAAGCACGGCGTGCCGCCAGAGCAGGTCGCGTTCTTGCCCGGCCGCGTGCGCGTGGGCAACCAGGAGATCGCGTTCGTCGACCTCGTGAAACAAGCCTACATGGCGCGGGTACAGCTCTCGGCCACGGGATTCTATCGCACGCCGACGATCCACTGGGACCGCGCCAGCGGCAAGGGGCACCCATTCTACTACTTCGCATACGGCGCCGCGGTTGCCGAAGTTGCGATCGACACGCTGACCGGCGAGTATCGCGTCGAACGTGTGGACATCCTGCACGAAGCAGGCAACTCGCTGAATCCAGCGATCGACCGCGGCCAGATCGAGGGCGGCTTCATCCAGGGCATGGGCTGGCTGACGACGGAGGAGCTGTGGTGGGACGGTGCCGGGCGGCTGCGCACGCATGCACCCTCGACGTACAAGATTCCGCTGCTCTCCGACGTCCCGTCGGTGTTCAATGTGCGCATCGCCGAAGGGGTCGCGAATCGCGAGCCGACGATCCACCGCTCCAAGGCCGTGGGCGAGCCGCCGTTCATGCTGGCAATGTCCGTCCTGCACGCGCTCTCCGATGCCGTCGCAAGCGTTGTCGACTACCGCGTGTGCCCACGGCTCGATGCGCCGGCGACGCCGGAGCGCGTGCTGGCTGCAGTCACCCGCCTGCGGGCCGGCGCATGAACCCCGGCGTCGCTGCCGCGCTGCGCCAGCAGCTCGCGGCAGGCGTGCCGACCATCGTCGTGCGGGTCGATCGCGCGCAAGGCTCAACGCCGCGCGACCACGACGCGACCATGCTCGTCACCGCAAGCGCGATCGAGGGCACGATCGGCGGCGGGAGGCTGGAATGGATGGCGATCGAGCGCGCGCGCGCGATGCTGCGCGAGGCGGCCGCACATGACACGCTCGACGTTCCGCTGGGGCCGGCGGTCGGGCAGTGCTGCGGTGGGCATGTGCAGCTCGCCCTCACACGCGCCGACACCGTGTTGCTGGCTGCGCTGGAGGCAGACGAGGCGCGTGAGCGCGCGAATTGGCCTTCCGTGGTGCTGTTCGGCGCCGGCCATGTCGGCCGCGCGCTTGCTGTGGCCCTGGAGCCGCTGCCCCTCGCGGTCACCGTGATCGAGACGCGCGCCGAATACCTCGCCGCCCTGCCGCCGCGCATCCGCGGACTGCCGAGCGCCGATGCGCCGGCCGAGATACGGGTGGCGCCGACGCGCAGCGCCTTCGTTGTCGCCACGCACAGCCACCAGCTCGACTACGCGATCACCGAGGCGGCGCTGGCACGGGGAGATGCGACGTATGTCGGCATGATCGGCTCGGTGACGAAGCGAGTCCGGTTCGCGCGCTGGTTTGCGGCGCGCGGCGGCGATCCGGTGCGGCTCGGCGCCCTGGTCTGTCCGATCGGCGGGCAGGGCGTGCGCGACAAGCGGCCTACGGTGATCGCGGCCTTCGTCGCAGCCGAGGTGCTGGCCAGCGCCTTGCGCGCACAAGGCAACGCGGACAGGGAGGGGCGGGATGGAAGGAATCGGGAGCGCGCCGGGCGAGACCGCCCCGCGGCTTGAGCTCCGCCATGTCGGGAAGAGCTTTCCCGGTGTGCGGGCCAATGACGATGTGAGCTTCGCCGTCGCACCCGGCGAGATCCACGCCCTGCTCGGCGAGAACGGCGCCGGGAAGTCCACGCTGATGAAGATCGTCTATGGCGTGCAGCGCGCCGACGAGGGCGCGATTCTGTGGGAAGGGCGCAGCGTCGACATCACCTCGCCCAAAGCCGCGCGCAAGCTCGGCATCGGCATGGTGTTCCAGCATTTCTCGCTGTTCGACGCGCTGACCGTCTACGAGAACATCGCGGTCGGCATGGACGACCCGATGCCGCGGCGCGCCCTGGAGGCGCGAATCGAGGAGGTGCTGTCGACCTACGGGCTGCCGCTCGACATCACGCGCGAAGTGCATACGCTCTCGGTCGGCGAGCGCCAGCGCATCGAGATCGTGCGCTGCCTGATGCAGCAGCCGCGCCTGTTGATCATGGACGAGCCGACCTCCGTACTGACGCCGCAGGAGGTGGAGAAGCTGTTCACGACGCTGCGGCAGCTTTCCGCCGAGGGCGTCTCGATCCTCTACATTTCGCACAAGCTGCATGAGATCAAGGCGCTCTGCCACTCCGCCACGATCCTGCGCGGCGGGCGCGTGGTCGGCACCTGCGACCCGCGCGTGGAGACCGCGAAAAGCATGGCCGAAATGATGATCGGCGGCGAGCTGCGCACCGCGGAGCGCCGCGGCAAGGCGGCGGGCGGCGAGGAGCGGTTGATCGTCGAGGGCCTGTCGGTGCCGGGCACGCCGCCGTTCGGCATCGAGCTCAAGGCGGTTTCCTTCACCGTGCACGCGGGCGAGGTGTTCGGCATCGCGGGCGTGGCCGGCAACGGGCAGAATGAGCTGACCCGTGCGCTTGCCGGCGAAGTGGTCGCCCCGCGCGCGGAGATGATCCGCTTGGCACGGCGGCCGATCGGGCATCAGGGGCCGGGCGAGCGGCGGCGTGCCGGCCTGTGCGTGGTGCCCGAGGAACGCAACGGCCACGCCGCGGTGCCGGAATTCACGCTCGCCGAGAACACGATGCTCACCGCGCGCTATCGGCGTCCGCTGACGCGCGGCGGGTTCATGCGCCTAGCGGCGACGCGCGCGTTTGCGGAAGATGTGATCCGCCGCTTCGACGTGCGCACGACCGGACCGGAAGCGCTGGCGCGCAGCCTCTCGGGCGGCAATTTGCAAAAGTTCATCGTCGGGCGGGAGATGTTGCAGACGCCGGATGTGCTGGTGGTATCGCAGCCGACCTGGGGCGTGGATGCCGGCGCCGCCTCCGCAATCCATCAGGCGCTGCTTGACCTCGCCGCGAACGGCGCCGCGATCGTAGTGATTTCGCAAGACCTCGACGAGCTGCTCGCCCTCGCCTCGCGGCTGGTCGTGATGAACGATGGCCGGCTATCGCAGGCGCTCGATGTCGCCGGCGTAAGCGTGAAGGATATCGGGCTGCTGATGGGCGGCGTCCACGGCGGCGACGCGCCGGTACACCCGCACGAGGTGACCCATGCCGTTTAAGCTCGAACCGCGGCGTGAGCCGAACCGGACGATGCTCTATGCGTCGCCTGTCATCGCCGTCGCGCTCACCGCACTCGCCGGTCTACTGTTCTTCGCTGCCCTGGGCTACAATGGAACGTTGGCGATCTACGACATTCTCATCCTGCCGGTGATCGACGCGACCCACTGGATTGATCTCGGGGTGAAGGCAGCGCCGCTGGTCACGATCGCGATCGGGCTTGCGATCGGATTCCGTGCCAATGTCTGGAACATCGGCGCCGAGGGCCAGTACGTCATGGGTGCCATCGCCGGCACGGGCGTCGCCCTCCATGCCGGCGGCACGGAAGGCGCCTGGGCGCTGCCGGTGATGTGCCTCGCGGGTGCGCTGGGCGGGGCGCTCTGGGCCGCGATCCCCGCGCTGCTGCGCGCGCGGCTGAAGGTGAGCGAAATCCTCACCAGCCTGATGCTTTCCTATGTGGCGATCCAGGTCCTCTACTTCCTTGTGCGCGGGCCGTGGCGCGACCCGGAAGGCTTCAACTTCCCGCAGACGCGCAGCTTCACCGACGTGGAGTCGATGCCGATCCTGATCGATGGCACGCGGCTGCATCTCGGCATCCCGATCGCGGTGCTGATTGCGATGGCGGTGTGGGTCGTGATGTCGCGCACGCTGGTGGGCTTCGAGCTGCGAGTCTCCGGCCTCGCGCCGAACGCCGCCCGCTATGCCGGGTTCCGCGAGCAGCGCACGGTCTGGCTGGCGCTGCTGGTGAGCGGCGGGCTCGCCGGGCTTGCCGGGATCTTCGAGGCGGCCGGGCCATTCGGCCAGATCACGCCGAACTTCCCCACCGGCTACGGGTTCACCGCGATCGTCGTTGCCTTCCTCGGCCGGCTTAACCCGCTGGGCATCCTTATCGGCGGTGTGGTGCTTGCGGTCTCCTTCGTCGGCGGCGAGCTGGCGGAGACGAGCGTGGGGCTGCCTTCGGCCGCGATCGGGCTGTTTCAGGCGACGCTGCTGTTCCTGCTGCTCGGCGTGGACATGCTGGTCTGGTACCGGATCCGCCGCATCGCGCCCGCCATCGCGCCGTCCGCCGCCCCCGCCGTTGTCCGGAGCGCGTCATGACCCTCGATGTCTATGTCTCGATCTTCATGACCGTGGTGATTGCGGCGACGCCGATCCTGATCGCGGCGCTCGGCGAGCTGGTGGTGGAGAAGAGCGGCGTGCTCAATCTCGGGGTCGAGGGCATGATGCTGTGTGGCGCCGTCGCCGGCTTTTCGATCGCCACGACCACGGGTGCGACCTCGGGCGGCTACCTGGCGGGTGCGGCTGCGGGCGCGGCGCTGTCGATGGTGTTCGCGCTGCTGGTGCTGAGCCTCTCGGCGAACCAGGTTGCGACCGGGCTCGCACTCACGATCTTCGGCACCGGCGTGAGTTCGCTGACCGGGCGGCCGTTCGTGGGCAAGACGGTGCAGCGGCTCGGGCCGCTGTTCCCGCATCCGCTCTCCGACCATCCGCTGCTGCGCGCGCTGTTCGGCTATGACGCGATCGTCTATCTCTCGCTCGTGCTCACCGTCGCGGTCGCCTGGTTCCTCGCCGCCTCGCGCCCCGGCCTCGTGCTGCGCGCGGTCGGCGAGGGCGACGCGGCGGCACACGCGATTGGCCATCCGGTGATCCGGGTGCGCTACGCCGCGATCGCGTTCGGCGGCGCGCTGGCTGGGCTCGCGGGCGCCTACTACTCGCTGGCGGTGACGCCGATGTGGGCGGATCGGCTGACTGCGGGGCGTGGCTGGATCGCACTCGCGCTCGTCGTGTTCGCCGCGTGGCGACCGTGGCGGCTGCTCGCCGGCGCCTACCTGTTCGGCGCGGTGATGACGCTGGAGCTGCAGAGTAAGGCGGCCGGCGTCGGCTTCGTGCCGCCGGAGTTCCTGGCAATGCTGCCCTATCTCGCGACCGTCGTGGTGCTGACGCTGATCGCGCTGCGCGGCGCTGGTGGGCAGCGGGCGCCGGCCTGTCTCGGCAAAGCGTTCCGCGCCGGCGGATGATCCGGCCACACGTATCAGGGAGACAAAGGGGATGACCATCGCATTCGATCGCCGCCGCTTTCTGGCCGCCACGGCCGGCGCGGCGTCGCTGCCGCTGTTGGGCCGCGCGCTGCAGGCCGCTGATCCGCTGAAGGTGGGGTTCATCTATGTCGGCCCGATCGGCGATTTCGGCTGGACCCATGCGCACGAGATGGCGCGCCAGAAGATGCAGAGCGAACTCGGCGATGCGGTCAAGACCAGCTATGTCGAGAACGTGCCGGAAGGCCCCGACGCGGAGCGGGTGCTGCGCCAGCTTGCCCAGGGCGGAAACAAGCTGATCTTCGCGACCTCCTTCGGCTTCATGAACGCGGCGGTGAAGGCGGCGAAGCAGTTCCCGAAGGTCAAGTTCGAGCATGCAACCGGCTACAAGCGCGGCCCCAACCTCGCCACCTACAATGCGCGCTTCTATCACGGCCGCGCCGTATGCGGCACCATCGCCGGCATGATGTCGAAGAGCGGCGTCGGCGGCTACCTCGCGTCGTTCCCGATTCCTGAAGTGGTGATGGGCATCAACACGTTCACGCTGGCTGCGCAGAAGGTGAACCCGAAGTTCAAGGTGCGCGTGCTGTGGCTCAGCACCTGGTACGACCCGGCGAAGGAAGCGGACGGTGCGAAGGCGCTGCTCGATCAGGGCTGCGACATCATCTCGCAGCACACCGACAGTCCTGCGGCGCTGCAGGCTTGCCAGGAACGCGGGGCCTTCGGCTTCGGCCAAGCTTCCGACATGAGCTCTGTGGCGCCCAAGGCGCAGCTCACCGCCATCATGGACAACTGGGCCCCATACTACACCATGCGAGCAAAGGAAGCGATCGCCGGCACCTGGAAGACCGGGAACACGTGGTGGGGACTGAAGGAAGGGCTTACGCAGATGGCGCCATACGGCGCAATGGTACCGGACAACGTGCGCAAGGCCGCCGACGCGACGAAGAATGCCATCATCGCCGGCACGCTCAACCCGATCACCGGGCCGGTGAAAGACAACAAAGGCGTGGAGCGACTGAAGCCTGGCGTCGGCATCACCGATGCGGAGCTTGAGAAGATGGACTGGTACGTGGAGGGAGTGCAGAGCTGACCAGGCTCTATCTCGACCACCAGGCCTCGACGCCGCTCGACCCGCGGGTGCGCGAGGCGATGCTGCCCTGGCTCGACGGCGCGCGTGCGGGCAACCCGCACGCAGCGCACCGGGCGGGGCGCGAAGCCGCGGTAGCGGTCGAACAGGCGACGGACGCGGTTGCGACACTGCTGGGGGTACGCGCATCGGAGATCGTGTTCACTTCGGGCGCGACCGAGGCGAACCATCTGGCACTGCACGGGCTGCACCACGGGATGGAAGCGGTAGCAGCCAGCGCGATCGAACATCCGAGCGTGCTCGCCTGCCTCGACCGACTCGCGGAGGAGGGCGTGCCGTGCCGTGTCCTTGCCGTGGATGCGGCCGGCCGCGTCCACCCGGCGGAGCTCGGCGCCGTGCGAACGCTCGTCAGCGTGATTGCGGCGAGCAACGAGATCGGCACACGCCAAGACCTTGGGGCGATCGTCCGTGCGGTGCATGCGGGCGGCGGCATCGTGCATTCTGACGCAACGCAGATCGTCGGGCGTGCGCCGTTCGATGCCGGCGCGCTCGGGCTCGATGCGGCGACAATTTCCGGGCACAAGCTCTATGGCCCGATGGGCGTCGGGGCGCTGTTCGTGCGCGCCGGGCTGCCCCTGACGCCGATGCTGAAGGGCGGCGGCCAACAGGGCGGGCGGCGCGCGGGTACCGTGCCGGTGGCGCTCGCGGTGGGGCTGGGCGCTGCCTGCCGTATCGTTCAGGCCGAACGCACAGCGGATGCCGAGCGCCTCGACACGCTCGCCCGCCGCTTCTGGGGCGGGCTGCATGCCCTGTGGCCGGCAGCACGGCTCAATGGCGCGCCCTTCGACCTGCCTGGCTGCCTAAGCGTCACGCTGCCCGGCATCGATGCGGCCGACCTGCTGCTGGACGTCCCGGACCTTGCTGTGTCTACCGGTGCCGCCTGTGCGAGCAACACGCAGCGCCCTTCCCACGTGCTGACCGCGATCGGCCTGGATGCGGCAGCGGCGCAGGCGAGCCTGCGCATCGGCCTCGGCCGCTTCACGACCGCAGCCGACGTCGACGAAGCAGTCACGCTGCTTGGCGCAGCCCTGCGAGCGAGAGCCCCGCAAGCCGTTCGCGAATCGCTTCCTGCAGGCGGGGCACCATGAAATCGGCAAAGGCGCGCACGCGCGGCAACAGATGTTGACGCGTCGGATAGATCAGCGCCAGATCGAGCGACGTGGGCGGGTGATCGAGCAGCACTACGCGCAGCGCGCCGCTGCGCAGCGGCTCTGCGACTTCGAACAGTGGCTTCAGCACGATTCCCTCCCCTGCCAGTGCCCAGGTGGTGAGCACGTCACCGTCGTCGGCGTCGAGCCGCCCGGCGATGGCGATGCGCTGCGGCCCGTTCGGCCCGGCAAGCTCCCACTGGAATTGGCGCGAGCCGGGAAAGCGCAGCAGCAGACAGGCGTGGTGCAGCAGGTCGGCCGGCACCTGCGGCACCCCCTGGCGCGCGAGATAGGCGGGTGCTGCGCACAGCACCCGTTCGACCGGCGCGATCCGACGCATGGTGAAACTGGAATCCTCGAACCGCGCCATGCGAACCGCCACATCCACACCCTCGTGCAGGATGTCGATGAGGTGGTCGGAGAGGCGCAACTGAACGGATACGTCCGGGTGCGCGGCACAGAACGCGGGCAGCAGGGGCCCAAGCACGACGCGCGCGAGACCCAGCGGGGCAGTGACGCGCAGCGAGCCTTTGGGCGTGCTCCCGAGATCGGAGGCGATGCCCTCGGCGAGATCGAGGGCGCGGAACACTTCCAGACATCCTTCGTAGTAGGCGAGTCCCTGCGGGGTCGGCCGGGTCTGGCGCGTGGTCCGCTGCAGCAGCCGGATGCCGAGATGACTTTCCAGTTCCTTCAGCCGGTGGCTTGCGACCGCCGGCGACACGCGCAGGTTCCGCCCCGCGGCCGAGAGGCTGCCGAGTTCAACAGTTCTCACGAACAGCCGCATGTTGTCGAGCAGCGACACCGCTCCGCCCCGCGCCGGACGCAAACCGCTGCCGAGCCTAACGGTATTCGGGTTTGCTTGAAAGTCATGCCGCGCCCGGCCCGCTACCGCCGCGGCGGGGTCGGTTGCTAGGCTCACGCTCAGGGGCGGGTGGACGAGCGGAGGGATGGCGATGTCGCCGCTGATGTGGGAGTGGGTGTCGTTTGCGTTGCGCTGGGTGCACGTGATCACGGCGATCGCGTGGATCGGCTCATCGTTCTACTTCATCGCCCTCGATCTCGGGCTGCGCCGCGCTCTGAACGCGCCGCGCGGCGTCGGCGGCGAGGCGTGGCAGGTGCATGGCGGCGGCTTCTACCACATCCAGAAATACATGGTGGCGCCGGAAGGCATGCCGGAGGACCTCACCTGGTTCAAGTGGGAGGCCTACAGCACGTGGATCAGCGGCTTCGCGCTGCTCTGCGTCGTCTACCTCGCCGGTGCCGACCTGCATCTGATCGACACCTCGGTGCTGGACCTTGCGCGCTGGCAGGCGGTGATCATCTCGCTCGTCGTGTTGGCCGCGGGGTGGATCGTCTACGACCTGGCCTGCCGCTCCCCGCTCGGCCGGCATGAGGCACTTTTAGCGGTCATCGTCTTCGGCTACTTCGTGCTGGTCTGCCTGATCCTGACCTACGTCTTCACCGGCCGCGGCGCCTTTGTGCTCACCGGCGCGCTGATGGCGAGCGCGATGACCGGCAACGTGTTCTTCGTGATCATTCCCAACCAGAAGAAGGTGGTCGCAAGCCTGATCGCCGGCCGCGATCCGGACCCGGAGCTGGGGCGCGAGGCCAAGCTGCGCTCGCTGCACAACAACTACCTGACGCTGCCAGTGTTGTTCATGATGCTGTCCACCCACAATCCGCTCGCCTTTGCGACCGAGTTCAACTGGGTGATCGCAGCCCTGGTGATGGTGATCGGCGTGGTCGTGCGGCACTTCTTCAACACCATGCACGCCCATGGCGGCTACGCGTGGTGGACCTGGGGCGTCGCCGCGCTGTGCGGCATCGGCATCGCGTGGTTGTCGAGCTTTCCGGCGCCGGCGCCGGCGGCGACGAAGCAGTCGGCGGCCGTGCGCAGCTCGCTCGCCGCGGCGATTGCCGCACCCGAGTTCGCCGCGGTGCGCGACATCGTCCAGATCCGCTGCATGGTCTGCCATTCCGACCCGCCGGCCTGGGGCGACCTTGCGGCGCCGCCGAAGGGCGTGCGCCTCGACAGCGACGAGAACATCGCGCTGCACGCGACAGATATCGACTTGCAGGCGGTACGCTCGCGCTCCATGCCTCCCGGCAATCTCTCCGGCCTGACCGACGCGGAGCGGACGCAGATCGCTGCCTGGGCGCGCGCCATCGGGGTGGATTGAGAACCGCGATGCGCACTCGAATCCTGCGCGGCCGGCTGCTGTGGTTCGTCGACGATCCCTTCACCATGGGCGACGCGCCGAGCCATCGCTATGCACCCGACGGCGCGTTGCTGGTGGCGGATGGCCGCATCGCCGCCGCGGGCGAGGCACAGGACGTGCTGGCGCAGGCCCCGGCGGGAACGCACGTCGACGATCACCGGCCGCACCTGATCCTACCGGGCTTCATAGACACGCATATCCACTTTCCGCAAACGCACGTCATCGCCTCCTACGGCGAGCAGTTGCTCGACTGGCTCAACCGCTACACATTCGTCGAAGAGCAGAAATACGCCGATCCGGCACATGCGGCACGGCAGGCGCAGTTCTTCTGCGACGAACTGTTGCGCCAGGGCACAACGACCGCCGTCGTCTATTCATCGGTTCACGCCGCCGCGACCGAGGCGCTGTTCGTGGCGGCCGCCGGGCGCGGCATGCGTATCGCCGCCGGCAAGGTCATGATGGACCGCAACGCGCCCGAAGCACTGCGCGACACCCCAGAGGAGGGTTATCGGGAGAGCAAGGCGCTGATCGCGCGCTGGCACGGCCGGGGCCGTGCGCAGTACGTGATCTCGCCGCGCTTCGCCATCACCTCGACCGAAGCACAGCTTGAGGCTGCGGGCACGCTGCTGCGCGAGCATCCGGACTGCCTCGCGCAAACGCACATGTCGGAGAACCTGGGCGAGATCGCGGCCGTACGGTCTCTGTTTCCGGGCATGGCCGACTATAGCTCGGTCTATGAACGGTTCGGCCTGCTGTCGCCGCGCACGCTGCTCGGCCACTGCATCCACCTCGCGCCCGAGGAGTGGGACCGGTTGGCGGCGCAGGGCGCAGTCGCCGTGCACTGCCCGACCTCGAACCTGTTCATCGGCAGCGGACTGTTCGACTTCGCCGCGGCGCTGGATCGCGCGCGCCCAGTGCGCCTTTCGCTCGCAACCGATGTGGGAGGCGGCACCAGCTATTCGATGCTGCGCACCGCGGCGGAGGCGTACAAGGTGGCGCAGTTGCGTGGCTTCAACCTCTCGCCTTTCGCTGCACTGCACCTGATGACGCGCGGCAATGCACTGGCGATGGGGCTCGACGGGGTCATCGGCAGCTTCGCGCCCGGCGCCGAGGCCGACGCGGTCGTGCTGGACAGCCACGCAATTCCCGCGCTCGCACATCGGATGGAAACGGTGCGCGACCTCGCGGAGGAGTTGTTCGCCCTCATCACCCTGGGGGACGAGCGTTGCGTGCGGGCAACGTACGTGATGGGCGAACTGGCAAACCCACCCTGACCCCGGCCGCGACGCAGGGGAAGGTTGCTCCTTCCGACTTACAATCCGTATAGTCTTGTGCCCAGGGAGCCGGCCCGGGCCAAGATTGGGGAGCAAACGTCGTGATCGCGGGCGCACCGCCCATCCTGGAAGCCGTGGGGATTTCCTTGCGCTTCGGCGGAGTCGCCGCGCTGCGCGAGGTGTCCTTCGCCGTCCAGACGGGCGAGGTGTTTTCGATCATCGGCCCCAACGGTGCCGGCAAGACCTCCATGGTCAACTGCATCTCCGGCCGCTATCGGCCGAGCGAGGGCAGCATCTGGTTCGAGGGGCGCGACATCACGCGCCCGCCGGCGAACCGCCGGCCCGCCATCGGCATCGGCCGGACGTTCCAGAACCTCGCGCTGTTCAGCCACATGACGGTGCTCGACAACATCATGGTCGGCCGCCATCATTTGCTGCGCCGCGGCTTCCTCTCCGGCATGGCCTACTGGATCGGCGGCGCTCAGCGCGACGAGATCGCGCACCGGGGCGAGGTCGAGGAGATCATTGACTTCCTCGACATCCAGCACGTCCGCAAGGCGCCTGCCGGCACGCTGCCCTATGGTCTGCGCAAGCGCGTGGAACTTGCGCGTGCCGTCGCGGTCAAGCCCAAGCTCCTCCTGCTCGACGAACCCATGGCCGGCATGAACCTCGAAGAGAAGGAGGATATGGCGCGCTGCATCCTAGACCTCAACGAGGAGTGGGGCATGACGGTGCTGATGATCGAGCACGACATGGGCGTAGTGATGGACATCTCGCAGCGCGTGCTGGTGCTCGACTTCGGGCGAAAGCTGGCGGAGGGGCCGCCCGAGGTCGTGCTCACCGATCCGCAGGTGCGGCGCGCCTATCTCGGCGGGGCTTCCGACGGCGCACCTGCCGGGGAGCTGGCCACGGCGCCATGACCCCAGCGTCAGCCGACACTCTGCCCAAGCTCCTCGCCGCCAATGCGGCCGCACACGGTTCGGAGATCGCGTTTCGCGAGAAGCGGCTCGGCATCTGGCATCGTATCACCTGGGAGGAATGCGAGACGCGCACGGCGGCGCTCGCCCTCGGCCTCGTCTCGCTCGGCATCGGCGCCGGCGACGTCGTGGCACTGATCGGCGACAACCGCCCGAACTGGGTGATGGGCGAGATTGCGGCCCATGCAGTCGGCGCACGCTCGCTCGGCCTCTATCGCGACGCACTCGAGGAGGAGATCGCCAACCTCCTGGAGCAGAGCGGCGCGCGCCTGGTCTTCGCGGAGGATGAGGAACAGGTCGACAAGCTGCTCGCGGTCGCTGAGCGGCTGCCGCGTCTGCGCGTGATCGTTTATTTCGATCCGCGTGGCATGCGCAAATACAGCGACGCACGGCTGATGCCTGCCACTACGCTGGTCGCGCGCGGCGAGGGACAGCGGACCGCAGACCCGCAGCACTATGCCACGCTCGTGGCCACGACGCGGGGTGACGAGGTCGCGATTCTCTGCACCACCTCCGGCACCACCGCGCGCCCGAAACTCGCGATGCTTACGGCCGGCGCGATGCTGCGACACTGCGCCGCCTATCTCAAGGCCGATCCGAAGGGGCCGCGCGACGACTACGTCTCGGTGCTGCCGCTGCCATGGATCATGGAGCAGATCTACGTACTCGGCTGGGGCTTGCTCGCCCGCATGACCGTCAACTTCGTCGAGGAACCGGCGACAATGATGGCGGACTTCCGCGAGATAGGCCCGAGCTTCGTGCTCTTCGCGCCGCGCGTGTGGGAGGGCATCGCCGCGGACGTGCGCTCGCGCATGATGGAGTCGAGCCCGCTCAAGCAGCGCCTGTTTGCGCTCGGCATGCGCCTCGGGCTGCGGGCGTTGGACCGTGGCCGGCGCTCGGTGCTCGCAGACTTGCTGCTGTTTCGCGCACTCCGCGACCGGCTCGGGTTTTCGCGCCTCCGCTCGGCCGCGACCGGTGGGGCCGCGATGGGACCCGACACGTTCCGCTTCTTCCTCGCGATGGGGGTGCCGCTGCGCCAGCTCTATGGTCAGACCGAGCTGCTGGGTGCCTACACGCTGCAGCGACCGGGCGACATCGACGTCAACAGCGTCGGCCTTCCCTTCGACGCCAGCATCGAAGTCCGCATCGCCGCGCCGGATGCGAACGGCGTCGGCGAGATCATCACCCGCCATCCGAACATGTTCGCGGGTTATCACGGTCAGGAAGAGGCGGTGCGGCCCGCGGACGGCTGGCTGCACACGGGCGACGCCGGCTACATGGCTCCGGACGGACGGCTGGTTGTCATCGACCGCGTTGCCGACATGGCCACCACCAGCCTCGGCACCCGCTTTTCGCCGCAGTACATCGAGAACAGGCTGAAGTTCTCGCCTTATGTGGCGGAGGCCGTGGTGCTGGGCGACGGGCGTCCGCATCTCGCCGCCTTACTGTGCATCCGCTACTCGACCGTCTCGAAGTTCGCCGAGCGAACCCGGATTGCCTTCACGACTTACACCGACCTCGCCGCGAAGCCGCCGGTGCTGGAGCTGCTGGCGGGCGAAGTCGCCCGCGTGAACGCGACCTTGCCCGAAGCGCAGCGGATTGGCGCGTTCGTGCTGCTCTACAAGGAGCTCGACGCCGACGACGAGGAGCTGACACGCACCCGCAAGGTCCGGCGCGGCGTGATCGGCCGGCGCTACGGCGAAGTCATTGAGGCGATCTATCGGGGCGAGGCGAGCATCCCGGTCGATGCCACGATCGCGCTGCAGGATGGCACGAAGCAGCGCATCCGCACCACGCTCGCCGTGGTCGCGAGCGAACGACCGCCACCACAGTTGCAGCAGGTCGCGTGAGGGGGGTCGGCATGGAGTGGGACCTGCTGTCGCAACTCGTGCTGAACGGCATGATCGTCGGGGCGCTCTATGGCGTGGTCGCGATGAGCTTCGTGCTGATCTACAAGGCAAGCCAGGTGGTGAACTTCGCACAGGGCGAGTTCTTGCTGGTGGGCGCATGGGTCTGCTGGTGGCTGCTGGCCCGCTGGGGCCTTCCGTTCTGGGCGGGCTTCCTGCTTACGCTCGGCTTCATGACCATCTTCGGCGTGCTGTTGCAGGTGATCGTGCTGCGCCCGTTGATCGGCGAGCCCGTGATCAGCGTCATCATGGCAACGGTCGGGCTCTCGATTTTTTTCCAGGCGCTGATGAAGTGGATGTTCGGCGTCTTCGCTCAGCCGTTCCCGCCGATTTTCCGCACGGAGCGGGTAAATGTGCTGGGCCTACAGGTGCAGTCCGCTTATCTCCTGTCGCTGGCAATATCGCTCGTTGTCATGGCCGCCTTCGGCTGGTTCTTTACGGCGAGCAAGCACGGACTCGCGATGCGCGCGACCGCGTTCGACCAGCAGGTGGCGCAATCGCTCGGCATCTCGGTGCCGCGCGTGTTCGCGATGTCGTGGACGATCTCCGCAGTCGTCTCCGCAGTCGCCGGCGTGACCGTCGGCGTCGTCAATGGTGTCTCTTCGGGTCTATCGTTCTACGGCATAAAGGTCTTTCCGGCGGTGATCCTCGGTGGACTCGACTCGATCCTTGGCGCCGTGCTCGGCGGCCTGATCGTTGGCGTCCTGGAGAATCTTGCCCAGTATGTGGACGCGCAGTTTCTCGGCTGGGGCAATATGTTTCAGATCGCACCGTTCTACGCGCTGATCCTGATCCTGATGCTCCGGCCCTATGGCCTGTTTGGCACCCAGTCGATCGAGCGGGTGTAGTCCGATGAGCGTGATGACGCCTGCCGGTGACTATCGCGAGAGCTACCATGCGGACATGTGCATCTTCCCGACGCGAAACAGCCGCTGGGCGATGCTCGTCGGGCTCGCACTTTGCTGCGCGGCGCCACTGGTGCTCGATCGCTATGCGCTGAGCCTGATGATCAACATCGGCATGCTCGGCATCGCAGCGCTCGGGTTGAACATCCTGGTAGGGTTCACAGGGCAGATCTCGATCGGTCACGCCGCCTTCTTCGGATTCGGCGCCTTCGCCAGCGCCGGATTTGCCGATCTGGGCGTGCCCGTGCTGCTGGCCATGCCGCTGGCGGCACTCGCGACCACGGCAGTCGGCCTCGTGTTCGGGCTGCCGGCAGCCCGGCTCAAGGGCCTCTACCTCGTCATCGCAACGCTCGCCGCACAGTTTATCCTCGAGGATTTCTTCGCTCGCGCGCAGTGGTTCTCGGGCGGCGTCGCCGGCCGCGTGACCGACGCTCCGAACCTGTTCGGCGTGGCGCTCGACACCGATGCGCGGTACTTCTACGTCGTGCTGCTCTGGGTCGTGCTAAGCTTTTGCGCCGTGGCAAACCTGGTGCGCACGCGCGATGGACGGGCGCTGATTGCGGTACGTGACCACTATCTCAGTGCCGAGATGATGGGCGTCGATCTCGCGTACTATCGCACGCTCTCCTTCGGCATCGCGAGCTTCTTCGCCGGGCTCGGCGGTGCGCTCTATGCACACTATCTGCGCTTCGTCAGCGTCGAGGCCTTCACCATCCTATTCTCCATCCAGTTCCTCGCCATGGTCATTATCGGCGGCCTTGGCTCGGTGATGGGCAGTCTGCTCGGGACATGCTTCATGGTGCTGCTGCCGGAGGTCGTGCAGGCGGTGGCGGATGCGCTGCAGGGTGGCGCGATCGACCGGGCGCTGAAGCTCGGCAGCTCGATCGCGTTCCTGCGGGAAATGACAATCGGGGCCGCGATCATCTTGTTCCTGGTGTTCGAGCCCGAAGGGCTCGCGCGGCGATGGCGGCTGATCAAAGCATACTGGAAGCTCTATCCGTACTCGTACTGAAGAGCAACGGGAGGCAACGAATGAACACGCTGATGCGAGGTTTGCTGGGGCTCGCGGGCGGGATCGCGCTCGCGGTGTCGGCGTCGGCGCAAGCGCCGATTCCCGTCGCGCACCTCGCTGACCGCTCAGGCGCTACGAGCGATGTCGGTGTGCCGTATGCGCAGGGCGTCGACGACACGCTCGCCTGGATCAACCGCGCGCGCGAGGGCGTCGACGGGTGGCCGCTGGAGGTGAACACGATCGACTACGGCTACCAGGCACCCCGTGCGGTCAGCCAGTATCAGGCGTGGATGAGCCGGCTGAAGCCGGTCGCGATCCAGGGTTGGGGAACCGCGGACACCGAGGCGCTGATCAGCTTCGTGACTCGCGATCAGGTGCCCTACATCTCCGGCTCTTATGCCGCGGCGCTGACCGATCCCACCGGCAAGGCGACGAAAGCGGCGAAGGCAACGCCGTTCAACTTTTTCTACGGCCCGTCGTATTCGGACGCGCTGCGCGCGATGCTGATGTGGGCACGCAAGGACTGGGATGCGCGCGGGCAGACGGGCAAGCCGAAATACGTCCACATGGGCGCCAACCATCCCTACCCAAACAGCCCCAAGGCTGCGGGCGAGGCGCTTGCGCGCGAGCTCGGTTTCGAGGTGCTGCCGCCGATCGTCTTCGCGCTGACGCCCGGCGACTATACCGCGCAGTGCCTGACGCTGAAGAACCAGGGCGCCAACTACGCCTATCTCGGCAACACCGCCGGCTCCAACATCTCCGTCCTGCGGGCGTGCCAGACGGTCGGCGCGAAGGTGCAGTTCCTCGGCAATGTCTGGGGCATGGACGAGAACGCGATGAAGGCGGCCGGAGTGGCCGCGGACGGCGTCGTGTTTCCGGTGCGGACCGCCACGGTGTGGGGGCAGGAGGCGCCCGGCATCGCGACGCTGCATCAGGTCAGCGCGATCTCCGACCCCGCCGGCACGGCCTATCGGCCCGTACACTATCTCGCTGGCGTATGCTCCGCGATGCTGATGGTCGAAGCGATGGAGACCGCAGGTGCGAATGGCGGCGCGATCGACGGGCCACGCGTGCGCGATGGCTTTTACGCGCGCAAGAACTGGGTCCCGCGCGGGTTTGAAGGCGTGTGCGCGCCGTCGACCTTCACGCCCGAGGATCACCGCGGCACGATGACGGTGCAGCTCTATCGCGCCGTGGTGACGGGCGACACCACGCGGGGCAGCGTCGCCGAACTGATCGGCAAGGGCACGATCGGGTTGCAGCCGGTCGCGAAGATCGAGCTGCAGCGCCGGCAGGACTGGCTCGGCTGGTGAGTGCGCAGGCGGGGCAGGCAGCGGTCGGTGGGCCGCTGCTCGCCGTGAACAACATTGAGGTCGTCTTCAACGATGTCATCCTGGTACTCCGCGGACTGTCGCTGGTGGTGGCGGAAGGCGCGATCGTGGCGCTGCTCGGCGCCAACGGCGCGGGGAAGTCGACCACGCTCAAGGCAATATCGGGCCTGCTGAAAAGCGAGAACGGCGAGGTCCGGCGCGGTGAGATTCGGTTCGCGGGCGAGCGGATCGACGGCGTCGCGCCTGATCGCATCGTGCGGCGCGGCGTCTTTCAGGTGATGGAGGGGCGGCGCGTTGTCGCCGACATGACCTGCGTGGAAAACCTTCGGCTCGGTGCCTTCACCCGCTCAGATCGCGATGTGCGGTATGACATCGAACGGGTCTATGCCTATTTTCCGCGCCTGCGCGAACGCAACGGTGCTGCCGGCTATCTCTCCGGCGGCGAACAGCAGATGCTGGCGATCGGCCGCGCACTGATGGCACGTCCTCGGCTCATCCTTATGGACGAGCCGTCCATGGGCCTCTCGCCGTTGCTGGTGCAGGAAGTGTTCGGGATCGTGCGGCAACTGAACCGCGACCTCGGGATCACCATCCTGCTCGTCGAACAGAATGCTCACATGGCGCTCGGACTCGCGAGCTACGGGTACGTGATGGAGCAGGGACGGATCGTGCTCGATGGCAGCGCCGACGCCCTCGCGCAGAACGAGGACGTGAAGGAGTTCTATCTGGGCGGACACGGCGCCGCGCGCAAGAGTTTCCGGAACCTGAAGTCCTATCGGCGACGGAAGCGATGGCTTTGAGTGCACGACCCTCCGGTCCCTTCTATGACGCGCGCGAGACGCGCGGTGCAGACGAACGCGCGGCCGCGCTCGCGGACGCATTGCGGCGACAGATCGCCCACGCGCAGGCGAATGCACCGGGATGGGCCGCACTGCTCCGGGGCGTTACCGCTGCGGAGATTGACCGCCCTGCGGCGCTGGCCCTGCTTCCCCTCACCCGCAAGTCGGAGTTGATTGCGCGGCAGGCCGCGACCGGAGCAGGTGGCCGAGGTACGGCGTGCTGTTCCCGATGCCGCGCGCCTGCGCCTCATCGTCGCGCACGATGGCGAGCGCGACGTCATGACGCTGCGTGCCGAGAGCGCCACGCACGACGAGGCCCTGCACGCGGCGTTGGAACGTGCGCTGCAGTCGGCGACCAAGCTGCGCGGCACCGTTGAGCTGGTTGCCCTCGGTAGCCTGCCGAATGACGGCAAGGTCATCGACGACACGCGGCCTGCGCCGTGATCCGCTGCGTCCGGCTCGGCGCCTGCGCGATCCTGATCGCCGCGGCAACGCTCCTGCGCCCCGCACAAGCTGCCGAGTGCTACGGCAAGCCGGCTCTCAGCGTCGACCTGGCCGTGGCGCCGCGGCTGCAGGTCGTGCGAATGGGCGCGGCGCGCATCCCCGTCGTCAGCGGCCGCGACACCGACCGCGCCTGCCCTTCCGTGCTGGCGCGCTGCGTGCGCGAGGCGTTCGTCGTGCCGGACGATTCCGTGATCGTGACGGCGGTCAGCGGCGCCTATGCGTGTGCCACCTTTACCGGTCCGGCGCCGAGGGCGGCCGTGACCGTCGGCTGGCTGCCCCCGCGCGGCGCCAGGCGAGGCCGCGCGCGACACGGCGCCCGGAGGCCCGGCCGAGTGGGCAGGAGATCCGTATCCATCGGGGGACCGGCGCGCGGATCGTCGTCACCGGCGATGCGACGTTCGGCAGCAATGACCCGGCGCGGGTGCGGCGGGGCGCCGTCAACGTCGGTGAGGTCGCCGCGACCGTTGCGGTCGAGGCCGGCACCGTGGCGTTCGCCATCGGGGAAGACGGCGCGACACGCGCCTTCGACACCAAAGGCCCCGAGGGCGCGGATCTCTGCCGCGTCCGATTGTGGCGGCTGGGAGGCTACCTGATTGCCGCTGACAACATGATGTGCGGCGGCATGTGTCACGTTCACCGGCGTCTATCGCCGCGCCGGTCAGTGACCGTGGATACCTACCCGCCGCCGAAGCAAATGCGCTATCATGGAGCGGCACACATGCGACCGACCAGAATGGGCGGCGCCCCTGTGCAGCGGGAGGAAATCAACATGTTCGAGAAATCGAGCGACCGGACGATGCCGCTGATCCAGCGGCGCCTGCTTTTGATGATGACTGGCGCAGCAAGCATCGGCAGCCTTCTGCTGCCGCAGGTCGGCACACACGCCGCGGAGGGAGCGATGTTTGTCTATGTCGGGTCCTATACCAAGGATCCGCCTGGGGGCGGAAACAACAACCCCGTCGGTCTGTCGGTCTTCCGCTTCGATCCGGCAACCGGCGCGCTGACGCCGGTGCAACAGGTGAAGAGCGCCAATCCTTCCTTTGTAGCACTCGACCCGTCACATCGCTTCCTCTACGTCATCAACGAGATCGACGACTACCAGGGCCAGAAGACCGGCTCGGCCGAAGCCTATTCGATCGACCCGAACACCGGCATGCTCACGCTGCTCAACCGTCAATCGGTGGGCGGCCCGATCCCTGCGCACCTGACCACCGATCCGGACGGGAAGTTCCTCGTCGTCGCGAACTACATCGGCGGCAACTTCGTGGTCCTGCCGATCGCGGCAGACGGGCGGCTGGATCCGGTCAGCAATCAGGTCGTGGAGCATGGCTCCGGCCCGAACAAGCAGCGCCAGGAGGCACCGCACCCGCACATCGTGACCTATGATCCGGCCGGCAAACACATCGCGGCGGCCGATCTCGGCATCGACAAGGTGATGACCTTCCGCCTCGACAACGGCCGGCTGGAGCGCGTGAGCGAGGCGTCGGTCGCGCCGGGCGCCGGGCCGCGCCACATCGCGTTCCGGCTCGACGGCAAGGTCATGTACGTGACCAACGAGCTGAACGCGACCGTCACCGCCTTCGCGTACGACCCCGCGACCGGCACGATCGGCAAGGAACTGCAGACGATCTCCACCGAGCCCGCCGGCTATGACGGCCCGCACAGCACCGCCGAGATCGCGGTCCATCCCTCAGGCAAGTTCCTGTACGTCTCCAATCGCGGCTACAACAGCATCATCGGCTATCGCATCGACCCGGCCACCGGGATGCTCTCCGTGATCGGCCATGCCAAGGAGGGCGTGAGCTATCCGCGCAACTTCGCGATCGACCCGGGCGGGAAGTGGCTCTACGTCGCCAACCAGAAGGGCGACACGATCGTGCAGTTCGAGGTCGACCAGGAGAGCGGCGCCCTGAAGCCGACAGGCCAGGTGGCAGCCTCGATCACGCCGGTGGTGATGGTGTTCCGGCCCGCCGGCTAGGCCATAGCCGGGTTGCGCACGCGCCGGGCGGATTGCCAGTCCCGGGCGCGTGCCATAGGCTGACCCGCGCGAATGTTCGTGCATTCGCGCGGTCGGGAGGAATGACGCCATGCAGGTCGGCGACGC
>JAFKFJ010000194.1 GCA_017307335.1 Alphaproteobacteria bacterium | reverse complement strand
GCTCAAACGCCGCCTGATCGCCCAACTCCGGGTTGATGGCGTTGTGATCCACGATGTCGTAACCATGCGTGCTACCCGGGCGAGCTTTTAGGTACGGCGAGGCGTAGATGTGGCTGATGCCGAGCCGGCCGAGATACGGTGCAAGCGCAGCCGCCTGATCGAAGCCGAAATCCTTATGGAATTGCAGGCGGTACGTGGCGCGCGGCGTCATGCCTCGCGTCCCGAGACGGTCCAGGAGACCGCCCAGGGATTGAGCGTGCCAGCCGTGCTTCGATCCCCTTCCAGCCAAAGCACGCGACCGCTCGGCTCGGGAAACCCCTGCACCTGCGTCCCGGAGAGGTTGGCCGCCAGGGTCAGGCGGCCGCCTTGCAGCGGCCAGCAGATCCAGACTGCACCGTTTCCCACGACGTGGTAGCGGGCGCCGCCAACGAGAACAGCGGGAATGAGCGGGACGATGGCGTCATGCCGCACCCGAAGGATGCGCCGGTACCAGTCGAGTCGACGCGCATGTGGCTCCAGAGCGAGGTCGTTCCAGTCGAGCTTCGCCGCGACGAACGTCGACGCCGCCAGCGGATCGGGGATGCGGGCACGCATCGAATCGTCGGAGAACGCGGGGAACCTGGCGAACTCGCGCCTGCGCCCCTCGCGAACCGCCTCGCCCAAAGCGCCGTCAAAGTCGCAGAAAAAAGGGAAGGGCTGGGTTGCCCCCCATTCTTCGCCCATGAACAGCATCGGAATCTGCGGCAACAAGAGGTAGACCGCACCGATGGCCCGCACGGCCTCCGGCGCAGCAAGGGCGTCGATGCGCTCGCCGAGCGCGCGGTTGCCAATCTGGTCATGGTTCTGAATGAACGCTACGAATGCGCTGCTTGGCAGGCCGGTGCTGGGCTCGCCACGCGGCCGGCCGCGGTATTCCATCATCTCGCCCTGGAAGGCGAAGCCTTCCGCTAGTGCCCGACCCAGCTTGCGGCCATCGTCGAGATAGTCGGCATAGTAACCCTGGTCTTCGCCGGTTGCGGCCACATGCAACGCATGGTGTACGTCATCGTTCCACTGTGCGCTGTAATATCGCGGCTCGCCCCCTGCGCCTCGCACGAGCAAGCGAGCCTGATTTTGCTCGTTCTCCAACACCAGATGGACCTGCCGAGCACCGGCTGCGGCGTGCACACGTTCAGCCAGTTCCTCGAGAAGATGCTTCGGCCCGTCGTCGACGATCGCATGCGCAGCATCGAGGCGCAGGCCGTCAACGTGGAACTCTTCAATCCAATATAGTGCGTTTTGGATGATGAACTCGCGCACTGGCAGATTCGCCGGACCATCGAAGTTCATTGCCGGCCCCCACGCGGTTTGCCGCTCTTCGTTGAAGAAGGCTGGCGCATACGCCGGCAGGAAGTTACCCTCCGGTCCGAAATGATTGTAGACGACATCAAGCAGTACCATCAGCCCCAGCGCATGCGCCGCATCGACCAGCGCCTTCAGGTCATCCGGGCGGCCGTAGGTCGAGTCGGGCGCGTAGAGCAGCACGCCATCGTAGCCCCAGTTGCGACGACCCGAAAAGTCCGCAATCGGCATAAGCGAGATTGCCGTGATACCGAGCGTTGCCAAATGCCTGAGATGTGCGATGGCGGAACGGAACGACCCTTCTTCGGTGAACGCTCCGATGTGCATTTCGTACAGCACGGCATGATGCCACGGCCGTCCCCCCCAGTCGCCATCCGACCAATTGTACGCAGCGGGATCGGTCACTTCGCTGGGGCCGTGTACGTCCTCCGGTTGGAAGCGTGACGCAGGGTCCGGAACACGCCGTCCGTCCGGGAGAATGAAGCGGTAGCGCGTGTTGCAACCGGCGTCGGGAACATCCAGCGTGTGCCAGCCACCTTCGGTACGGCACATCGTGGCGATGCGTCCATCGTCCTCTAGCTGGAGGGCAACGCACGCGTGAGCTGGTGCCCAGAGGCGAAACCTTACGCCACCTCCGGGCACAAGCCTGGCGCCGTGCAGCAGTTTGCAAGTCCGGCGCATCCTGTCGGCTAGGCCGTGGTCATGATTGCACCGCGAAGCCCACCGGGCGTTCAATCAAGCGGGGTGCCATAGTAGTCACTGACTCGGTGAGCATATTGCGGATCGTCCCACAGGCCGGTCTCGCCGACCTTGTACGACGGAGCGCCTTCCAGCCGCGAACGGTCAAGGTCGACGACGTAGCCGCCCTGGCGTTCGTCATAGCGCATCGCCTGCCAGGGTAGCGGATGATAGCTGTCGCCGATGCCGAGGAATCCGCCGAAGCTCATGATCGCGTATTCGGTACGCCCGGATGCCTTGTTGAGGATGACATCATAGACGCTTCCAAGCTTTTCGCCGGCCTCGTTGTAGACGGACGTGCCGTTGACCTTGCTGGCGGCGATGAGCGGGCCTCGCGTGTCGGAAGGGTTGTTGAGAGTGGCCATGGAAGATCTCCAGCTTGCGTGAATGACGGATGAGGAGCGTGGTCCCGCATCCCTGACTGCAGAACATCGAGAAGCAGCCACGCGTTCGCGTGGCGCAGGAATGTGATCTGAGCTCTGCAGTGTGTTGTGGTGCCGCTGGTCGGACGAGTGTTCCCCGGCCTTCCTTGGCGAGATGGCCACGATACGCTGTCAGCGAATGCCAGCCGACCGGGAGGATCGAGCCCCGAACTCGGGCGTGCGGGGTACTCGTAGGCTTCCGCCCGGCCCCGGCCCCGGCTTGCCGGCCCACACACGTCGCCGGCCGTGGCGCGACAAGCCGCGGGACCTTGCGTGGACGCACTTGTTGCGGGATGGCGCGGCGCTTCGGATGGACGCGCGGACGTCCGCGCTCGGGGAACTGCATTGCTTCTTCCGCGTCAAATAGGGTGTTCTCCGCGGACAAACTCGGACATGTCAGGATTCTCACGCCCCGAACCAACACGAATATCCGTGGGCCAGACCTCTCCGTTCCGGCTGGGCCGGCGAACGCGATTGGAGCGCAGCGCATCCTCACGCCGATTCGCGGTCCCTGCGCCGCCGGACGTCACGTGATCAGCAGCGAAACATCCACGTTCCCCGCCGGAGGTGGCGCGATGGGGGCGCGGATGCGCATGCTTGACTGGGCCGCCACGCCGCTGGGGCCGTCAGAGGCTTGGCCGCAGAGTCTCAAGGCGGTGCTCCGTGTCATGCTCACTTCGCGGTTCGCGATGTGGCTGGCATGGGGGCCGGAACTCACTTTTTTCTGCAACGACGCCTACCTGCCGACGACCGGCCTCAAGCGCGACTGGGTGCTCGGCGCGCGCTCGGATCGAGTGTGGGCTGAGATCTGGCCTGACATCGGCCCGCGCATCGAACATGTCCTGAACACTGGTGAGGCCACCTGGGACGAGGCGCTGCCGCTCTATCTCGAACGCAGCGGCTTTTCCGAGGAGACGTATCATACGTTCTCCTACTCCCCGCTCGCCGACGATACCGGTGCCAACGCCGGCATGCTGTGCGTTGTGGCGGAAGTGACAGACCGCGTCATCGGCGAGCGCCAATTGGCCAGTCTGCGCGATCTCGGGTCGCGGCTGGCGGCCACATCCACCCGCGCGGAAGCGATGCGGGCGCTCGAAGCAAGCCTTGCGGCGGCGCCCCACGACCTGCCGTTCGCCCTCGCCTATCTCAATGACTCACGGACGGAGCAGACGGAACTCGCCGCCGTTCACGGTGTGGACCGCGGCGCGCCGGTTGCCACCCAAAGCATTGCCATCCGAGGTGCCGATGCTGCGTGGCGCGATGGGCATGCGCTAGAAAACGACGCCGAAGTGATCCCGATCGTGCAGCAGGCGCTCGGCGATTTTCCGCTGAGCCACTGGCAGGTCGCGCCCTCAAGGGCGCTCGTCGTACCGATGATGGGTGCGGAGGGTGGAACGCCGTTGGGCTTCCTGGTCGCTGGTCTTAACCCGCATCGCGCACTTGACGCAGGGTACCGCGGCTTCATCGCGCTTATCGCGGGCCAGCTTGCCGGCGCCGTTGCGCGGGCGGACGAGTTCGAACGCGAGCGCGCCCGCGCCCTGGCTCTTGCCCAGGTCGATCGCGCCAAGACCGCCTTCTTCTCGAATATCTCGCACGAATTCCGCACGCCTCTCACCCTGATACTCGGGCCGCTTGAGGACTTGCTGGCTGAAAGCGCCGCGCTGCCCCAGGAACAGACGCTGCGCGTGGAGATCGCGCACCGAAACGGCCAGCGACTGCTGCGCCTCGTCAATGGATTGCTCGACTTCTCCCGCATTGAGGCCGGCCGCGTCGAGGCCACCTACCGGCCAACCGACCTCGGGTCCTATACCGCCGAGCTTGCCTCGGCGTTCCGATCCGCGTGTGAGCGCGCGGGGCTTCAGCTATCGGTGGATTGCCCGCCCCTGGACGAGCCGGTGTTCGTCGATCAGGACATGTGGGAGAAGGTGGTTCTCAACCTGCTCTCCAATGCGTTCAAGTTCACGCTCGACGGTGGCATTTCGATCACCCTCCGACAGACCGACGGCGCGGCCGAACTGGTGGTCGCTGACACTGGTAGCGGCATCCCGCAAACTGAGCTGCCCAAGCTGTTTGAACGCTTCTATCGAGTTGAGGGCGCGAAGGGGCGCAGCGCCGAGGGATCCGGCATCGGCCTTGCGCTCGTCCGCGACCTCGTTCGCCTGCATGGCGGCGAGGTGACGGCCGAGAGCGAGGTCGGACGGGGCACAACATTCCGCGTTCGCGTCCCCCTCGGCACGGCACACTTGCCCGCGGATCGCGTGGAGGGGGTGCCGACGGCCCCACCGATCGCGACACGCGCGCTGGCTTTCGTGGACGAGGCGCTGCGCTGGTTGCCCCGCGGAATGACGCCGCCCGATGGTACCGATGTCATTCATGACGTCGAGCGCAAGGGGCTCGCGGCGTCGATTGGTGGCAGGCGGAATGGGCGCGTGTTGCTGGCCGACGACAACGCTGACCTGCGCGACTATGTCCGCCGGCTGCTTGAGGAGCGCGGCTATGAAGTGGAGACGGCTGCCGACGGTGCGGCGGCGCTTGCCGCCACGCGCGCTCGCCGCCCCGACCTGCTTCTGACAGATGTGATGATGCCCGGCCTGGACGGTTTTGAATTGCTCGCACTCATACGGCGTGACCATGCCCTCGCCGACGTCCCCGTCGTACTGCTCTCGGCACGCGCCGGCGAAGAGGCGAAGATCGACGGGCTCGCGGCCGGGGCCGACGACTATCTGGTCAAGCCATTCTCGGCGCGCGAATTGCTCGCGCGCGTCGCCGCGACCTTGGAAGTGGCGCGCACTCGGCGCGAGGCAGGCGCCGCAGTGAGGGCCAGCGAGGCACGGCTGCGCGGCGTGCTGGAGGGCATGGCCGAAGGCTTCGCGCTGCTCGACCCTGCGTTCCGCATCGTCGAGATGAACGCCGAGGGGCTACGGCTCGACGGGCGCGAGCCGGAGGGGGTCATCAACCAGACGTATTGGGAGGCCTATCCGGGATCGGAGGATACGGAGCTTGGCCGGCTCTATCGGCGTGCCATGGCCGGCCGGGCGCCGGTCGCTCTCGAGCACCGCCGCGTCTGGCATGACGGCCGAGAGGCTTGGCTCGACATGCATGCGCACCCGACGGAGGACGGCGCGCTTGCGGTGTTCTATCGCGATGTAACGGACCGTCGCCGTGCGCGGCGTGCGCTGGAAGAGCTGAACGAGAACCTGGAGCGACGCGTGGCCGAGGCCGTTGCCGAGCGCGAAGTCGCGCGCGATCGGTTGCATGAGGCCCAGAAGCTCGAGACGATTGGACAACTCACCGGCGGTGTCGCGCACGATTTCAACAATCTGCTCACGCCGATCATGAGCTGCCTCCATCTGCTGCGCCGTCGGCATGCCGACGAGCGCAGCCAGCGCCTCATCGGTGCCGCGCTGGAGTCGGCGGAGCGCGCGAAGACACTTATCCAGCGCCTGCTCGCGTTCGCGCGCCGGCAGACGCTCGCTCCGCAGCCGGTCGACCCCGCGACCCTCGTCGGGGGCATACGCGAGTTGATCGACTATAGCGTCGGTTCCGCGGTATCGGTTCGCATCGATGTACCGGCGGCCCTGCCCCCGGCGCTCGCCGATCCCAGTCAACTTGAGCTTGCGCTCCTGAATCTCGCGGTCAATGCGCGCGATGCGATGGAAAGCGGTGGTGTGCTGACGATCGGTGCCTGGGCCGAGGATATCGGACCTGAGGCTGCGACAACGCTGGCGCGAGGGCGCTACATCCGCTTCCAGGTGACCGACACCGGCGATGGGATGGATGAGTCGACGCTCGCCCGCGCTGTTGAGCCGTTTTTCTCGACCAAGGGTGTGGGCAAGGGGACAGGGTTGGGGCTCTCGATGGTGCACGGGCTGGCGCTGCAATCGGGCGGCGCGTTTCGCCTGTCGAGCAGGGTCGGCGCAGGCACAACGGCCGCGCTGTGGCTGCCGGTCACCGAACAGGTCCCTGCCGCCGCCGCCCCGCCGGAACCGGACGCATTGCCTGCAACGCGCTGCGCAGCCCTACTGCTCGTAGACGACGAGGAACTTGTACGCGCGAGCACCGCGGCGCTACTGCGGGAACTCGGCTATGACGTCGTGGAAGCGGCCTCGGCTGCCGAGGCGCTTGGTCACGTGCGCACGGGGTTCCGCCCCGAACTCCTCATTACGGATCATATGATGCCCGCCATGAAGGGCTCGCAACTTGCAGCCGAGATACGAACGCACGTGCCCAACATGCCAGTACTGATAATTACCGGCTATTCCGACTTGCCGGACGGAGAGCGGCTGGGTCTCGATGTGCTCGCCAAGCCCTTCGCGTTTTCAGACCTTGCAGGCCGGATTACAGATATCATCGATTCGCGCTCGCCGGCGACGTCGCTCAGCCGCGCACAGGGATGATGAAGGTCCGCCGGTGGAATCCGCGTTCGCGCCTCAACGCCAGGCGATCAGCGAGAACCCGACCAGTATTTCGCTGCGCCAACTGAGCGGCGGTTCACGTGCGGTGAACCAGGGGACCCGCGACGCATGAGAGATGATGGATCCGGTCGACCGCCATACGCATCGGCAGAGCCGTGCATTGCGCTCGATCGGCGCATTGGCGACGTCGGAATGCGTGGCAGCCGCTTGCCGTCAAGCAACGCGTCGATGTGTGCTCGCGCTTCCCCGTGAAAGGCGCGGTGTGGCGTCATGTCGGTTGCGATGGCGCCATGCGGTCCCCCATAGAGCCGGCTTCGGCACGCTGCGACAGCGAAGCCCCTCCGCACCGTCGCCGGTGCGGAGGGCGGGGCACTAGTTCTTGTACAGCTTGCGGAAGTCGAGGTGGGTGTGAAACCAGTACTCGAAACCCTGCACGTCCTTCTGCATCGCGTAGTCGGCATAGCGGCGGTAGAGCGGAATGCGTGGCAGGTCCTGCATCGCGAGGTCGACCATGTTTTGCAGAGCCTCCGTGTAGCTCTTTTCGTCGGGAGCGAAGCGCGCTGCCTCGATGTACTTGTCCATCACCGGATTCTGATAGTTCATCGTGTCGAACACGGAGTTGTTGGCACCATCATAGTTCCAGAAAAAGAAGTACTCTGGGTAGTCGAGCCAGCCGTAGAACTCTGCGATCACGAACGGCATCGTTTTGCTCGCCATCTGGGCAAACCAGTTGGAGCCCGGCACCTTCTCGATCGTAACGTCGATACCGATCTTCTTGAGCGACTCCTGGATCAAGATCGCCATCGGCTCCCGCGTGGTCGCCTCGCTGAGGTCGATAGAGAGCGTCGTCTTGAAGCCGTTCGGGTAGCCGGCCTCGGCGAGCAGCTGCTTGGCCTTCGCGATATCCGTGCCGTGCTTAAGCGGTACCGGCCAGGTCGGATCATATGGCTTGTTCGGGTCGCCGTCGTACATCGGCACCGCGCGGCCATAGAGCGCGGAAGACAGGATCTCCTTGTATGGCAGCGCGTAGGAGATCGCCCGTCGTACCTTGAGGTTGTCGAACGGCTTCATCTTCACGTTCATGTCGACGAACACGAGGTCATTCTGCACCGGCACGCCGATAACGTTGACCTTCCCCGCTTTCGCGAGCTCCGCGTAGTCCTTCGGCGGCAGGCCAACGGAGACGTCGACGTCGCCTTTCTCCAGTAGCGCACGCCGCGTTCCGGGCGAGGCGATCTGTCGGAAGATCACCTTCTTCAGCTTGGGAAGCGGCCCGGACTTCCAGTTGTCGAACCGGGTGAAGATCACCTGTTGGCCCGGCGTCCAGCTCGTCACTTCGAACGCGCCGCCGCCGCAGTCGTTGTGCGCGGTCCACTCGAACGCCCATGGGTCGGACGCCGTGGCATGCTTCTTCGCGAGCGTCGAGTTCACGATTGCGGGGACCGGCACGACAAGGTCCGGCATGGTAAGCTTGTTGGGCTTGTCAAAAGTAATCTTAAATGTATGGGCATCGACCGCCGAAAACTGCTTGGCGTCAAAGAGCGACCCCGCTGCCATCTGCACTGTTGGAAACCCGCCAGCGGCCACCGCGCGGTCGAACGACCATTTTACGTCATAGGCGGTGACGGGTGTACCGTCATGGAAGGTGGCGTCCTTGCGGATATGGAAGATGTAAGTCTTCTTGTCCGCGCTGATCTCCCAGCTTTCTGCTAGCTCCGGGATGAACTTCTTGGCGTCGTAGGATTTCACACCGTTCGGCAGCGTCTTCTCCGGGCTGCTGACCAGACGATCGTAGATCTGCCAGTTCACCATGCGGCTGTCGTCATTGGCAGTCGGTACCATGGTGTCGAGGCCGTTCGGACCCATTTCCGAGACGACAACCAGCGTGTCCTTTGGCACGCCGGCTGCGGCCGCGGGCAACAGCCCGAGCGCTGTCGTTCCCAGCAACAGGGCGGCCGCCCAGGCTGTCCTTGCGGTTTCCATCTTCATCTCCCGATTTTGCGTCGCGGAATCAGAGCCCGAGTTCTGCCAGCAGCGATGGCCACTTGTGGGCCCAGGGCCGTGCAGCCTCGAACGCGCCGGACGCGCGCAGCACGGTCCGATCGTCGAGGTGGCGGCCGATGATCTGCAGGCCGATCGGCAATCCGTCGTTGGTAAGTCCCGCCGGAATGCTCGCAGCGGGCTGGCCGGTCATGTTGCCGATGAAGGTGAAACAGAGCCAGTCGGCCCAGTGTCGCATACGGCCTTCGATCACCTCAGGCCCCTGAACATTTATCGGGAACGGCGGCACAGCGAGCGTCGGCGTCAGCAGCAGGTCGTACTTCGCCATGAAGCGCCACATGATGTTGCAGATCTTCTGGCGACCGATGCGTGCATCGGTGAACTGCTCCGCCGTCCAGGGCCGCTGAAGCAGATCGACCAGATGCGGCGACATCTCCCGCTCATGGCCCTTCATCATCCGCCGCAGTCCGGTCAGGTCGGTGTCGGCGACAACCAGCGCCCAAAAGATCCCTGAGGGATCCTCCCAACCGGGATCCGCCTTTTCGACGGCGCAGCCGAGGTCGCGTTCAAACACGGCAACGGCCTCACGGACGACACGGCGCACTTCTGGATCCACTGCCGCATACCCCCAGTCTTCGCTGTAGGCGATGCGCAAGCCCTTGATCCCGCCTTTGGTGGCATCGATGTAGTTATAGTCGGCTGCAGGAATCGAATAGCGGTCGCGTGGATCCGGACCGGTGATGACATTGAGCATGAGGGCCGCGTCTGCAACCGTCCGGCTCATCGGCCCGACATGTTCGAGCGACTCCCACCCCGATGCACCCGGGTACCGCTCGTCGCGGCAGCCGGGATACAGTGGCACCCGGCCCATTGACGCTTTGAAGCCATAGAGCCCGGAATGCGCGGCTGGAATCCGGATGGAGCCACCACCGTCGCTGCCGATCGCGAATGGCGCGACACCGGACGCCACGGATGCGCCCGAACCGGCGCTCGACCCGCCCGGCGTGAGCGCGAGATTCCACGGGTTTCGTGTTGTCGGGAAGACCGGATTGTGGCCGACGCCGCTGTAGCCAAACTCCGGCACGTTGGTCTTGCCGATGATGATGGCGCCAGCCTCCTTCAGCCGCTCAACGACGATGTCGTCCTCATCCGGAATGAAGTCCCGGTAGAGCGGCGACCCCATCACTGTCAGGATGCCCTTCGTCGAAACTAGGTCCTTGATGCCGACCGGAACGCCGCCGACGGTGCCGGTGTCTTCGCCCGCCGCGATCTTGGCATCCACTGCCTTCGCAGCAGCCCGCGCAACCTCCGGCGTTGGCGTGCAGAAGGCATGGATATGCGGCTCAAGCACCTCCATGCGACGGAGCACCGCATCGGTCACCTCGATCGCAGAAAGCTCCTTGTTTCGGATCTTGGCTGCAAGCGTCAGCGCGTCCATGCGGCAGATCTCGTTGTCGACAGTCATTGCCCGTGGTCTCCTCCAATCGTCGTCGAGTCTGGGACTATGCGAAGTGGCAGGCGGTGAAGTGTGCTTCGCCGAACGGCCGCAGGGCCGGCATGGCTCCGGTGCACCGATCCGTACCGATGGGGCAGCGACCGTGGAAGCGGCAGGTCTTGGGATCGGGGTCCACGGGACTCCGCGGACTGCCGTCCAGCCGGGGCCGCTGCTCGCCGCGCCGTGCGGGATCCGGGATCGCGGAGATGAGCGCCTGCGTGTACGGATGGCGCGGTGCTGTGAACAACACATCGGTCGGCGCCGTTTCGACGACGCGGCCGAGATACATCACCACGATCCGCGAGCAGAGCAGGCGCACGACGTTCAGGTCGTGTGAGACGAACAGGTAGCTCATTCCAAGCGCTGCCCGCAGATCCGCGAGCAGGTGCAGGATCACAGCCTGTACGGAAACATCCAGGGCGGACGTAGGTTCGTCGAGGATCAGCAGCGACGGTTCCACGGCAATCGCGCGCGCAATGCCAACGCGGGCGCGCTGCCCGCCCGAGAGCTGGTGCGGATAGCGTGTCAACAATTCGCGCGGGAGGCCGACCAGATCGGCGGCACGATGCACCCGAGCCGCCAGCTTGGGCCGGTCGCGCAGGCCGAGCAACTGGAGAAGCGGATCAGCGATTGCCTTGAACACTCGAAACGCAGGATTTAAACTCTCTGTCGGGTCCTGGAACACGACCTGGATGCGCGCACGGTCCGGCATACCGACGAAGCGCGACTGCGAGACGGCGGTCGTGTCAGCACCGTCGAGGACGATGGTACCGGCGGTCGGATCAATGAGGCGCGCGAGCAGCCGGACCAAAGTCGATTTGCCGCAACCCGACTCCCCGACCAGGCCGACGCATTCACCTCGCCCGATCACAAGGTCCACCTCGTCCACGGCATGCAGCATCGCCCGGCGGCGGCGATTGCCGACCGGGTAGTGCTTGCTCAGGCCACGTGCTTCGAGCAGAGGCGGCTTCATAGGGGAACCTGGCAGCGGACGAGATGATCCGGGCCGATTGATACCCACGGCAGCGGACGCTCCTCGCAAGCAGCCACGCGGCGAGCGCACCGTGCGCTGAACCGACATGCGGGCAGATCGTGGCGAAGGTCCGGCAACTGCCCCGGAATCGCCGTCAGCCCTTCGATGGTGGACTGTGGTGTAGGCGTGGCACCGAGCAATTGCTGGGTATAAGGATGGGCCGGATGGTCCAGCAGCTTCTCGACCGATGCGACCTCGACGACGTGGCCTGCGTGCATCACCGCAATGCGGTCGCAATATTCGCCGGCGAGGCCGAGATCATGTGTGATCAACAGCGTGGACATGCGGGCGCTGCGGCTCAGATCACGGATCAGGTCCATGATCACGGCCTGCGTCGTCACGTCGAGGCCGGTGGTCGGCTCGTCCGCGATCAGCAGAAAGGGGGAGCACGCAAGAGCCATCGCGATCATCACGCGTTGGCACATGCCGCCCGAAAGCTCGAACGGATAGGCATGATAGCGCCGCTCGGGGTCGGGAATGCGCACGCGCGCAAGAGCGTTGATCGCATGGCGACGAAGTTCACCGCTAGAAACATTGGCGTGTTGGCGCAGGATATCTTCGATCTGCCGACCGACTTTGCGGATCGGGTTGAGCGCCGTGCGGGGGCTTTGGAAGATCATGGCGAGCTCGCGGCCGCGCACGTCCGCTCGCGCCTGTTCGGAGGCTGCAAGCATGTCGAGCCCACCGAACAGGATGCGGCCGCCCAGAACCTCGGCAGCTGGGTCCTGCAGTCCGATGACCGCGTAGGCGAGTACCGATTTGCCCGAGCCGCTCTCGCCAACGACACCGAGGATCTCTCCGCGTTCGATGCTAAGCGACACATCTTCGAGTGCCCGTACGGCGCCATGACGCGTACGGAAGACCAGCGAGAGCCGATCGATCTGCAATTGTCCCGTCATATGCGCCGTCGCGGGTCGAGCAGGTCGCGCAGCCCGTCGCCGAGCAGGTTGAAGCAGAACACCGCGAGCACGAGGGCAGCGCCGGGAAACACGAACGTCCACCATTCCCCGGAGATGATGTAGCTTGCCCCCTCAGAGACCATGATCCCCCATTCCGGCGTCGGCGGGCGCACGCCGAGGCCGATGAAGGAGAGGCCGGCGGCATTCAGAATCGCCCAGCCCATGTTGAGCGAAGCTTGGACCATCATCGGCGGCAGGATATTCGGGATGATGTGGCGGATCAGTACCGGGACGGCGCGGTTGCCGCCCATGCGCGCCGCCTCGACATATCCCAGTTCGCGCCGGACGTTCACCTCGCCGCGGGCGAAGCGACAATAGAACGGCAGATTGATGATCATGGTCGCCAGAATGATGTTCAGCACGCTGTTGCCGAGCGCGGCGACGATCCCCATCGCCAGTACGAACAGCGGGAAGGCCATGATCGTGTCCATCAGCCGACCGATGATGCGATCGGTCCATCCGCCGAAGTATCCGGCGGCGGCGCCGAGCGCGAGGCCGGCAGCGAACGAGAGGAGTACAGCCGAGATGGCCATGCCGATATCGAGCCGCGCAGCCACGATTACCCGGCTCAGGATGTCGCGGCCGAGCGCGTCGGTTCCGAATGGGTGAGCGGCATTCGGCGGCAGCAGCTTTGCAGCACCGTCCGTTGTCAACGGATCGTAGGGCGCAAGCGCATGTCCGAACCCGGCGCAAGTCAGTAACACTATGAGAATGGCAACCGCGGCGAGCGTAAGACGGTTTTCGCCGAACGCATGGCCGACATTGCGGGCGAGCGCGGCAGCGCGCATCAGGACTCGAACCGCACGCGTGGGTCGATCATCGTGCCGAGGAGATCGACAAGCAAATTCAGCAGTACATAGAGCACCGCCATCATGAGCACGAAGCCCTGGACGGCGGCATAGTCGGACGCGAGCACCGCGGTGACCGCATAGGCGCCAATGCCCTGCCATCCATAGACCTGCTCGATCAGCACGTTAGAGCCGAGCAGGAACGAGAACACCATGCCCAGCACATTACTCACTGGCAGCAGCGCATTGCGGAAAGCGTACGTCACGAGAATCTTGGAACGCGGCAATCCGCCTGCCCGCGCCGTGCGGGTGAAGTCGCTGCCCAAGGCTTGCAGCATTGAGGCGCGTGTGATTCTGGCAATCGGTGCCAGTGCAAAGAGGCCGAGCGAGATCGCCGGGAGCACCAGCTGCGCGAGCGATGCCAGAAACGTCTGCCAATCGCCGGAGATCAGGCTATCGACCGTGTACATCCCGGTGACGCGCGCAGGCGGGGTGTAGAGGATCTCGTTTAGCCTCCCGACTGGTTCGGGTGCGACGCCGAGAAGGAAGTAGAATACGTAGACCAGGAGCAGCCCCACGAAGAAGGTAGGGAACGCTGCCGCGACCGAGACCGTCGCCCGGCAGAAGTGGTCGGCAAGAGAGTCCGGGCGCGTCGCCGCCCAAACGCCCATCGGGATCGCAATGACAACCGCGAACGCCAGCGCGAAGAAGGTCAGTTCGATCGACGCCGGAAGGCGCTGGATCAGGTCGGTCAGCACGGGCTGTCCGGTCGTCAGCGAGTTGCCCAAGTTGCCGTGCACGAGATCGACGATATACTGGAGAAACTGCACTGGCAGGCTTCTGTCGAGACCAAGCTTCGCACGAATTTGGGCGATCGACGTTGCGTTGGCGGCGGGGCCGGCGAAATAGGCCGCCGGGTCGCCGGGAAGGGCGTGGGAGAGCAGGAACGTCACCACAACCACGCCGATGAGGCTTGGCACCGTTCCCAGCAATCGCCTCCACACGAAGCTCACCGATGCTGCATCCCTCTCCGCGATCGACCGACCGGGCGCTCGTCCATAGCGACTGCCTCCCTAGCAACCGCCGTGCCGACGCCTGGCGGCACCATCGTTGGCGCATTTGAGGGATAATCATCCCGTGACGCTTGATTGGCGGTGGAGTCGAGTAGAATGGAAAGCGGCGCAGCTCCTAAGCTGGGGATGGCCGCAAGCATGAGGCTCAGTCAGGTGCATTCTTTGAGAGCATGTTGATGAACGTCACCCTTTCATTCTGCCCAAGGACCGCGCAGCCGCCGGTGAGTGCCGATGACAACGCACAGTCGTAAGCGACCGCTCCCCCGTCTGGCGGAGCCGGACCCCGCTGCCTCGGATCTGCACATCGGCGCGCGAGTTCGCTACGCCCGCGTGCTCCGAGGCTTGCGCATGCGTGATCTGGCGAAGAAGGTGAATTGTACCGAAAGCATGATCTCAAAGATCGAGGCCAATCGTGTGGTGCCCTCGCTCCCCATGCTGAACAAGATCATTGTCGCGTTGGACCGCAACATGGCGTCGTTCTTCGGGCTGGAGCTCGACACGCACAAGCTCGTGCAACGGCCAGAGGAGCGTGTCCTGGTCGCGAGCGACGCACTGGGCGGCGGCCACGAAGTCAGATACGAGCGTCTGGTCCCCCCGGCGGCAGGGAACCTGCTGGAAGCCAATATCCATAACGTGGGACCCGGCGGCCACAAGACTGATCCGATCAAACATCACGGCGAAGCGGTCGGCTACCTTCTTGAAGGTGAAATCGAACTTGATATCGACGGGACCACATATCGGATGTCGGCGGGCGACTCATTTTTCTTCAAGGCGCATCTGAAGAGTGCCTACCGCAATGTTGGAAGCGGTACCGCGCGCCTGCTGTGGGTGAACACGCCGCAGGTGCACTGACGCCGCTGTTCGATGCTGCCGGGGCCTGGTTGCTGACGGCGCCGATCGGCAGCCCAATCGCTCAGCGTCATGCGGCGCCAAACGCAAGGGTCGCCGCCTCCTGCAACTTTGGTGCGGCGGGCCGATCCCGAGCGCGAGCCCGCCGCTGCGGGAGCCATCCGTCACACCCCCAATGCACACATAGCGAGCATGACCTTGCCCCGTTGGACTATTGGGCCGCGCCCATTCATTGGAGCACCGGAAGCTGGAGTTTCCGGCCTTTCATCACGGTGACGGACTGGCTGCGTCACCGGGATTCTGCAGCGAAACCGGCAGCTTGTTGCCGATCGCCCGTGCGGGCGTTCCTCGTTGTAGTATCTGCGCCAAGCCTCCAGTTTTTCGCGTGCGTCCGCAAGCGTCAGGAACCAGTGGGCGTTCAGGCACTCCGCTCGGATGCGGCTGTTGAAGGCTTCCGCGACCGCATTGTCCGTCGGCTTGCCCGGCCGCGAGAAGTCCAGTGTCACGCCGCGTGCATACGCCCACAGGTCCAGGTCCCGTGAGACAAACTCCGAGCCCTGGTCGACCCGGATCTTCCGTCCGGTCGCCAGCTGGTCGTGCAGAAAGTCCATCGCCCAGACGTCGTTCGGCCGCAAGGCGAGCTGCCGATCCTCACGCAGCTTCGCCTTCACGCGCCGTTTCGGCACCTTGTTGCGCAGTTGCAGACCCTGTTCCCGATACAGCCGGTAGACCGCTTGGCATTCACCCGCCAGCCCTCCCGACGCAACAGAACATGCACACGCCGATAGCCGTAGCGCACCCGGGTCTCGGCGATCTCCCGGATCCGCTTCTCGAGCTCGGCCTGATCGGGTCGACGCGAGCGATAGTGGTAGGTCGACGTGTCGATCTCCAACACCCGGCGGGCACGCCGGATCGAGACATCCCATTCACGCCGCATCGCATCAACGAGCTTGCGCTTGCGACCAGGCCTCAGATTTTTCGGCGAATGACGTCCTGCAGCATCTCTCGATCGAGCGACAGATCCGCCACCAGCTTCCTGAGCTTGCCGTTCTCGTCCTCGAGCTGCTTCAGCCGCCGCATCTCCGGCGGCGTCAGCCCCTCGTATTTCTTCTTCCAGTTGAAATGCGTCGCCTGGCTGATCCCTGCCTTGCGGCAGAGCTCCGCCACAGCGACACCCTCAGCACCCTGCTTCAGAATGAACACCTTCTGCGCGTCCGTGAACTTCGATGCCTTCATCGGCTCCGCTCCTCCCAGCCAGGGGGTCCAGCGGCCCAAAACTCTAACCTCAAATGCCCCAGTTTCACGGGGGCAGACCAAAGCCATGCATGAGGGAGATACTGCGTCGCGTTCCTTTTACCCGACCCGTCACATCGGACAAACGGTCTGCCTCAAGCAGCAAGCTCCACCGCCGGCGGATACAAGATCGGCTTGTGCGTCTTGCCGCCAATCCACGCATCGACAACATCCGACCATTCCTGCAACATGTGCCGACGGTGCGGCTCGTATTCGGCTTTGTTGTAGACGCCTCGTGAGCTGCGGCCGTCCTCATGAGCAAGGCATTTCTCGATCCAGTCGCGATTGAAGCCGAGTTCGTTCAGGAGCGTTGAGCCTGCGCGCCGAAGATCATGAACAGTAAATGACTCCAGCGGCAATTCCTGCTTCTTGGCACGGTCGACGATTGCCATGGTGATACGGTTGAAGGTAGCCCACTCGATGGTTTTAAGTCATCGTAACGCGCTGATTTATAAGCGCAAAATATTTCTTCTGACGGTCAAAGCCCGACCATCGAGCCGTCAAAATATTTCGCTTATGATTTCAAAGGAAAATTCGCGCGATCGGAATTCAGCGACGTTTCAGAGTCTATCGACAACGATCGGTCGATTTTTCGCGCCATCGACCATGTGGCGCGCTACGCACCGATACAAGGAAAGACCGTCAGCCTTCGTAGCACAACGCGTTCACACGCGCTATCCTCGCCATCTCTCTCCCCCGCTTCAATACCATTCATCGAGCCTGATGGCTTGATGGAAGGCGGACGAGCAGATAGACCAACGCCTCTGGCTGTGGCGGTGTGGAAGGACACATGGCCAGCAAAGGTCCGAGATGGTGACGAGAAGGCAGCGGCGCAACGGCTCGGTGCACTAAGCCCATCCACTAGCCGGTTTCGGGTCCGGCCCGCAGCACAGTGATCTTTCTGGGGACCGGCCCCCCGGGAACCGTCTCCGGTTGCGACCACAGAGAGTGCTGACATCTCTCTCGGACCTCCCCTCACGCCGAAGCCGTTTACGGCAGAAGTCGAGTCTGATACCCATTCTTTGGCGGATCGGGTATAAGACCCGATCCCCAAGGTAGGCATGCGGTTTGTAAAGACACCTGCTGCAGTACAGCTTACAGGCCTCTCGACAGTGACCCTGCGCGAGTGGACGAACCGCCGCGCCCTCATCCCGGCCGATCTTCCGCCGAAGGGAAAGGGATCACCGGCTGGCTTCACATGGCATACGATTCTGCTGCTCCGCATTGCAGTCGTGCTGCGTGATCGCTTTCACTTCGAGCTTCAGCCGCACCAAAACCTGTTCGCCAGCCTCAAAGCAGGTTTCCAGCGGACCTCCTTCATCGCCCCGTGGGGCAACTCACTTGTCCTGCGAGGCGACAACGGCTGGTCGTTCGTGGAGGATGCCGACGGCCTGCCGCTAGCCGAAGATGCAGTCGTCGTCCGCCTGCAGCCTCACCTTGAGGCGTTGTCGGCCGGCTTCTCGCTGCCCCACCCCATCACGTCGTCGGGGCAGTTGGAGTTGTTCCCGGCACGGCCGATCGACACGCTGACAAATGCGAGCATCGGCGCAGAAACTGTCGAACCTCGCAATGTGACCGCCGCCGCGCGCCGGAGGTCAGCTTGACCAGCGCTGCCTACAAACAGGCGCTGGAGGCGACCGGCTATCTCGCCTCCAACGGCCTTCCAGCACCGGGGTTGGTGCCGGCAGGCGATCCTCGCGCGGCCAAGATGCGCGCCGTGTTTTCGGACGAGCGAGTCGGACTGCAGGCGGATGCCGTCTTCACGGCGCAGAATGCCCCTACCAGCATCTTCAAGGACGCAGGCGGAGCCGAACCTTCCGATGAGGATCTTCGTCGGTGGCATGAAGCGGCGTGGAACGTCGGGGTCGCGCCGCTGCTGTGGATTATCACGCCTACGGATATCCGCCTTTACGACTGCTATGCCTCACCCGAGCCAACTGACGAACAAGCAGCGCAGGCGCCGCAGGCCCTGGACCGTTTCGTTCTCCAGTCCGGCGAGCGCCTTCGCGTGCTGGACGCTCAATGTGGTCGCATCGCCACCGAGACGGGCGCGTTTTGGACCAGTCCAATCGGGTCCCGGATCAATCGGCGGCATCGCGTTGACCGGGAGCTGCTAGCTGAGATCTCTGCGCTGGAGGACCGCCTGACGGCGCTCGGCGGTCCGCAAACCGAGCGCGCCTTGGTTCACGCGCGCGACATCGCGCAGCGGTTTGTCGGGCGCTGCATCTTCACCTGGTATCTGCTGGATCGGGGAATTGCCCAGCCTTTCTTGCCGGCGGACATGCCCGCAGATCTCAGTGCGATGTTCGCAACGCCCTCGAGCGCATTTGCCTTGTTCGACTGGCTGCGGACGACCTTCAACGGCGACCTGTTCCCGATGGACGACCCCGGGGCCGAGCGTGAACAATTAACACCTCAGCATCTGGAGCTGATCCGCGATTTCGTGGAGGGGCGCAGCCTGATCCCTGAGCGCCTTGGACAGGGACGCCTTTTTCGCTTCCGCTTCAACGCCATTCCGGTCGATCTCATCAGCTCGATCTATCAACAATTCGCGCGAACGAGCGCCGCGGACGAGGCGCGATCGCAGGGTCTTCATTACACGCCCGTTGAGCTCGTCCATCTTACACTCGATCCCGTTTTCGAGGGTCTGCCGTCCCATGGGGCGGTTATCGACCCAGCATGTGGGTCGGGAGCCTTCCTCGTGGAAGCGTTTCGCCGGCTGGTCTGGCGCGCGGCGGAAGGGAAACCCGCCAGCCGAGAACTCGTCCGGCGTATCCTCTATGGCCAGCTTTTTGGCGTCGATATCAATCGCGCGGCGCTCGGTATCGCTGCGTTCAGCCTATATCTCGCCGCTCTGGAACTCGACGAGCAGCCGATCAGCGACATCCGTGATCTGAAATTCGATCGCTTGATCGACACCACGCTGTTCGAAGCGGACTCGCTCGGCGACAATTTGCCCGCAGCGATCACTAGCCGAGCGTTCGACGCGGTGGTCGGCAATCCCCCATGGACGTTCGTCAGGAAAGAAGGCGGCACCGAAAGGCGGCGCACTTCCGACACATCAACGCTGCGTCCCAGGCGGAGCCCGGACCAAGCATTTCTGTCGCTCGGTGCGGAGCTTGCCGGAGAACACGGCCGCGTCGGCATGGTTATGAAAGCGACGCCCTTCTTTTCCAAAGATGTTCACGCTGTCGCGGCGCGAAACCACCTCTTGGAGCGCCTCGCACCTGTCGCTTTGATCAATCTCTCCTATCTTCGCCGGGAAGATCTCTTCCCTGATGCACTCGGTCCGGCGCTGCTTTTTTTCGCTCGTTGCGGTCTTGGTCCGCAAGCCGACCGCATGCTCGTCGGCTCCATTCCGTGGTCACCGGATTTCCGACGCACGGGCGTGTTCGGTCTCGGCCCGGGGGAAATCCGTTCCGTCCCGCTCAAACGCGTACTGGCGACCCCGCCGTTTCTCAAAGCGGCGACGTTCGGAACGGTTCGTGACGGTTGGCTAATCGAGCGGCTTGAAAAGGATTTTCCACGTTTTGACATGCTGCTGCAGACGCTGGAACGTGACCCGTCTGCCAACCGAGGCCAAGGTTTCCAGGTCCGCGGCGACGCAAACACGCCTCCCGCCGGTTATCGGCGCCTTAAGGTCGTCACACCTGAGAAGTTCTCGGCGTTCCGCCTCGATTACGCATCGCTCGATGACTTCACGCACAAAACGCTACATCGGCCCCGGCGCGAGTCGATTTTCCGCGGGCCAATCTTGCTCTGTTCCAAGGTGGGCAATGCCTCGGGCGCCGAGCGTGGACGCTACAGCGCGGCCGTCAGTCCGCGCGACGTGCTCTACACCCAAAACTTCTATGGCGTGTCCTTCGCCGGCGCGGACGTCAAATACGCCTACGCGCTCAGCGGAATATTGAACTCCTGCCTCACAGCCTTTCAGTTTGCACTTGGCGGGCCCACCTGGGGCCTCGAGCGCCCGACGGTGGAGCCTCATGATCTCCTGTCGCTGCGCATTCCCGATCTGACCAGGATCGATCCCGCCTTGTTCACAGCGCTGATCGAAGCCGAAGAGGCGGCGGCGGCCGATCCATCGAACTCCGCCAGTCTCAAGGCGCTCGATGAAGCGGTTTTCGATGTGTACGACTTGGACCGGGACGAGCGAACTCTCGCCCGCGACAGCGTCGAACGCGCGCGCTACCTTGTTTTTGAGAATCGAAGCGAACGCGCCGGTCTTATCACACCACCAGATGCAGCGGCTTTGCGAGCCTATGCCGGCCAGGTCGTGCAAACGGTCGACACCTACCTTCGCGCTCGCAACGAGCGTCACCTTGAAGCTGTCATTTATCCGACGCGGCTGACCAAAGCGGATCTGGCTTCTGGCGTTGCCGGCATTACCGCCGTTCGGTTCGTTATGGCGCAGGGCGGCCCTGGTAAGAAATCGATCATCCGAGACGGCGACCCAGCCGAACTTGACGCTTTGGGGGCGCTTTTGCGGGGGCAATTCGATGCCCCGATACCGCCCTACCTCAACGAACGGCGGCAGATCAGGCTTTATGGATCAGATGACCTTTTCATTCTGAAGCCCAGCGAAATCCGAAACTGGACCCGTACTGCGGGCTTGAACGACGCCGATGTCATCCTCGCAGACCATTGGCTGCGGAGAGGGAACGCCGTTGCTCACGCCTGACGTTCCATTCGGGCTTCCCGCTTTCGCCCTGTCGGGCGATCAGATCGCCACCGTCCTCGATCTTCTTTGCAGAGGCTGCGACGAAGCTAGACCACACGTTGTCCCCGGCATGCTCGAAGTGCCGACCACGATCATGGTCCGAAAGGCAATGCGCCGAGTCAAGAAATCGCTCGGGCTGACGAACCTTCAACTTCGTGGTGAGCATGAGCTTGAAGATATGGCGAACGACGATCCGACCATCCTAGGTCGGATCGACATCACTTTGCAGTTCCTGCATCAGTTTGGCGATGAGGACGCCTATGTCGCTGTTGAATGTAAGCGTGTGCACGCAAGTGATCCTACCCTGAATGCGAGTTATGTCACGAAAGGCGTCGCGCGCTTTGCTACTGGTCAGTACGCCGCCGGGCATGATTGGGGTTTCATGCTGGGTTATGTGCTTGCGCTTCCGGCTTCAGCCGTGGTTGATGCCGTCGATGCGCGCATTCGGAAAACCTACGGAGAGTCCGCGGGGCTGACGGCCGAAGCGGCACATTCCCTGGCCTTGGCTGTTTTAGACGGCGCGTTGGTTCAGAATGGCAGCCACGTCATCCGGCTGAAGCACGTTTTCGTCGATATGGTGCCGGCGGCGCCTGTCACCTCAACTTCCTGAGGAGCGACGCTCCTCCTCTCGCGGCGAGCCTCGGCCGGAAGGTGGCGGCAGGCGCCATCGTGCGCGGTCCCTCCCCACGCTGCGCGCAAGTCAGGAAGCCGCGAAGCCGCCGCGACCAGCTCGCTGAAGGCCCGCTATAGGGGCTTACCCGCGCTAGAGCAGCGGGGCGCCTTTATCGAGGAGGCCATCGAGGAACTCCTCGCGGGATGGGGTCGGAGTCTGCGTGGCGAGGATCAGCGCTTCCACGACCTCACGAGCCAACGATCGGGCCATCACGCGTTCCTCTGTCGATATATCCGTCATGGCGCGGCCATGCAGGAAAGCGCTTCGCACGTTGAACAGCCGCTCATATTGGTCGGCGTAGCGGCGATCGCCGAGAAGCCCCGCGACGCGCCCTCGCATCCTGTTCGTGGCGCGCATCCCCTTGTGGCGATCCGGCGCGACGCGGAAACTCTTCTGATGATCCGCGCGTAGCCCCAAGGCAGCTTCGATCGTGGTGATGTGCGCGAGGAACTCGTCCACGCCTTCGGCTAGAAACGCACGGACCAGAAAGTGCGCGATAGGCGTCTCGAACAGGACCGACTTCTTTGCCTGCTCCACGATCATCCATCGGCTCTGGTCCCAGACGGGCAATTCGGTTGCGGCGGCATCCTCCAGCCGCAGTTCGACCGGTCGCTCCTCCTCATAGGTCCCGCCATAACCGTCGTCGTAGATCCGGTCCTCCCAGCTCAACGTGTCGGGCGACGGTGGCGGGTTGGGACGGACGATAATGTCGCTGTCGACGGTGTAGACCCACGGCACGCGGAAGCCGCGCCAGTCGACTTCCGCCATCGTCGACCAGCGCTCCCACGGCGCCAGCAGGAGAAAGAACAGCGCTTCCTCTAACGCAACGGGAAAGCGGCCCTTGTGGGGTTCGATCCGCCCGAGGTCCTGGCTCAGGTCCATGAACAGCACCGGGACCGCCCGGGCTTCAGGCTCCTGGTCGAGCGGCACGATTTCTTCGACTATCAGCCAGTGGAATTCCGAGAAGCGCTCCGCGTCGAAATCCTGACGCTGATAGTGTCGCTTCAGCCGGGGCACATCGACCAAGACGCGCAGCTCGTCCGCCGTCAGCCGGCGCATCTCCGCCGAACCGAACGCAAGCGGCGGCAGGTCGGCGGCCAAATCAAGCGGCGCGAGATGGATGCGCTTGGCTTGGGTGGCGCGCAGCCCCGCATCGAGATCCTTGGCCGCCTCCTCCACCGGCAACGCGAGATGGGCCGTGTCCTTCTGCAGGTGACACGGCAGGCCTAAAGCCCTCAGCGCCGTCGAGAGCGCAAATGCCGGACCTTTTTTGCCAGCGTTCGGGTAGCCTTCACGGCAAGCCTCGCGCAGCCGCTCGAACGCGGGATGCACGAGGATATTGTCGGGCCCCGGGGGGCGCAGTCGCCATAAGTCCGTCAGCGCCGTGAGCATGGCCGCGCTCGGACCGGTCGAAGCTTCGCGCATTAGGCGATCCGAAGCCGCCGCAAGAGCTTGCCCAGCACAGTTTCATAGTCTTCGGGCTTGGAGAAATCGGCGTAGAGCTTGCCTTTCAGGAAGCCAGGCAGCTCGCACTCCTCATAGAGCAACGGCAACACCACCACCTCGCCGCTGGCGATCTCCCGGTTCATTGCGACGTCGAGCTCCTTCTTCACCCAAAGGGCGTCGATAGATTTCTTCGACAGGACGACGGCGATGTAGCGGCTGAGCTTCATGCCCTCGTCGATCTTGGCGATCAGCGAGTCGCCGATATCGATCTCGGCTTCGTCCAGCCAGACGCGCGGCACGCCGTGGGCGAGGAGATCCTTGCGCAGCTGGCGCACGAACGGCTTATCGACGCCGGTGTGGCTCAGGAAGATGCCGTGATACTTCTCGTGCGCGGGGTCGGCCTTTTCCAGCGCCAGGCTGTCGCGCACGAGCTGGTTTTGCGCTTCCTGCGACGTCGGCGGCGTCAGCAGCCACCCCGTTGTCGTCCCGAGCGTCACCCGTCCGCCCAGGCTATAGCCCTCCGGCGTCGCGGCGACAGATGCATAGCCGTCGCCGGGATCCGACAGGCAAAGCGTCCAGCCGCCGGTCTGTGACAGCACGTCGAAATAGCGCGCGAACGGACTGTCCGGGTCGACGGGCCCCATCCTGCGTCCCTTTTTCACGAGCAGCTCCGAGCGTTTGACGAAGCTCGCCACCTTCGGCGCCACATAGCCAAGATGGGTTTCGCGATAGCCGTAGAAGTTCACCCGCTTCGGCTCGGAGAGGCACCAAATGACGGTGGCGCCGTCCGCGATCGCCGCCTCCATTTCCTTCCGCCGATCCTCGGCGTCGAACGCGGAATCGATATCGTACCGGTCTTTTTGCCCCTTCAGCTTGCCAAGCTCGTAGAGCTCGTTCGAGAACTCGCCGGCCTTGCCGAACAGGAAATGCGAGTAGCTCTCGGGATTGATGATGATCGTGTCATATTCGTAGAGTGGATAGGCGGCTCGCTCGCGATCCACTTCGGGTCGGCACAGACCGAGATTGTCGATCTCCACTCCTTCGATCGCATCGCCGGCATAGGTCACGCCGACCGTCAGTACTCTTCTCATCTGTCGTTCCCCTCCCGGCCCCGTTCGCTCCCCAGCGACGGCTTGACGTCCATGACCTCGCCGCGGCTGCCGACAAGCGCGATCTCGATACCGGCCAGCGTGCAGCGCGGCGCGAGCCGCTCGGCCAGGCGCAAAGTGCCCTCGGTCAGAGGCACGACCGCAACCTGTCGGCCCGGCGACGGCGTCGCCATCAGCAACCCGACCGTCTCGCACAGCCCCTTGTAGAGTCGGGACACCTGCCCCGGATGCCGCGTGTTGATGATGCCGCCCTTGCACTCCGCCGAAATGATGCGGTCGCCGATTTCCGCCACGACATCACCAAGGCCGGACTTGGGGTGGACGGTTATCGTTTGGCCCGCGGCGTTCCGATAGACGCCGCCATAGGCCGTGCTGCCGAGGCTGGAGACCTTGGTGAATTCCCGACGCTGTAGCCAGCCCGCAAAATCGAATTGCTTGCCATGCTCGCCGTCGGGATGGATGCGCACATGCTGCGCATTCGCCGTGCGCAGAAGATGCATGGCGTAAGCGACCATCACGGCGCCTTCGTAGAGATGGTGCTCATGGCCGCCATCGGATTTGCCTGCGCGGTTCGGCGGCGGCGCTAGCGCGGTGACGAGATCCTCGAAGTCCAAGTCCAGCCTCCCCCATTCCGGCATCGGAGCGCCCAATCGTGCACCGGCATTGACAGGCACTTATAACCGGCCATATTTGCCCGGTAAAGGAGGGCCGCTCATGTTGACCTACAGCCCCGAAAAGTTCGCATCGCTCTACGCGTCCGATCTCGGTCAGCGCATCTGGGCCTTTCTTATCCGGCCCGAAAGCGTCGCCCGCCTGGAGACCGCCTCGGAGCTGGGCAAGCCCGCGGTCGAGGGCATCGAGGAGCAGCTCCTGGCGGAATTCCGTGAGAACGTGCTGGCCGACCGCGTCAAGCAGATGGTCGGCCACATGGTGCGCCAGATCTTGGAGCAGCGCGACTGGGTGCTCGACCAGAGCGACGTGAAGGTGCAGTCGGTGCCCTTCAGCAAGGCCACGCGCTATCGGCGGCCGGACTGGATCACGTTCCACGCCTTCCGGAACAGCCGCGATCCGCGCGATGTCGTCATCACCGACCGCCGCCAGAACGCAGCCCTGCCCGCTGGTGCGCGCTGGACCTACTACGCGACCTTCGCCAGCCCGCTGAAGGCGGCCGTGGCCTTCGGGGTCAGCGACATCCGACAGCTCCGGCAGCAGGTGCACGCCCACGGCTATCACCGCGTCCGGATCGAGCGGATGCTGCGCAGCGCCTGACAGAGACAGGACGATGACCCGTCTTTTCGACGTCGACGGCCCCAATCTCGATCGCGGCTTCGAGAATCTGAAGGCTGCGGAATCGCCCTTCGAACGGCAGCTTCACGATCGGATCGAGGCGATGTGGGCAATTTATGAGCCCTATGCCGACCCTGATTTTCCGCAGGGCTTCGCCCGCGACGTCGAGGGCCGTTTCTGGGAGATGTATCTCGGCTGCGCCTTGCTCGAGGCCGGTCGCATGTTGTTGCCCGTCATCGACCGCCAGCGCCAGGGCGGCCAGCCTGACCTTTGCGTCCTCGAACAGGGTCGTCGCATCTGGATCGAAGCCATCGCACCCGACGAAGGCGCGCCGGGTCCCGACCAGATCGTGCGGCCCATCCCTATCAACGAGGGCGGCGGACTCGCCGCCGCACCGATCCGCCAGGCGCAGTTGCGGACCTCAGGCGCCTTCTGGACCAAGGCCCAAAAGATCGCCCGCTATATCCAACAGGGCGTGATCGCGCCCGAGGACACGCGGATCGTCGCCATCAGCGCAAGCCGGTTCGGGGTCTATGTCGCCGAGCGGCCCCTGCCGCTGATCATGACCACCCTCTTCCCGATCGGCGATGCCTATATCACCATCGATCGCGCGACCGGGGACGTCGTCGAGGAAGGGTTCCACGCGGCTCCGCTCATCGACCGCGAACGCAATCCCATCCCGCGCACGGCGTTTCTCGACGAGCGCTTCGCCGACATCTCAGGGGTCATCTGGTCGCGCGTCGGGCTCGGCAACTTGTCGCGCCAGATCCGGCCGATCACCTATGTCCATAACCCGCTCGCGCAGGTTCCCCTGCCGACGAACTGGGGAATCTGGGATTGCGAGTTCGTCACCACCGCGCACGGCCACGGATGGGAGAGCAACGACATCCTCGCCCCGGCGGCCGTGGCGGAGGCGCGATGAGGACGCTGCTTGTCCAGCACGGGTCGGAGCCGCCGGCCTTTCGCCCTCCACGCCGCGAGGCGTGACGATGGCCGTCGATGACCCGCAACTGATCACGCCGATCAGCGAACGGCAGTTCGAGCTCTATGCGCTGTCGCTGGAGCGCGGACCGAACTTCGACCCGTCGCACATTTTCGGCGTCTACAGGGTCGGCCGCGGCAGCGCCTGCGGCTGCATCCTCCTCGATCCCGAGCGCGGGGCGTTCACCACCTTGGCCATGCGCCGGCGCGTCGATCATCTCTGGGTGCGTGTCGACGAAGGCGGCCCGTTCTCTACCCCCGAGACAGCGCTCGACCATCTCAGCATCAGCATGCGCGGCAGCGATCCGCCTGAACCGCTTCCGCGCGGCGCGCGGCGCCGTCCGCCCCTGATGCAGCCAGGCGCGCGCGGCATCTCGCCCGAGTTCGAGCTTCTTGCCAGCACGGCGAGCCATCTGCCCGCGCTCATGGCGGTGGGCGAATGCTATCTCGCGCTTCCCAATCCGGACGCCAATTTCGTCAGTGATCTTCAGACCAGCAACTTCGCCTCGCGGCTCTTCGAGCTCTATCTGCTCGCCTGCTTCCGCGAGCAGGGCCTGATCGTCCGCCAGGACCACGTATCGCCCGACTTCCGGATCGAGAAGGACGGCCTCGACTGCTGGATCGAGGCGGTCACCGCCAATTCCGAAACCCCGCGCGCGGGCGGGATCGGCGACTGGGTGCACGCGCCGCAGGACCGCACCGAGCGGCTGACCGGCGCGCCCGCCGAGCGTTTCGCCAAGACGCTGCGCGGCAAGCTCCAGCGCAACTATCACGAGATGGACCACGTCAGGGGCCGATCCTTCGCCATCGCCATCGCGGACTTCCACGCATCCGGCTCGATGGTCTGGAGCCGTGAGGCGCTTCCCTCCTATCTGTATGGCCTGCGCGCCGATGTCGAAGGCGAAGGCGCGCATCGCCGCGCGATCGGCACGTCGATCGCCAACCTCACCGGCAAACATGGCATTCCGGCCGGCCTGTTCCGCGATCCCGACTTTGCGCATCTGTCCGCGGTCATCTTCAGCAATGCCGGCACCTTGGCCAAATTCAACCGCATGGGCTTCCTCGCCGGCTGGCGGCCGCCCGGTCTCGAAATGATCCGGCGCGGAATTCTGTTCGATCGGACACCGGGCGCGCTCGAGCCAATCGACTTCGAGCTGTCGGTCGGTAGCGAGGAATACCAATCCCTCTGGCCGTGGGGGGAAGCCTGGTGCCAGGAGCTGGAGGTCTTCCACAATCCGCAGGCGGCCCACCCCATTCCCTTCGATCTCATCCCAGGCGCCACCCATTGGTTCGAGCGGGACGACGAGATCGAATGCAGCACCATCTGGGCGAACTCGGTTCTGGCGTCGATCACGCATCTGCGCCTGTCCGGTGAGCCCGAGAAAGCCGTGAACACGTCGAGCCAGGACGAACCGCGATGACTAGCTCGCCCGCCATGCCTTGCGCCGACCCACAGGGGACCGGACACGCATGACGACCGGGCCAGCCGACCGCGCGATCGTCCTTCACCTCCTGCGCGGGGCCGTCCCCGAGCGCGCCGACGAGATCAGCGGTTTCTGGACCCGATACGGCCACGCCGTCGAAGTCGCCCCCAGCAGCAAGGGCGTCACGATGAATGCGGACGCCAGCCGCATCAGGTTCGACACCAAGACGATCGACTTCTTCTGGCTGCTCGGCTTCAGCGCCTGGCGCGCGATCGAGGTTTATTCACCCGCCCTGGTGCTCGCGACCGTGACCGGGATGCCGCTCAGCCAGGCGCTGGGCGTCGACGCGGAACGGGGGCAATACGAATTCGACTATAAGCAGCGCGTGGGCAGCGCCCGGTCGCTCCTCGCGGCCGAACAGACTGCGGACATTTCCTGGCCGGCGGACGTCCCCGAGCCGACCGCCGACCGCGACGGCCTGGGTAACGATCAGCACAAGGCCACCTTCGACCTGGTCGCGCTCGCCCTTGCCTTCACCCTTCTGCACGAATTCCGGCACGTCATGTTCTGCGCCGACAACAGCGCGCCCTCGACCCTGCCCGAAGAGGAAATCGCCTGTGACACCTGGGCGCGCGAGTTCATGACGAGCGGCCTCGCCGCCTACGCGACGACGCATGGCCACAGCTATGCGCAGGTCCAGCAAAAGCGCGCGATGGGCATCGCGCTCGCCGCCCTGATCATCCATGCGATGACGCCGACCTACGCGCAATGGGGCAATCGGCAATATCCGCCGATCGCCGAACGGCTGACGGCGATGATCAGCGGCTACAGCCTGCCGGCCGGTTCGTCCTTTTGGCCGTTCACGGCCTGCCTCCTGATCGCGCTCATGCGCCAGGAGAATCGACCGCTCGACATCGTCGCGAACTCAAATCAGGAAATGGTCGAAATCCTGCTCGACCGGCTCCGGTAACGCCGCAGGGAGCGCGCCGTGCCGGTCTATTTCCTTGGCGAAGATGAAAATGGGTGCTCCCCGGTCAAGATCGGGGTTGCGAAGAATATCGAAGCGCGCAAGCGCAACCTCCAGACCGGCAACCCTCTCGAACTGCGGCTGCTCGGGTGGATCGAGACGGCCGACGCCTTTCAGCTTGAGCGACACCTGCACCAGCATTTTGGCGCGACCCATGTGCGCGGAGAGTGGTTCGCCATCGAGCCGGCGGACGTCCTGCCCATTCTCACGCACGCCGGCCGCGATGGATTTGTTGCCAAGAACGCCGACGCCTTTCAGATCACCGGCTATGATCGCGATGCTGTTCCAGAATATCTCGGCGTGTGGGATTGGGCCGATCTCGAGATCGACGAATGCTGCCCCTTTTGCGGCTGCCTCTGCGGCATGCATTTCCAGGACGCCTCGCAAATGTACCACTGCATCCGCTGCGACACACTGACCGACTTCTCGGAACTCGATCCCCGCCGCGAAGAACCGGATTATTGAGCCATGGCGGTCTCTGACGATGAGAAAACGGAGCGCGGCGTGAGCGAGCAGTGGCTCGAGGCGCGCGCGCCTGGCTTCAGGGATCTTCCCGATGCGGACCGCCGCGCCATCTTCGACTTCGCCTTCCTCTGGAGCCTCTTCGAGGCGCAAGTCATGGGCAATTTCGCCCGCGCCGATCGTATCCGCCAAAAGGTGGACGCTTGGGCGGAGGCAGGAATGCTCGAGGCTGAACTCTAAGATGCGGAACTCGCCTACTTTCAGAACCGCTATTTCGCCGATGGCGCGCTGACCCACCATTTTCCATTTCTTGCGCTTCGGCCGTCGGATCACCCCGAACTCCTCCAGGCTGTGATCGAGGGCGCCAACCAAGATCCTCGCGACCGAATGCTCGCACTGCTGATGATCGTCTGGCGCTTGCGCAACAACCTCTTCCATGGCGCCAAATGGGCCTACGGACTTCGCGACCAGCGCGAGAATTTCACCCGCGCCAACAGCGTCCTGATGCGGTTGCTCGAACGGCACGGCCAGCTCGGCTGACAAAGCTGGCAAGGCGAACACAAGCCGATCCTCGTTCTCGCAAAAGCGGCTCACCATTATGGATTGTGAGGACAGTCCTCCCCTGGCTTCACGAACACGAGCGTCGGGCGTTCAACGGAATGCCTGATGCAGCAGAGCCGGAATCAGACGAGCCAGTTCCCCCGCGACATCTGACTGACCAACTCGCACGCCGACGGCCTTCTGCTGGAGTTCATCAAACCAGCATTGCGCGTCCAGGGAAGGCGCCGGCACAGCGATCGACTCCAAAGCCTTGAGCCCGAGCGTGCGGTTGCGGCCCGCACCCCCCGGAGAGGCAGCGCCGAGACGCTCCGTCCCCTCCGGCGTGAGAAAATAATAGAGAAGGAATTGGGGCGTCGCCCGCCCAGGGTCGGGAACGCAGGTCAGGAACCTGTGGGATCCGACCCGGCCATGATCGGCGGCGCTCGCCAGCGCGACCGCTCCCTCCCAGGCAAAGACGATATTGAAGAGGAGATCGCCCTCGTGAATCGCGAAAAGGCGTTTGTTGCCGACCTCAAGGCCTGAGAGTGATGGCTTCCGGAATGTTCCCTTGCCGAACGAGCGCACGCCAAGTTCCGGGTAGCTTCCGTCCGGATCGACCGCGATCGGCCGCCGCACGAGCGGCGCAATGTCGCTCATCGCGACGCGCGGTGCGCCTGCGATCACCTTCCGAAACGCCGCCTCCATTGTTGCTTCGAGTTCCGCGCGCGCGGTATCGGCGGCCCGACGCATCGACTTCAGTTGCAACGCCGCGCCGTCGAGCTTTGCGATGATCCGACGTTGCTGTGCGATCGGAGGAAACGGAATGGCATGATCGAGAAGACGTCTGGGATGCAGCCGCTCTCGGCGCGCGCCGATTCCCTTCCCGTCAGAGGCTAGTTGCTGCCAAACGCGGTCCTGCTTGAAGTACCAGCCGAGGAATCCGGGCTCGAGTCGTTCACAATCCAGATCGAAGGTCGGGAATTCGTTCGAGACAAAATACCCGTCGACCTCGGGCGAGACGATCGCATAAGCGCCTTCGAACGACTTCAGGCGGCTATAAATGAACTGGCCCGCCCGGATGCGGAACAGTTGCGTGGCGGCTATCTCCCGTCCATCGACCGGCGCACGCTGAATCATCCCGCGACCAAAGCCATAGATGCCCGCGATCGGATACGCGCCGTCGGGATCCACGCCCTGCGGATCCGGCGCGTAGGTGAGGAGCTCACCCAGCGGGACAAGCGGAAAGCTCGCCATGACCTAGGCGCGCTCCGCCACAAGCGCCTTGATCTCGTTCAAGACGGCCAGCACCTGCTGCTCTTTGGCGATGGCGCTATCGACGATCTCCGCCGGCATGCGATGATCGACAACTGCCTTCGCGTGCGGATTTCTCAGATCCAAATCAACCGCGACCGCGCGCCCCTGTTCATCGCGCCTGATCAAATCGGGACCGAACACCTTCCAGGCCTGCGGTCCTTCCTTCCGATCAGACCACCAGGCCCTGCAATCGGCGAATTCCTCGTACTGCAGCGGGAGCGTCTTGGAATATTTCCGCCGGCCCTCCGGAAGCGGTTGCTCCCAATACCAGATGTCGCGCGTCGGACCGGACGTGTCGAACAAGAGGATGTTGGTGGGGATGTCCGTGTAGGGCGCGAAGGTGCCGTCTGGCAGCCGGACGATGGTGTGAACATTGAACTGTTCGAGAAGGTCGGCCTTGATCCGCGCCGCAATGCCGTCGCCGAAAAGAATGCCGTGCGGCACGACGACGCCGGCGCGCCCGAGACCGCCGCGTTTGAGCCGCCGCATGATGAGCTGCAGGAACAGAAGCGCGGTTTCGGCGGTTCGCCGATCATCCGGAAAATTCGTGAGGATGCCGGCTTCTTCCTCGCCGCCAAATGGCGGATTGGTCAGGATGACTTCGACCCGGTCGCGCTCGCCGATCTCGGTCAGCTTGAAGCGCAGGGCGTTGCCGAACTCGATGTCGGGCGCCTCGATCCCGTGCAACAGCAGGTTCATCTGCGCGAGCAGGAAGGGAAGCGAGGAATCCTCGCCGCCCCGCAAAGTCTTGCGCTGGAGGATCTCGCGCGTCTCGACCGTGCCGGCTTGCGGCTTCATATGGTCGAAGGCAGCAGCCAGGAAGCCGCCCGTGCCGCAGGCGGGATCGAGCACGACTTCGCCGAGCTTTGGGTCGATCATCTCGACCATGAGCCGTACGACCGGGCGCGGCGTATAGAACTCCCCGTTTTGCCCTGCGGCATCGCGCATCTCACGCAACATCGTCTCGTACATCCGGCCGAGGGTCTGAATGTCCTCGGTACTGTCGAAATGGATACCGTTGATCAGGTTGATGACGTCGCGCAGGACATAGCCGCTGGTCGCGTAATTCCGCAGATCGCGAAACACCGCAGAGACCACATCGCGACGCTGGCGCCCGGCGCCGTTGCCGCGCAGACCGCGCAGGTAGGTGAACAGCCCCGGGCCCTGGGTGCCGTCCGCGCGAACGGACTGCTCGCTATTGATGAACGACAGCAGGTCCGGCCCGGTGATGCCCGCCGGATCGGCCGCCCAGTCCCGCCAACGATAAGGCGCATCGATCAGCAGCTGGTACGGCGCGTCGGCGAGCACCGCCTCATCCTCGTGGACCCGCTCCATATCGTCGACGAATTTGAGGAACATCAGCCAGGTAAGCGTGGGCAGCCGCGTGAGGTCCGTCTTCAGCTCCCGGTCCTTGCGCATTTTATTGCGCGCGGACTTGATGAGGCTGTCGAGCCGCTGCGCCGTTGTTTTCGGCGTATTGATCTTCTTCTCACGGGGCATTGGCGGATCTTCCCTAAGCGGCGTACAACAGGCCGGACATTTCGTTGACGGCGTCGCGAAGCTTGTCCGCACCCCCAAAGCGGCGCGCGATCTCGCTCGGATTGCCGAATCCGGTCAGCGGCGGCACCTTCAAAATGCCCGGCAGAACGAACTGAGCGGCGCCGTGCTCGGCATATTTCTCAAGCAGCGCCTCGAGGACGGTCCGCGCCTCGCCGGCATAGCGATCGAAGAAATCGGTCCGATCGCGCTTGAGACGCTCGGCGCGCTCACGTCGCGTGCGGAGCGGCGCGTTCCAAGCGAGATGGCAAAGCAGATCGAACGGATCATCCTCTGGTCGCCCGGCTTCATCGGCCAGGCTCTCGAGGTCGATACCCCGTTCAGCGAGCGCCTCGACGATCGCATGACGCTTGTCGGCGAGCGCCCAATCAGCGCGGAAGCTGGCGGCGGTCGAATAGAGCGTGCGGACCTTCTCACCGGTCCAGTCCGTCAGCTTCTTGCAGGTCAGCCGTTTGCCGTCCGTATCCAGTTCGTAGACCAGATGCGCGACCACTTCGACCGTGCCGCCATCGACGTAAAGTTTGCGTGGTTCTCCGGGCTCCTCGTCGGGGGGAAGTCCACCGGGTTCCGTGTCGATCTCGTCCGGCGCCTCGGGCGCTGGATTTTCCTCTTCCTGGGTGGTGACGACCGCGCCTTCGGCGTCGATCTCCGTGATCGTCTCGACAGTCGGCTCACCGTCGAAGGCCGGATCAGCGAATTTTTCGGTCGCCGTGCCGGTATAGTCGAGGATATTGAAGAAGAGCTTGCCATAGTCTTCCCGCAGCCGGGTCCCGCGACCGACGATCTGCTTGAACTCCGTCATCGAGCCAACCACCCGTGCCAGCACGACGTTCTTGCACGTCGGCGCGTCGACACCCGTGGTGAGAAGCTGAGACGTCGTCAGGATCACCGGAACCTTCGTCTCGACATCCTGAAACCGGCTGAGTTTGCCCTTGCCGACGTCGCCCTCGTCGGCCGTCACGCGGCAGGCATAGTCCGGGTCGACTGCAACGACATCGGCGTTGAGATTGGCAAGCGCACGCCGCATCTCGCTTGCATGTTCCTGATCCACGCAGAAAACGATCGTCTTGGCGAAGCGGTCGGTCTGCGCGAGAAAATGCGTAAGGTGGCGAGCGATCGCCTCGGTGCGCGCGCGCAGCGCGACGACGCGCTCGAAATCCTTGGTGTGATATTCATCGTCGGGGATCTCGCGTCCGAAGCGGTCGAGTTCGCCCTTGGTCGGCCTCCACCCCGCGGCATCATAGTCCGTAACGACGCGGTGCACGCGATAGGGCGCCAGGAAGCCGTCCGCGATGCCTTGCGCCAGAGAATAGGTATAGAGTGGCGCGCCGAAATAGGCGTAAGTGTCTCGGTTGTCTTCCCTGAGCGGCGTCGCCGTCATGCCGAGTTGATAGGCCGGCTCGAAATACTCCAGGATTTCGCGCCAACTGCTATCGTCGCGCGCGCTGCCGCGGTGGCACTCATCGACAATGATCAGGTCGAAGAAGTCCGGCGCATATTCGCGATACAGACCCGGCCGCCGTTCGTCGCTGGCGATCGCCTGGTAGATCGCGAAATAGATATCGCGGCCGTGGCTGATCTCGCCATTCTCGATCTTGAACCGCGCATCGCCGAAGGGCGCAAAGGTCTTGGCCATCGGATCGTCGACGAGAATGTTACGGTCGGCGAGGAACAGGATTTTCGGTTTGCGGAAGTCGCCGCGCTTGTTCCATCCGGCCGTCCACAGGCGCCACGCGACCTGGAATGCCACGGCCGTCTTGCCAGAGCCGGTGCAGAGCGTGAGAAGCGCCCGCCGCTGGCCCGTCAGCACCCCCTGAAGCGCCCGGTTGACGGCGATCTCCTGATAGTAACGCAGCGGCCTTGCGGGATCGGGGAATCCCGGCGCGAGCAAGCGATCGGCGGCTGCGTCATCGGTCAGACCGAGGCCGGCCCGTTGTCGCCCCCACAGCTCAGCGGGCGTCGGAAATTCGGTCCGCTCGGTTTCCAGGCCGGTGAGAAAGTCGAATTCGAGAATCTCCGCGCCATTGGTCGCATAGGCGAATTTCAGGCCGAGAATTTCGGCATAGTCCTTCGCCTGTTGCATGCCGTCGGCGGCGGACTTGTACGCCGCCTTGGCCTCGACGATCGCAACCGGATAATCGGCGTGGTAGCGCAAGATGTAGTCGGCGCGCTTTTGGCGTCCACGCTTCGCTTTGCCGCCGACGAAGATCACGCGGCCATCGGTAAACGTTCGCTGCTCATTGATCGCGTGTGGCGCGCTTTCCCAGCCGGCCATTTGCAGGCGCGGAACGACGAATTTTCGACAGGTATCCGCTTCAGTGTTCACGTGGCCTCCCCGCGTGACCGCCCTGCTCGTCGCGCCCTCGGCGCCAGCGATTTGTCGCCCGATTTCCAGGCTTTGACGTTCTGCGCCTTCCACTGCAGAGCTGGACTGGCTTCTATCGCGGCGCGCACAGGTTCCGGAACATCAAGAGAGGAGACATCGATCTCGCCCCGCTCTAGCTGTCGCTACCAAGGAGGTTGTTCCTGCTGAGCCGGCTGATCGGAGGCTTTCCGCCGAGGGCGGCGTGGGGTCTGCGGCTGTTGTAGTCGCAGAGCCAGGTTGGCATGGCGGCGGCGCGATCGGCCGAGGTGTTGAAGGGGG
>JAFKFJ010000139.1 GCA_017307335.1 Alphaproteobacteria bacterium | reverse complement strand
AGAGCGGTACCAAACGTGGATCGCGAGCCATGCGCACGAGATGATCGGCGTTTGGCGTAACAACATAGCCGAACGGCGCGTCGGCCGGCCGTGACGCCAGTGCTGCAGCCGCATGCGCTGCGTCGCAGTTGGCAAAATCCAGGCCGAGCAGCGTGACTTTTTCAGACACCATTGAGAAGGGTTCCGGGACGGGTTGGAATGGGAGCGGGATGGGTAGCCACTGACGATCAGGCACCCCTCGCTATCCTCGGGCTCATTGAGCCTCGAGCGCCTCGTGGAGAGTTCGCACGGCACTGCCGTGACCGTAGGGCGTCGCACGCCGTCGAAGAACGCAATGCGGGGTTCATCTGATAACACTGTACCGACGGAAGGATGAGCCGATAGGCGCATTCCCGTGCGGCCACCCGATTGTGAGCGACCATGCGCAACGATTGGTCTCGGCCCCGGGCTCATGGCAAAGTGTGGTTCGCATGCCCAGCGTTGGAGATCACGGTGAAGCTTGCTGATTTCAAAGTGTTTACGTTCGACTGCTACGGCACGTTGATCGACTGGGAGAGCGGGATCGGCACGGCGCTTCAGCCTCTGCTTGCCAGGGTCCAAGGCGTCTCACGCGATGCTGCGTTGGAGTGCTTTGCACGACACGAGTCGGCGCAGCAGGCAGAGACGCCGCGCATGCTCTACACCGAACTGCTCGCGGTGGTGCACCGACGAATCGCCCGCGAGTGGGGGGTGACCGTCAGCGAGGACGAGCACCGGCGCTTCGCGACCTCGCTTCCGAACTGGCCAGCCTTCCCGGACTCGACCGCGGCGCTGCAAGAACTAAAGCGCCGCTATCTGCTTGTCATTCTCTCGAATGTCGATCGTGCTGGATTCGCCGCGAGCAACCGCCGCCTCAATGTTGTCTTCGACGCGGTCTTCACGGCGGAAGACATCGGATCGTACAAGCCTGACCTTGGAAACTTCCGCTATCTGCTCGATCGGCTCGCGGAGCAGGGTCTGGCGCGCGACCAAATACTGCACACCGCTCAGAGCCTGTTTCACGATCACGTGCCAGCGAAGCAGATTGGACTTGCGACGGCCTGGATTGACCGCCGAGGAGCGGCACGCGGCAGCGGAGCCACGCCCGCGCCCGCCGCCTCGGCGCGGTATGACCTTCGGTTCGAGAGCCTCGCCGCGATGGCCCACGCAGTTCGCGAGGAACTGGCCGGCAACCGCTTCACCGCGGGTTGATAGCGCAGGCCTCGTTACTTCGCCGCCGCGAGGTCGGTGCCAGCCGTCGCAATCATGACCTACCGGTCCCGCCTTTGGCGAGCGCGAACAACATGGCGTTCTCGGACTGGTCGAACAACAGTCGGGCCCCCGGAGTTCGGCAGACGCTCGGTAGGTTAGAGGCACCAAGCGCATGCCACTGCGCGGCCTCTCGGCAGTTCCGGGGAGGGCGCGGCGCGATTTTCATACTTGACCAGTATATATTATCCGCGGCGATACTCTCCCGCAACGGACTGAGCAGCCGGGACGATGGGGTTGACCAACGAGTGCGGCGCGCGTCGCTCCGGGTGGGATCTGCGGCTCGCGGGAAGCGCGGCCCTGCTTGGCGCCGTGCTTCCGCAGGCCCGGGCCGATGGCTTTGATCTGACGGTCCCGCAGGCGAGCATTGCTGACGCCCAGGTGGTCGCGGCGGTCACCGACACTCGGGTCGACACCGACGGACTCGCCGTTTATTTCGCGCGCTGGGGAGCGCGCGTGGCGCATGCTCGGGCGACGCAGCCACGTTGGAGCAGCCCGCTCGTCACGACGACCGGCCTGCTAGAACAACGCGTGCGGTTCGATGGGCTCCAGCAGCACTCGGGCAACGGCACCGACACGACGGTCCTGGGCGCTGACCGCGGCGTCGACCTGATCGTGAGCGAAACCAATGAAATCCAGGTGGCGATTCCGCCGTACTACATTCGCACCGGTGTGACCGGGACCGGACCTAGCGACAGGGGTGCGATTCCATCGCTGGCCGGCTTCAGCGACTGGCCGTACCTTCGAGTCGAACAGCGACTGGCGAGCAGTCCTGCCAGCGGCGACGACTACGTGCTGACGGCCTGGATATCGTTCCAGGCACCGACCGGCATTGCTCGCCTGAGCAGCAACGCATGGACCTACACACCCACGCTCGCGTTCGGCAAAGGCTTCGGGAATTTCGTCGTCCAGGGCACCGTGGCCGCGATCTTTCCCGCGCCAACATTCCCCACAGGCAATCAGATCCAAACGAACATCGCGTTTCAGTATCATGCCTGGAACGTATTTTGGCCGGAAGTCGAGGTGAACTGGACCTACTACGCGAATGGACAGCGCGGCGGTCTCAATCAGGTCTTTCTGACGACTGGCGTGGTGATCGGCCGCTTCTCTCTGACCGACACGTTGCACTTCACTTTTGGCGCGGGGTATCTGTTCGCGGTGGCGCCGACCTACCAGCCCAAGCCCCAGATTCCCTCCTACAACCATGCCTGGTTGTTCACGACGCGGATGAATTTTTAGCTGCCGTTGCGCGTGCGATGCCTCGGTAGAGTCTACGGGTTGTCGCACTGGGGATTCGTTTGGCGCCTTATGTCCTGCTCTATGGTGCACTCTATGCCGGCTGGGGGGTTCTCAGCCCGTTTCTGCCGGCGGTGCTTGCCGGCCAAGGTGCCGGAGCAGAGCAGATCGGGCTGCTGTTGGGATTGGCGCTCGCGATGCGGCTCCTCGCGATGCCAGCCGCGGGAGTGCTCGCCGACCGGCTCCGTGCGCCGCGGCAGGTCCTGTCCGCCCTGTTGGCAGCCGCAGCCGGCCTCGCGCTCGGCTTCCAAATGGCCGAAGGGTTTGCAGGTCTGCTCCTGGTCTGCCTCGCCCACGCCGTGGCGTGCGGGCCGCTCGGTCCCCTCCCGGACGCGCTGGCGGTGGAGGCCGCGCGGCGACGGCAGCCGGGCGGGCGCATCGACTATGGCGTCGTGCGTGGGGCGGGGGCCGCTGCCTTCATTGCCGGCACGGCGCTTACGGGCCCGGCGATCGGCTCTGTAGGGTCGCTTGCGGGTGTGCTCTGGGCCAATGCGCTGTGCTTCGCCCTCGCCGCCGGCATCGCTCTCCGCGTTCCGGTCGCGCCGGTGGCAATGTCGGTTGGACAGGTGGCGCGCAGCCCCGTCCGGATGGTCTTGCGCCAGTCCGGCTTCCGCCGGTTGCTCCTGGTCGCCGGCCTGATCCAGGGCAGTCATGCCTTCTATGGCGCATTCGCGACGCTGCGCTGGCAGGCGGCCGGCCTTTCGCCGGGGACGATCGGCCTATTCTGGTCGGTCGCCGTATCCGCAGAGGTGTTTGTCTTCCTCGTACTTGGCCGTCGACTGTTACGCTGGCTCGGACCGGGCCGGCTTTGCGCGGTGGCCGCAGGGGCGGGCGTCTTGCGGTGGTCTGTGATGGCCGAAACCACGTGGCTGCCGGCGATGCTACTGATGCAGCCGCTGCACGGGCTGACCTTCGCGGCCCAGCACCTCGCGGCGATGGCGCTCATCGCCCGGGCGGTGCCCGCCCGTCAGTCGGCCACTGCGCAGGCGCTTTACGCGACATTCGGTGTGGGTTTTGCCGGAGCGGCACTCACCGTTCTGTCCGGGCCGCTCTACGCTTGGCTCGGCGCCGGCGGATTCTGGGCGATGGCACTGCTGTGCGCCGCAGCGGTGCCCACAGCGCTCGGACTGCGGGCCGCGGAGCCAGCGGCGGCGTGACCGCATGGCCCATGCTGCTGACCGACAGTATATTGCGGCCTCGCACTTCTGGAGGGCCAGCATGTCGTCCGCAGATGCACTTTCGGACAGCGACACCGCGAGCACGGCGTTTCTGGACGCGCTGGTTGAGGCCGGAGTCGAATATATCTTCGCCAATCTCGGCAGCGATCATCCGGCACTGATCGAGAGCCTCGCCGCCGCGAAAGTGACGGGCCGAAAAGTGCCGATGCTGATCACCTGCCCCAACGAGATGGTTGCGCTCTCCTGCGCACATGGCTTCGCGCAGGCGAGCGGGCGCGGGCAGGCGGTGTTCGTACATGTCGAGTGCGGCACCCAGGCGCTCGCCGGCGCTGTGCACAATGCGGCGAAAGGCCGCATCCCGGTGCTGATCTTTGCCGGTGCCTCGCCGTTCACGCAGGAGGGGGAACTTCTGGGCAGCCGCAACGAGTTCATCCAGTGGATCCAGGATGTGTTCGATCAGCGTGGCCTCCTGCGTGGCTACGTGAAATACGAAAACGAGCTGCGTACCGGGCACAACGTGAAGCAGATCGTGCATCGCGCGATGCAGTTTGCGCACAGCGACCCGAAGGGGCCGGTCTATCTTGTCGGCGCGCGCGAGGTGATGGAGCAGCGAATTGAATGCGCGCCGGTCGATCCGGCGGCGTTCGTGCCGATCTCGCCATGCGCATTGCCCGAGGAGGGTGTCGCGGCGATCCTAGCCGTGCTGCGGACAGCCCAGCGCCCGCTCGTCGTTACCTCTTTCATCGGCCGCAATCAGCGCGCGGTGGCGCCGCTCGTCGCGTTCTGCCGCAGGCACGGCATCGGCGTACTGGAGTCCGTGCCGAGCTATGTCAACTTTCCACAGGATGATCTGCTCTACCAGGGCAATCACTGGAATCATCCATACCAGAACGAGGCGCTGGCGAGCGCCGACTGTATTGTCGTCATCGACAGCGACGTGCCGTGGATCCCGACGGTCAGCCGCCCCGCTGCCGATGCAGTGATCTTTCACATCGACGTCGATCCCCTGAAGCAGCAGATGCCACTCTGGTACATTCCGGCGCGTCAGGCGTTCCGCGCTGATGCCGAGACGGCGCTCCGTCAGCTCCTCGCGGCCGGCGATGATGTCGCCGACGCGCAGATCGGCGCTCGCCGTGCACATTGGGCAGCGTTGTCCGAGCGACGTGGTGCAGAGCTGTCCGCGCGCGAAGCACTTGGCGCGGACATCACTGCCGAATATGTTGTCGCACGTCTACGTCCGTGGATCGACGACAAGACGCATATCGTCAACGAGAGCATCACCAACTATCATACTGTCATCGACCATC
>JAFKFJ010000138.1 GCA_017307335.1 Alphaproteobacteria bacterium | reverse complement strand
GCCGCGGCGGGCGCCGAACCGGTGGCAAAGGCTGAACTGCTGGCGCGCGCCGACGCGATCAGCATTCACCTCGTGCTGTCCGCGCGCACGCGCGGCCTGATCGGCGCGGAGGATATCGCGCGGATGAAGCCCGGCGCGATCCTGGTGAACACCTCGCGCGGCCCGATCGTGGACGAGGCGGCGCTGGTGGAGGCCGTGCGCGCACGGCGAATCATCGCCGCGCTCGACGTGTACGACCAGGAGCCGCTGCCCGCCGACCATCCGCTGCGCACCGCGCCGGACACGGTGCTGACGCCGCATATCGGCTATGGCGTCGCGGAGACCTGGGCGCAGTTCTATCCGCAGAGTGTCGAGAACGCGCTCGCCTTCCTCGACGGCAAGCCCGTCCGCGTCGTCAATCCCGACGTCCTGCGCCGCGCCTGAGCCGGATCAGCGCTCCAGCAGATCGGGCCGCGGCACGATCGTCGCCTTGACGCAGCGCATCTCCCGCGCGGCCGTGATCGCCGCCGAGATGCCTTCCTCGCTGAATGGAAAGTGCATCTGCATGTCGCGGAAGTTGTAGCGGTTGCGTGCGCGGTTCAGCATCACGATGCCGGTCCAGATGTCATCGGCGGTGAATGCCCAGCTTCCGATGATGGTGATGTCCTTGGTGCACACGCGGTGCCAGTTGGTGGCAACCGCGCCGGCATCGGTGAACTGGCCCATCTCGACATAGGTGCCGCCGTCGCGCAGCATTTCGATGCCCTCGGGACCGGCCGAGGGATGGCCGCTGCAATCCATCACCACGTCGGCACCGTAGCCGCCGACCATTTCGCGCACCGCCGCGATGCGTGCCTCACCGGGCGGAAGATGCATGATGTCCACCGTCCCCGCTGCGCCGAAGGCGCGGCACAGCGCAAGGCGCGGCGTCTCCGGCGCGCCCACGACGATCACCCGCCCCGCTCCCATCTCCAGCGCCGCCACCACGGCGAGCACGCCGATGGGCCCCGAGCCCTGAATGACGACGGTGGCGCCTGGGGAAAACTGATCCATCTGCTGCGCCCGCTTGAAGCCGCGGATGCACGACGTGAACGGCTCGGCCAGTGTCCCGAGCCAGAGCGGCATCTCTTCGGGCAGGCGATAGACCTTCGTGCCCGGCAGCATATCGAGATCGAGGTACTCCATCTCAGCCCAGCCGCCCCACAGATGCGGCGCCTGCGCGAACCCGATGTAGCGGCCGTAGTAGACCGGCTTCAGGCATTTGTTGGCGTGTTTCGGGTGGTGGCGGCACCAGTCGCACTCGCCGCACGGCATCAGCGGCGGGATCATCACCTTGTCGCCCGCGCGCAGCGGATTGCCCATGTAGTCGTGCGTCAGCCCCGGCCCGATCTCGTCGATGATTCCCGCGACCTCGTGGCCGAGCGTGAACGGCCAGGGCAGCGGCTTCGGCCAATGGCCCGCCAGGATATGCAGATCGGTGCCGCAAACGCCGCAGGCGGCGACCGTGAACAGCGCCGCCGAACGTCCCACCGCAGGGCGCGGCACGGAGCGAATCACCGGCCGCGCGCCCGGCCCGTCGAAGGTCGCGACGGCGACCTGTTCGGTTGCGGCCATGCGAAAACTCCCCCCGCGCCGGATCGATGCTATCTCCACCCTCCGCGCAGCCGCAAGCATCGCACCCCCGCGGGTGCACGTACGCTGCGCGCCCTGCTTCGCCAAGGCCTGAACCGCGGCGTCCAGAGCCACGGCGACGCGTTCCGTCGCGCGGGCCTGAACGGGCCGCTTCCCTGAAAATCGAGTCGCTCGGGCGACTGAAGGGAAGCTTCGCGCCGCCAGGGGCTGTATGGTTGCCGCCAGGGCACACTTGCCGGGGAGGAAGACTGTGCACATCCTGGACCATACGGCGGCGCAAGGCGGTAGCCTCGTCAGTGCCGATTCACTGCAGTTGGCCAAGGCGGCTGCATAGCGATGCTGCTTCCCACGACGGTCGTTGGCAGCTATCCGCAGCCGGACTGGCTGGTGGATCGCAGCAAGCTCGCTGGAAAGGTGCCGCGCGTGCACGCCCACGAAATCTGGCGCGTGGCGGAGCCGTGGCTGGAACAGGCACAGGACGATGCCACCGTGCTCGCCATCCGCGACATGGAGCGCGCCGGCATCGACATCATTACCGACGGCGAGATGCGGCGCGAGAGCTACTCTAATCGCTTTGCGCTGTCGCTGGACGGCGTTGACGCCACCGCACCGGGCACCACGCTGGGCCGTTCCGGACAGAAGAGCGCGGTGCCGCGCGTCGTCGGACGCATCCGGCGGCGCGGCCCGGTGGAAGTGCGCGACGTGCAGTTCCTGCGGCGAAACACCGATCGTACGATCAAGATCACCTTGCCCGGCCCATTCACCATGGCGCAGCAGGCCCAGGACGAGTTCTATCACGACGATGAAGCGATGGCGCTGGACTATGCGGCGGCAGTCAACGCGGAAGCGCGTGATCTGAAAGCCGCCGGGGCCGACGTGATCCAGTTGGACGAGCCGTGGCTGCAGGCGCGGCCCGAGGCCGCCAGTCGCTACGGCGTGCGGGCGATCAACCGCGCGCTGCAGGCGATCGATGGGCCGACGGTCGTGCATCTCTGCTTCGGCTACGCGTCGATCGTGCATGACAAACCGAGCGGCTATTCCTTCCTGCCGCAGCTCGCCGACAGCACTGCGGATCAGATCTCGATCGAAGCGGCGCAGCCGAACCTTGATCTCGGCGTTCTGGCCGATCTCGGCAGCAAGACGGTGATGCTCGGCGTGCTCGATCTCGCCGCGCCGGAAATCGAAACCGCCGAGATCGTGGCGCAGCGCATCCGCGCCGCGCTGCGCCATGTTGCACCCGAGCGCCTGGTCCCGGCGCCCGATTGCGGCATGAAATATCTCAGCCGCGACGTTGCGTTCGGCAAGCTGCGAGCACTGGCGGAGGGAGCGGCGGTCGTGCGGCGTGAACTGGAATAGCGCGCGCGCCCGGTGAGGACCGGCCGGGCAGCGCGCGGGCGAAGCGAATCGGTCTGGAGCGCACGCCGATGGCGAATTCCCGACGGCGACGCCCTGAACCCAGCCCGTCACGGCTGCCCGCCCGCGCCGACGGCAGCCGGCTATGAACTGCTCACCGAGGGTTTCCTGGGTGCCGGTTCCGAGGCTTCCTTCGGCCGAGCACCGGCGCACCCGGGTTGCGAGCCGAGAACAACGAAGATAGGAACCATGTCTACGCCACAGCCACCTAGCGCACTTCACGGCGCTCTCAGACGGCCGGCACTAAGGGCATCGCAATCCACTTGCCGCGTTTGTCCAACGGACCGCTGGAGCGTGCCAAAACGGCGAACATGTCGAGCTTTGCCATTCTAACGCTCGCTGCAGCGGGCCACGTCAATCCGACCTTGGCGATCGTGGCCGATCTGGTCGATCGCGGCTCAAGGGTGTTCTACTTCGCGCCGACAGACGTCCGGGAGCGCATTGAAGGGGTCGGTGCAACCTGGGTAGACCGTCCGAGACCCGTCCGATCGGCCATGTCTGGGGGACAGAGTCTGGGGAATGACGCCATCCGGCGCCTGCCTTACCTGATGGCTGCTGCCGCGCCCCGAACGACGCCGCCGCTCGCCGAGCAGTTGGAGACGCTCGGGCCGGCGGTCGTCCTCTGCAATGAATTGGATCTCACGGCACGGCTCGCTGCGCGTGCCGTCCAGCAACGCGTCGCAACGTTTCGGCCCTTTCATGCGGTCCCGCGTCGCAACGCCGCTGCCGTTCCGATTGAGAGCGATCTGATCGAGGGTGCGAGCCGGGGAATAGAGAACTGGGCAACACGATACGGATTGGGGAATATCAGTTTGGAGGACGCGCTCACAGGAGATGAACGGCTCCGCTTGATGTTCTTGCCGAGGGCTTTCCAGTCAGGAGCAGAGGGTTTCAACGACACTCATCTGTTCGTCGGACCTTCGATCGCGGCTCCTTCGCCGGTACCGTGGCCATTTCCACCACGGCACGGGAACCAGCCGCTTCACGTCTACATTTCGCTTGGCACGCTACGGAACAACAGGCCGGACTTCTACCGGCTCTGCTTCGACGCCTTTTCGGGTTCTGAATGGGAAGTCGTCATGTCGATCGGCCAGCAGACCGACAGGGCTACGCTAGGACCGGCACCCGAAAACTTCGATGTGCGCGCATTCGCCCCGCAACTCGCACTCCTGGCGCATACGGACGTCTTCATCACCCATGGCGGCCTCAACAGCGTCATGGAGGCGATTTGGAGCGGTGTCCCCATTGTTGCCCTGCCAGAGATCGATGAGCAACGCCTTACCGCTCGCCGTATCCAAGAGCTGGGCTTGGGTTGTCTGCTGGAGCATGAGGGCCTCAGTTCACAATGCTTACGAAGTACCGCGCACCAGATGGCAAGCGATTCATTGGTGAAATCCAACATAAACGCAATGCGCTCTGAAGCTCGCGCGGCTGGCGGAGCGGCGCGCGCGAGCGTTGCTCTTTTGAGGTTTTCTCAGACTGATGCCTGGCGATAACGGGATCACGCGCTGCCGGTAAGCACCGAATATGATGGAGGGCCGCCGGATACCGTGGCGCAGGCTGGCGGAGAGAGTGGGATTCGAACCCACGGTGCGGTGTTAACGCACACACGCTTTCCAAGCGTGCGCCTTAAGCCGCTCGGCCATCTCTCCACCGGCGGGGCAGAAAATACCAGCCGCGGCCGGCCGCGCAAGCGCCAGCCGCTCAGGCGTCCATCCGCAGGGCCGCCAGGAAGGCGCTCTGCGGAATTTCCACCTTGCCGAACTGGCGCATGCGCTTTTTGCCCTCTTTCTGCTTCTCCAGCAGCTTGCGCTTGCGCGTGATGTCGCCGCCGTAGCACTTCGCGGTGACATCCTTGCTCAGCGCGCTGATCGTCTCGCGTGCGATCACGCGGCCGCCGATGGCCGCCTGCACCGCGATCTTGAACAACTGGCGCGGGATCAGGTCCTTCAGCCGCAGGCAGATCGCGCGCCCGCGCGCCTCGGCGGCGCTGCGATGGGCGATGAAGCTCAGCGCGTCCACCGGGTCGCCGTTGACCAGAATGCTGATGCGCACGAGGTCGCTCG
>JAFKFJ010000137.1 GCA_017307335.1 Alphaproteobacteria bacterium | reverse complement strand
TCGCGAGCTCGATATGGCCCATGCGCTCGCGCCGCACATTGGCGAGCGTCACTTCCACGCAGCACTTCTCGCAGATGATGCCGCGGAACTTCATGCGCTTGTACTTGCCGCACAGGCACTCGTAATCCTTGATCGGACCGAAGATGCGCGCGCAGAACAGCCCGTCCCGCTCCGGCTTGAACGTGCGATAGTTGATCGTCTCCGGCTTCTTGATCTCGCCGTACGACCAGCTGCGGATCTGCTCCGGCGAGGCGATCGAAATCTTGATCTGGTCGAAGGTCATCGTCTGACCCGTCTGACCCAGAATCTTCATCAGCTCATTCATGCGGTCGCTCCCAACGGGAGGTTGACGGCGGGCCGCGCGTCGCCGCGGCCCGCCGCTTCAAAACAGATGCTGTCGATCGGTCGTCTCACGCGGCGCGCATATCCAGGTCGACGTTCAGACCCAACGCCTTGAGCTCCTTGACGAGAACGTTGAAGCTTTCGGGAATGCCGGCCTCGAACGCATCCTGCTCGCGCACGATCGCCTCGTAGACCTTGGTGCGGCCCGACACGTCGTCGGACTTCACCGTCAGCATCTCCTGCAGCGTGTAGGCGGCGCCGTATGCCTCCAGCGCCCAGACCTCCATCTCGCCGAAGCGCTGGCCGCCGAACTGCGCCTTGCCGCCCAGCGGCTGCTGGGTCACGAGGCTGTACGGCCCGATCGAGCGCGCGTGGATCTTGTCGTCCACCAGGTGGTGCAGCTTCAGCATGTAGATGTAGCCCACCGTCACCCGCCGCTCGAACGGCTCGCCCGTGCGCCCGTCCACCAGCCTCACCTGCCCTGAGGTGTCGAGCCCCGCGAGCGACAGCATGTTTTCGATATCGCTCATGCGCGCGCCGTCGAACACCGGGGTCGCGATCGGCACGCCCTTGCGCAGATTGTCGCACAGCTCCAGCAGCTGCCCGTCCGAGAGATTGGCGATCTCGTCGGCAAAGACGCGCTCGTCGTAGACGGTCTTCAGCCGCTCCAGCAGCTCCTGCCGCGCGGCACCGGTGCGGCGGTACTGCTCCACCACCTCGCCGATCTGGCGGCCCAGCGCCGAGCACGCCCAGCCGAGATGCGTCTCCAGGATCTGGCCGACATTCATCCGGCTCGGCACGCCGAGCGGGTTGAGCACGAGATCGACCGGCGTGCCGTCCTCCAGGAACGGCATGTCCTCGATCGGCACCACGCGCGACACGACGCCCTTGTTGCCGTGCCGGCCGGCCATCTTGTCGCCGGGCTGCAGCTTGCGCTTCACCGCGACGAAGACCTTCACCATCTTCATCACGCCGGGCGGCAGCTCGTCGCCGCGCTGCAGCTTCTCGACCTTGCCGTCGAAGCGCGCCTGCAGCCGCTGCACGGCCGCGTCGAACTCGCGCTTCAGCGTCTCGATCTCTGCCATCACCGCGTCGTCCTGCACGCCGATATGGCGCCACGCGCCGCGCGGATGCTCGGCCAGCAGTTCCTCGGTGATCGGCGTGCCCGCCTTGATGCCCTTGAAGCCGCCACCCGCCTTGCGGCCCAGCAGCCGCTCCCGCAGCCGGTTGAGGAAGCTGCGCTCCTGGATCGCCCGCTCGTCGTCGCGGTCCTTCGCCAGCCGCTCGATCTCGGCGCGCTCGATTGCCATCGCGCGCTCGTCCTTGTCCACGCCACGACGGCTGAACACGCGCACATCGACGATGGTGCCGGTGACGCCCGGCGGCAGCTTCAGCGAGGTGTCGCGCACGTCCGACGCCTTCTCGCCGAAGATCGCGCGCAGCAGCTTCTCCTCGGGCGTCATCGGGCTCTCGCCCTTGGGCGTGACCTTGCCCACCAGGATGTCGCCCGGATTCACCTCGGCGCCGATGTAGACGATGCCCGCCTCGTCGAGGTTCTTCAGCGCCTCCTCACCCACGTTCGGAATGTCGCGGGTGATCTCCTCCTGGCCGAGCTTGGTGTCGCGCGCCATCACCTCGAACTCTTCGATATGAATCGAGGTGAACACGTCGTCGCGCGCGATGCGCTCGGAGATGAGGATGCTGTCCTCGAAGTTGTAGCCGTTCCAGGGCATGAACGCGCACAGCACATTGCGCCCCAGCGCCAGCTCGCCCAGCTCGGTCGAAGGCCCGTCGGCGATGATGTCGCCCTCGGCCAGCCGGTCGCCCACGCGCACCAGCGGGCGCTGGTTGATGCAGGTGGACTGATTGCTGCGCATGAACTTGCGCAGCCGGTAGATGTCGACGCCCTTGGTCGTGCCGTCCTCGTTGGTCGCGCGCACCACGATGCGCGCGCCGTCGATCTGGTCGATCACGCCGGCCCGGCGGGCAACGATCGTCGCACCCGAGTCGCGCGCCACCGCCGCCTCCATGCCGGTACCCACCAGCGGGGCGTCGGCCTGGATCAGCGGCACCGCCTGGCGCTGCATGTTGCTGCCCATCAGCGCACGGTTGGCGTCGTCATTCTCCAGGAACGGGATCAGCGCGGCAGCGACGGAGACGAGCTGCTTGGGCGACACGTCGACCGCCGTCACCTCGTCGCGCCGCACCAGCCGGAAGTCGCCCTGCTTGCGCACCGAGACGAGTTCGTCGACGAACTGGCCGGTATTGTCGGTCGGCGCATCGGCCTGCGCCACGACCAGCTTCTCCTCCTCCATCGCCGAGAGGTATTTCCACCCCTCCTGCACCCTTCCCTCGTTCACCAGGCGGTACGGCGTCTCGATGAAGCCGTACTTGTTCACCTTGGCGTAGGTGGCGAGCGAGTTGATGAGGCCGATATTCGGCCCCTCCGGCGTCTCGATCGGACAGATGCGCCCGTAATGCGTCGGGTGAACGTCGCGCACCTCGAAGCCGGCGCGCTCGCGCGTGAGGCCGCCCGGGCCGAGTGCCGAGAGCCGGCGCTTGTGCGTGACCTCCGACAGCGGGTTGGTCTGGTCCATGAACTGCGAGAGCTGCGAGGAGCCGAAGAACTCCCGCACTGCCGCCGCCGCCGGCTTCGCGTTGATCAGGTCGTGGGGCATGACCGTGTCGATATCGACGCTGCCCATGCGCTCGCGGATCGCGCGCTCCATGCGCAGCAGGCCGACGCGGTACTGGTTCTCCATCAGCTCGCCGACCGAGCGCACTCGGCGGTTGCCGAGGTTGTCGATGTCGTCGATCTGGCCGCGCCCGTCCTTCAGCTCGCACATGATCTTCACGGTGCGCAGGATGTCTTCCTTGCGCAGCACGCGCACCGAATCGTCGGTGTGCAGGCCGAGGCGCATGTTCATCTTGACGCGCCCGACGGCCGAGAGGTCGTAGCGGTCGGCGTCGAAGAACAGGCCGCGGAACAGCGCCTCCGCCGTCTCCGGCGTCGGCGGTTCGCCCGGGCGCATCACGCGGTAGATGTCGATGAGCGCGTCGTCGCGGTTGGTGTTCTTGTCCACCGCCAGCGTGTTGCGCAGCCACGGCCCGTTGCCCTGGTCGACGGCGAGCGTCGGCAGCCGGTCGATCCCGGCATCCTCCAGCGCCGCAAGCCGCGGCTCGGTGAGCTCCTCGCCGGCCTCGGCGTGGATCTCGCCCGTGTTCTCGTTCACCAGATCCTCGGCCACGAAGCGGCCGAGCAGGTCGGCGCGGCCGACCAGCACTTCCTTGGTCTTCTCGGCGATCCGCCGCGCGGTGCGGGCGGTCAGCTTCGCCTCCGCCTCCGCCACCACCTCGCCGGTGTCGGCATCGACCAGCGGCTCCAGCAGCTTGACACCGCGGAACGCATCCGGGTCGAACGGCCGCGCCCAGCCCTTCGGCGTGCGTGCGAACACCACCTGGCCATAGAAGAAGGTCAGGATCTCCTCGGCATCCATCCCGCGCACGTCGGCCGGGTCGAGGGTCTCGCCCTGCGCCGCACGCTCGGCGCGCACCTGCTCGGTGCGCGCGCTGTCGAGCGCATAGAGCAGCGTGGTGACCGGCAGCTTGCGCTTGCGGTCGATGCGCACGTACACCAAGTCCTTGCTGTCGTACTCGAAATCGAGCCACGAGCCGCGATACGGGATCACCCGCGCGGCGAACAGGTACTTGCCGCTGCTGTGAGTCTTGCCCTTGTCGTGGTCGAAGAACACGCCCGGGCTGCGGTGCATCTGGCTGACGATGACGCGCTCGGTGCCGTTGATGATGAAGGTGCCGTTATCCGTCATCAGGGGCATGTCGCCCATGTAGACGGGCTGCTCCTTGATGTCGCGGATCGACCGCGCGCCGGTATCCTCGTCCAGGTCCCACACGATCAGGCGCAGGATCACCTTCAGCGGCGCCGCGAAGGTCAGCCCGCGCTGAATGCACTCGTCAACGTCGTATTTCGGCTCTTCCAGCTCGTAATAGACGAACTCCAGACGGCCGCGGCCGGCGAAATCGTCGATCGGGAACACGGACGTGAAGACTTCCTGCAACCCGGTATTGGTGCGGCTGTCATGCGGCGTGTTCATCTGCAGGAACGCCTCGTAGCTGGCGCGCTGCACATCGATCAGGTTGGGCATCGTCGCCACTTCGGGAATGCGCCCGAAGCTCTTGCGAATGCGCTTCTGCCCGGTGAACGACTTGGTGATCGCGTTCATGCCTGTCCTGCTGCCCCGTACAGTAATGGTTGGGTGGTCCGGCCGACAATCAGCCGCCCGCCCGAAGCCCCGGCCCGGCGCAAAATCCTGGTCCTGCGCCACATCCTATCCAGACCGTCAGTCACGCCCATGGCCGCGCCAAACGCCCCCGACCACCGGGAATCACCCCCATGCACGCCCGCCCCACCCCGCGCCGCCAAGCCCCGGCGTCCCGAAACAGGGGCACGGGCGGCAACCGGACCATCGAATCCGATGGTGGTCGCCGCCCGCTTCAGCCCATTGCGCAGCGTAGCCAGGCCGCGCGATGTCAGCTCACTTGATCTCGACAGAAGCGCCGTTCTCTTCCAACACCTTCTTGATCTTCGCGGCCTCGTCCTTGGTCGCGCTCTCCTTGACGGTCTTCGGAGCGCCCTCGACCAGATCCTTGGCTTCCTTCAGCCCGAGACCCGTGATCGTCCGGATCTCCTTGATCACGTTGATCTTCTTGTCGCCAGCCTTGGCGAGGATCACGGTGAACTCGGTCTGCTCCTCAACCGGGGCGGCGGCGGCGGCGGCAACCGG
>JAFKFJ010000136.1 GCA_017307335.1 Alphaproteobacteria bacterium | reverse complement strand
CGGGACCAGCTCGCCCAGCACGAGCGTGAGGTAGGTGATGATCACGACCACCAGCGCCAGCGACAGGCCGTTGGCGAACTCGCCCAGGAACGGAACCCGGGCCAGCAGCGGGGTCAGGTTGGCCGCGACATGGGCGCCGCCGAAGACGCCGGCGAGGATGCCGATCAGCGTGATGCCGACCTGCACCGTCGGCAGGAAGCGCTGCGGGTCCTCGGCGAGGAAGCGCGCGCGGGCGGCACCGGTGACCCCCTTGCGCTCCAGCACGGCGAGCCGGGCGCGGTTGGCCGAGACCAGGGCGAGCTCGCTCAGCGCGAACGCGCCGTTGAGCACGATCAGCAGCAGGATCACGATCAGTTCGGCGGCCATTTCCATGCGGGGACGCATCCAGTCTGGCGTGGGATGAGGTAAAGATGGGCCGTGTCCCCTCCGTTCCGCGAGTCCCGCCATGCGCACCCGCCTGCCGCTCGCCGCCCTCGGTCTCGGCCTTCTCGGCGTGGTGCCGTTCATCGCCCTCGGCATCGCCGCCGTCTCCACGACCGATGCGGTGCAGTCCGGGCGGCTGCTGCTCGCGCTGGTCGCCTACGGGGCGGTGGTGCTGGCCTTCCTTGGCGGCGTGCATTGGGGGTTCGTGCTGCACCCGGTCCTGCCCGAGGGACTCTCGCCGGACTCGCGGCGCGATGCGACGCGACTCGGCCTGGGTGTGCTGCCGTCGCTGATCGGCTGGCTCGCCATGCTGATCCCGCTGCTGGGCTTGCCGGAGATCGGGCTGGCGGTGCTGATCGTGGGGTTTCTCGCCACCATCGTGACCGAGCACGCGCTGCGCCGCCGGGGCCTCGTGCCGCCGGCCTATGTCGCGATGCGCTGGGCGCTGTCCATCGTCGTGCTGGTGGTACTGATCAGCGTGCTGGCGCTGCGGCTGATCGGCGCCCGGCTCATATTTTAGAGCAGTCTTGATTTTTAATACGACATCCGATTTATTAACGATCGCTGCACATCAAGGAGGGTGCCATGGCCGAACTGATCCCCTTTCCGGCGCGCCTCAGGCCGGCGCCGGCGGGCGAGCGGCTGCCGCTGGCGCTCGTGGCACTCGAGGCGGCGCTGGCGCGGCAGCGGGCGGCAATGGCGGACTGGCAGGAATCGCTCGCCGCCCTCGACGGGTCGCTGGCCGGCCTCCATGCGTCGCTCGCGGGTTACCGCGCGCGCCTCGCGCAACTGGGCACGGGCGTGGCGCGGCTGGGTGACGAGGCGCGCCGCCTCGCGGCGTGGGGCGAACGTTAGCCTTCCACCGGCCGCCCCGGCCGTGCGACTGTCGGCCATGACCGACCGGCCCCTGCTTGCCCAGCTTCGCGACGCGCGGGTGATCCCGGTGGTGCGGACGGGCTCGGCGGCGCATGCGGCGACCGCCGTCGCCTGGCTCCGCGAGGCGGGGTTCAGGGTGTTCGAGATCACCATGACGATCCCGGACGCGCCCGGCCTGATCCGCACGCTGGCGCGGGAACCCGGCCTGTTGGTCGGCGCCGGCACCGTGGCCGACGCGGCGACCGCGCAAGCCTGCCTCGATGCGGGTGCGCGGTTCATCGTCGCACCCTGGGTCGATCCCGCGCTGGCGGGGCCCTGCCGTGCCCATGCCGCGGCGCTGATGCTGGGCGCCATGACGCCGACCGAGGTGCGCACGGCGCTGGCCGCGGGGGCCGACGCGGTGAAGATCTTCCCGGCCGCCTCCGCCGGCGGCCCCGCGCACATCAAGGCGCTGGCGAGCGTGTTCCCCGGCGTCGCGTTCTGCCCGACCGGCGGGGTCGAGCCGGGTAACGTCGCCGCCTACCTCGCGGCCGGCGCGGCCTTCGTCGGCATGGGCGGCAAGCTCGTGGACGAGGCGCGCATCGCCGCCGGCGACCGCACCGCGATCCTCGGCGCCGCCGCGCAGATCCGCGCCGGATGAGCGCGCCCGAGTTCGTCGCCCTCGGCGAGCCGCTGCTGGAGTTCTCACAGCAGCCGCCGGGCGCGGACGGGCGGCGGCTGTTCCTGGAAGGGTTCGGCGGCGATACGTCCAACGCCGTCGTCGCCGCCGCGCGGCAGGGCGTGCGCACCGCCTATCTCACCGCGATCGGCCGCGACCCGGCCGGCGAGCGTTTCCTGGCTCTCTGGGCCGAGGAAGGGGTGAACACCGAGGGCGTGCGCGTCGCCGATCTCAGCCCCACCGGCATCTACTTCGCGATGCACGGGCCGGCAGGACACAGTTTCCTGTATCATCGCACCGGCTCCGCCGCGAGCGGCTACGGGCCCGCGGACGTGGACGAGGCCGTCGTGGCCCGGGCGCGCATCCTCTACGCCTCCGGCATCAGCCAGGCGATTTCGAGCAGTGCCGCGGACGCGGTGTTCCATGCGATGGCGGTGGCGCGCGCGGCCGGCGTGCGCATCGCCTACGACACCAACTACCGCCCGCGCCTGTGGCCGCCCGCCCGCGCCTCGGCGGTGATCCACGCGGCGGTGGCGCAGGCCGACATCGCGCTGCCGAGCCTGGAGGACGCGACGGCGCTCACAGGGCTGACCGAACCCGACGCGATCGTCGATTTCTACCTCCGCCTCGGCCCGCGCATGGTCGCGCTGAAGCTCGGGGCCGAGGGCGTGCTGCTGGCCAGCGCGGACGCACGCACGCATCTGCCCGCGCATGGCTGCCGCTTCGTCGATGCGACGGGTGCCGGGGACACGTTCTGTGGCGCCTTCCTCGCCCGGCTGATCCTGGGCGATGCGCCGGTCGAGGCGGCGCGCTACGCCCTCATCGCGGCGGCGCTGAAATGCGAGGGGTTCGGGGCGGTGGTGCCGATTCCGCGCGCGGCCGAAGTGCAGGCGGCCCTCATCCGCGGTTAACCGCCGGCGCGCATCGTTCCGCCATGAGCGGTCGGTCCCATGTGGCCCCCAACGCGGTGCGGAGCGTGGTCGTGCTCGGCGACTTCCTGCGCCCCGACGCGCAGGGCCGGCCCGGCGGCACCGACCGCCCGGCGCTGTGGCTCGCCAACGTGGTGAAGCGGCAGATCGGCCTCGCCGCCGGCCTGCCGGTGCGGGCGCTGCTGCCGAGCCGCGACACGGCGCTGCAGGACTGGCTGGTCGCCCAGCGTGCGCCGGCCGACGCCGATGCCTACTGGGCGGCGCATCACGCGGCCCTGCCCGAAGATTCCGCGCTCGACCGCCTGTTGCACCCGCATCTGCGCGGCCGGTTCTGCCTGACCTATGAGGCGCCGCCCTACCTCCTGCGCCGGCTCGACGCGCTCGGCGCGCCATGGCTTGACGTGCGGGTGCACCCCGTGCGCTTCCTTGACGACCTGCTGTTCGCCGTGCGCGCGGCCGACCCGGCGACCCAGGCGGCGCTGATCGCCGGCGCGGTGCCGGAGGCGGCGGTGTTCGCCACGGCCGGGCTGCGCGAGGCGATGGGCCAGCTCATCTCCGAGGCCGTGGTGCCCCACGGGACGCTGATCGTGGTCGGGCAGCGGCCGATGGACGCGACGCAGATCGTCGCCGGCCGCTTCTTCGACGCGCTGGCGGTGCGGACGCGCGTGGCCGCGATCTGCGCCCGCTACCGCGCCGTGGCGCTGAAGCCGCATCCCGCGGGCGAGACGCATTCCCTGCTTCTGGTCGCCGCCGCGTCGGGCGCCAACGTGCTCGGCGTGATCACCGACAATCTCTACCGCATGCTCGCCCTGCCGCAGGTGAGTGCGGTGCTCACGGTCAATTCCTCGGTCGCTTACGAGGCGCCGTATTTCGGCAAGCGCGTGCATGTGCTGGCGCCGCTGCCGCTGCGCATCGCCTGGCAGGGCGGGGCGCCGGAGGCGCACGCCTCGGTGGATGACTGGCTGCTGACGCCGGATTTCTGGCGCCTCGTGCTGGCGCCGCACGCGCCGGTCAGCGATCCCGATGGCGCCCGGCTTCCGGCCAAGCCGAACCGGCTGCGCATCGCGCTCGATAGTTTCTGGAATTTCCAGGAAATCGACACGGACCGGGTGCCCCGCCGCGTGGCGTGAACTGCACGTTCCAGGCGCGTGGCCGCGTTCTCATGCCGGGCGGCTGCGCAGCGCCGGCTCGCGAACGAAAACCGGGTTGCCGCGCCGCCCTCGTAATTGCATGATAATTCGGAGTGAAGATCGCGCCGCCGCCCAGCGGCGTTGGGAGGAAGGGAGCTGAAATGTCCAAATTCGTGACCGCCCTGCTGGCGGCCGTCGCCGGCACGGCACTGCTGGTCTCTGGCGCGCAGGCGGCCGGACCGAAAATCGTCAAGGGTCCGGGGGTCGACCCGGAATGCTTCATTCCGGCGTCCAAGGAGACCAAGTTCTTCCAGTGGCCCGCCAAGAAGGGACCCTACCGCATCGCGCTCGCCAACGGCTTCGTCGGCAACACCTGGCGGATTCAGATGATCAAGACCGCCAAGGCGTACGCGGAGCTGCCGGAAGTGAAGGCGAACCTGAAGGAGTTCAAGGTCGTCTCCACCGGCACCGACGCCGCCGCCCAGCTCGGCGCGATCGAGGACTTCATCAACCAGGGCTTCGACGCGATCATCACCATCGCGGTCAGCCCCACCGGCTTCGATCGGGTGATCCGGATGGCCAACGCCAAGGGCGTGGTGCTGGTGCCTTTCGACAATATCCTCGACACCGACAAAGTGATGGAGGTCGGCGAGGACCAGTTCAAGATGGGCGTGATGTCCGGCGAGTGGCTGGTGAAATACGTCGGCCACAAGGGCAAGCTTCTGGAAGTGCGCGGCCTGCCCGGCAACTCGGTGGACCGTGACCGGCATCTCGGCTTCCGCTCCATCGTCGACAAGCCGCCGAACAAGTTCGAGATCGTCGAAGTCGTGGGCAACTGGGCGACCGGCGACAGCCAGAAGGTGACGGCCGACGCGCTCGCCGTGCACGGGCGGTTCGACGGCGTGTTCTCGCAGGCCGGCGAGGACGGCACGATCCAGGCGATGATCGACGCCCACCATCCGTTCGTGCCGGTGGCCGGCGAGGCGGAGAACGAGTTCCGCAAGCAGATCGCCGGGCCCTGGAAGGAAGGCCTGAAGGGCATGTCCTACGGCGAATCGCCGGCCCTGTCGTCAATCTCGATCAAGGCGGCTATCGCGGCGCTGCAGGGCCACGTGATGCCGCAGAAGATCTTCATCCCGATCCCGT
>JAFKFJ010000135.1 GCA_017307335.1 Alphaproteobacteria bacterium | reverse complement strand
CCCGACCTTCGGCTTGTCACAGGGCTGACGATGCCAACCCGGCGCCTGCAGGTCGACCGCATGGTTCTGGAGATCTCCGGCATCTCCGCCGAGGCGGGCCGGCAGATTGCGCTGGAGACGGCGGCGCGGCTCGCGGCGGCGGGCGGCCTGCCGCAGGCGGGGGACATTCCGGCGCTGCGCGTGGAGCTCGCGGCGTCGCGGCCGCCCGCGCCCGATGCGCTGGCGCAGCACGTGATCGGCGCGGCGCTGCGCCAGCTTCGCCGCGCTCCGTGAGCCGTAGGCATGGCCGGGGCGTCGATCAAGGGTGCGCTGATCTCGTTCCTGCCGACGGCGATCGGTCCCGTGCAACTGCCCAACGTCATCGTCTTTCAGTTCAACCCGGAGACGATGACGCATACCTGGAACGAGGCGACCGTCGCACCGGGCGAGAACAGGACGCGGCACAACCCGCTCACCGTCTCCGGTCTGCCGGGCGAGAAGTTCTCCTTCACGCTCTCGCTTGACGCCAACGAGATGCTCGCCGACGCCGGCAGGAACCCGGTCGGCGCGGGCCTCGCGTTCCTGAGCGGCGTGCAGCCGCGCCTCGCGGCGCTGGAGATGCTGCTCTACCCGATGGGGTCCGCGCGTTCCGGGCTGCTCGGCACGGTCAGCGCCGCCAGCAATGCCGTGGGCTTCAGCGTGAGCGTGGCGACCAGCCAGAGCGTGCCCGAATCGCAGGTGCCGGTCGTGCTGTTCGTCTGGGGATTGCAGAGGATCGTGCCGGTGCGCGTGACCGACCTCACGATCACCGAGAAGCTCTATGACACGGCGCTGAACCCGGTGCACGCCGACGCGCAGATCGGGCTGCGCGTGCTGACGCCTGACGAGATCGTTGCCGTGCACGGGCCGATGAAGACGATCGCGACCGTCGCCTATGTCTACACACAGGGTTTGCGGCAGGCGCAGGCGGTGGCCGACCTTGGCGACTCGGCGCTCGACATCATCGGCATGCTGCCGATTCCTCTTTAGGGGGCGCGATGTTCTTTCCCGGCAGCCGCTATCTGGCAGTCGCGACCTGCACGGTCACCCGCGCCGACGGCACGGTGGTGCAGGCGGTGCGCTCGCCGCTGCCGGGCCCCGCCGCCGTCATGGGCTATGCGCGCCACCAGCCCGGCCAGCGGCTCGACGCGATCGCCGGGCGGTTTCTCGGCGACGCCACCACGTTCTGGCGGCTGTGCGATGCCAACAACAGCGTCGTGCCGGACGCGCTGGCGGCGCGCGACCTGGTCGGCATCCCGCTCGGCGCGCCGGTGAGCGGCTGATGTCGAGCAGCTACCAGCTACTGCTGAACGGGCAGTCGGCGGACGCGGATCTGTACACGCTCATCGCTTCTGTCGAAGTGGAGGAGAGCATGGATCTGCCGGGGGCGGTGCAGATCCAGCTACCGATCTCCCGCGACGACGACGGTGAGCTCACGTTCGTCGCCGATGCGCAGTTCGCACCCTTCGCCAGCATCGCCGTCGTCGCCACGGCTGGTGGCAGCGGCGTCGGCGGCGCGCTGGACGGTGCGGCGGGGGCGGTGGCGGATGTGTTCGGCGGGGGCGCCGCACCGTCCGCAACGCAGTGCATCTTCGACGGCTATCTGCTGTCGCAGAAAATCCACCTCGAGACCGGTACCACGAATGCAACGCTGACGGTGTGGGGCCAGGACGCATCCTGGCTGATGAACGCCACCGAGCGCGTGAAGGAGTGGGTGGACGTCACCGATGCCGACGTGGCCACCGCGATCTTCGCCGACTACGACATCATGCCCGCGGAGGAGAACACGGACGACGACTCGGCCGTGCACACCGAGGACGGGCACAGCCTGATGCAGCGCGGTTCCGACATCCAGTTCCTGCGCATGCTGGCGCGCCGGAACGGAAAGGTCTGCCGCATCGCCTGCGCCGACCAGCCGGGTGTCCGGACGGGGTATTTCGCCAAACCGTCGCTGGACGGCGACCCGGTCGTGACACTGGCGCTGAACGATCTCACCAACTGGTCGGTGCGGGCGCTCGATATCGAATGGGACGCCACGCGCCCCAGCGCCGTGGTGGCGCGGCAGGCACTGTTCAGCGATTCGGACGAGGATGGCGCGACGGGCGATGCCGACGATTCCGGCCTGGATGCGCTGGGCGATCGCGCGCTCGCGGATTTCACCGGGCAGGCGGTGACGGTTCTACTGACCGCCCCGGTGGATGATGCCGGGGAGCTTTCGCAGCGGGCACGCGCCGTGCTGCGCGATACCAACTGGTTCGTGCGCTGCGAGGGCGAGGCGGATGTCGATCGGCTGGGCGTGGTGCTGCGTGCCGGGATGATCGTCGCGCTGTCCGGCATCGGCGCGGTGCATTCCGGAAATTACCTGATCTGGAACGTGCGCCATCGCATCACGCCGGAGGCCCACTCGATGAAGTTCGTGCTGTTGCGCAACGCGGTGGGGGCCGCGCCGGCGGGTGGCGCCGGGGGCCTCGCCGCGCTGGTCGGGGCGGGATGAGGGCGCGGCGATGGATGAACAGGCGCTCATGGATGTCGTCGAGCGGCTGCGCAACCGCTTCTTCGGCAAGTACCGCGGGGTCGTCACCGATGTTGACGCCGCGACGATGCGCGTGAAGGCGAAGGTGCCGGCGGTTCTGACGGAGCAGGCGAGCGGATGGGCGCGGCCCTGCGTGCCGTTTGCGGGCGACAACATGGGCTTCGCGTTCCTGCCCGAGATCGGCGCCGGCGTGTGGATCGAGTTCGAGGGCGGCGACGTCTCCTACCCGATCTGGACCGGCTGCTACTGGCACGACGGCGAGGTGCCGTCGGATGTCACGGCGAGCGTGAAGGCGATCGTGACCAAGGCCGGGCAGAAGATCCTTTTCGATCAGGATGGCGGCACGATCACCATCAGCGATCAAAACAACAACACCATCACGCTGGGTTCGAGCGGGATCACGCTGCAGCATGGCGGCAACCAGATTGATATCAACGACTCCGAAGTGAACATCAACCAGGGCGCGCTGGAGGTGACCTAGGCGATGCCGGCCTTGCTGAACACGGCGAGCGTGATGATGTGCCCGCACGGCGGAACCGTGCAGGCGGTGACGAGCAACACGCGCGCGCAGGGTGGTGGCGCGTTTCTGCTGCGGGCGTCGGACACGTACGTCGTCGCCGGCTGCCCCTTCGTCCTTGGCGTGGTGCCGCATCCCTGCGTCCAGGTGCAGTGGGTGCAGCCGGCGGCGCGCAGCAAGGCGACCGGCGACTTCGCGCTCACGGAATCGAGTGTCGGGCTCTGCGTGGCGGCGGATCAGGCGGTGCAGGGCACGGCGCTGATCGTCATGACGCAGCCGCTGGTTGCCGGGCTCTAGGGAAGCGGCCATGAACCGGACCGACTACGCCTTTCCCTTCCGCGTCGACCCGGTGTCCGGCCAGGGCGCGCAGTCGGCGTACGCCCGGCACGTGGACGAGATGATCCGCCAAGTGCTGCTCACGATGCCGGGCGAGCGGGCGGACCTGCCGGAATTCGGCTGCGGGCTGCGGCAGTTGCTGTTCGCGCCGAACTCCGACGTGTTGCAGGCAACGACGCAGCTTCTCGTGCAGCAGAGCCTCAATCGCTGGCTCGCGAGCCAGATCACGCTGCGCAACGTGACGGTGACACCCGGACCCGGCGGCGACTATTCGCAGATCCTCGTGCAGGTCGAATACGTGCTGCTGGAGACGCAATCGCAGCAGCAAACCCAAGTCGTGGTTTCCTGACATGGCCAGCCGCGACCGTCGCACCGCTGTGCTGCAGTCGGACGCCTACAACGGCATCGACTTCGTCGAGATCGCGAACCAGCAGCAGACGGTGCTGAACGTCCACTTCCTCAACGCGGTGGAATTCGTCGGCACGCTGACGGGACAGCCGACGATCACGGGCGGCGAGACGATTCCGACAGTCGCCGTGCTGCCGATCGCGGACACCGACTGGGGCTTTGACGACGGGCACGTGGTACTGACGCTGCGCGTCACGGCGCCAGGGGATTTTTCCACCTACACGCTGACGATCCCGAGCCCGGTACTCGATCGGTTCTTCGATCACGTCGCCTTCTCGTTCAAGGCCGGCTGCCCGTCGGACCTTGACTGCGAGCCTGTGGTGCCGCCGTGCCCGCCGCCGGCCGCCGACGTGCCGCCGATCAACTATCTCGCCAAGGATTTCCTGAGCTTCCGCCAGGCGCTGCTCGACTTTTCCGCGCTCCGCTATCCGCAATGGCAGGAGCGATCGGAGGCCGACTTCGGCGTCATGTTCCTGGAGGCGCTGAGCGCCCTCGCCGACGACCTCAGCTACACCCAGGACCGCATCGCGGCCGAGGCCACGCTGGCGACGGCGACGCAGCGGCGGTCGATCGTCCGCCACGCGCGGCTCGTCGACTACGAGCCCACGCCGGCGGTTTCGGCGAGCGTGATGCTGCGCTTCGACGTGGCACCCGGCGTGGCCACCATTCCCGACGGCGTTGCCGTCATGGCGCCGGGGCCGGATGGCGAGGCGATCGTGTTCGAAACCGGCAGCGGCCTGCGCACGCGGCTGCTGGGCTCCGTGCTGAGCAGCGTGCCGGCGAACGCGCTGTGGAATGCGGGCCGCATCGCGCCGTACTGGTTCGACGACAGCGAACGCTGTCTGAAGGCCGGAGCGACGGAGATGTACGTCCTCGGCCGCGGGTTCGACTTTCAACCGGGCCAGTGGCTGCTGATCGAAACCGCGGCGGCCAGCACCGCCGATCCGCCGCTGCGGCAGATCGTGCAGTTGCTCGATGCCGGCGATGCCGGCGGATCGTGGGCCAGCGAGGAATGCGACGACCTGTTCCTGAGCCCGGTCACGGCAGACGGGCCGCCATGGCTGACCTGCGCCGCCTCGCCGCCCGCCGCGATGGCGCCGACGGCGGTGACGCGCATCCGCTGGCGGGCGCAGGACCAGTTGGCGGCCGATCGTGATCTCACCCGCACCGTGCTCGCCGGCAACATTGCACCGGCCACGCAGGGCCGCACTGTGCAGGATGCGTTCGTGGTCAGGCCGCCGGCGTTGGGGGACACGGAACCGGGGACGATCGTGCGCACCGGCGCGCGGCCGGTGACGGCACCCGGGGTGTCGGGCAGCCCGCCGCCCACGCATCTCCACACGCTCGCGAACGCGCC
>JAFKFJ010000193.1 GCA_017307335.1 Alphaproteobacteria bacterium | reverse complement strand
GCATCCGCGTGATCCATCGCGGCGTCGACCCGGCGCTCTTCGACCCGGCGGCGGTGGCGCCCGAGCGGGTGCGCGCGCTGGCGCGGCAGTGGCGGCTGCCGACGCGCCGCCCGGTGGTGATGCTGCCGGGGCGGCTCGCGCGGTGGAAGGGCCAGTCGGTGCTCATCGAGGCGCTCGCCGGGCGCGACGCGGTCGGCGTGCTGGTGGGCGACGCCGGCCAGCATGAAAGCTTCGCCCGCGAACTGGAGGAGGCGGCGCAGCGCCAGCGCGTCGATCTGCGCATCGTCGGGCACTGCGAGGACATGCCGGCCGCCCTCCTGCTCGCCGATGTCGTCGTCAACGCCTCGGTCGAGCCCGAGGCGTTCGGCCGCGTGGTGGTCGAGGCGCAGGCGATGGGCCGCCCGGTGATCGCGACCGACCATGGCGGTGCGGTGGAGACGGTGGAGCCCGGCAGCACCGGCTGGCGCGTCGCGCCGGGCGATGCCGCGGCGCTGGGTGCGGCGGTCGACGCCGCCCTGGCGCTGCCGGCGCCGGCGCGGGCGGACCTCGCCGCGCGCGCCCGCGCCGCGGTGCTGGCGCACTACACGGTGCGCGCCATGCAGCAGAAGACCCTGGCGGTGTACCGGGAACTGCTGGGGTGAATCGGATCCTCGTGGTCCGGCTCGGCGCTCTCGGCGACTTCATCCTCTCCTTCGGCCCCTTCGCGGCGATCCGTGCCCATCACCCCGCGGACGCGATCACGCTGCTCACCACGGCGCCCTTCGCCGCGGTGGCGGCGCGGGCGCCGTGGTTCGACCGCGTGCTGGTGGATGCGCGGCCGGCGTGGTGGGACGTGCCCGGGCTCGCGCGGCTGGCGCGGCGGCTGCGGGGCTTCGACCTTGTCTACGACCTGCAGACCTCGGCGCGCTCCAACCGCTATTTCCGCCTCGCCGGCCGGCCGCGCTGGTCGGGCATCGCGCCCGGCTGCGCGCTGCCGCACGCCAACCCGCGCCGCGACTTCATGCACACGCTGGAGCGCCAGCAGGAGCAGTTGCGCCTGGCCGGGATCGCGGAGTTCCCGGTGCCCGATCTGCACTGCCTCGCGGGCAGCGGGTTCGACCTGCCGCGCCCCTACGCGCTGCTGGTGCCCGGCGCGGCGGCGCACCGGCCGGCGAAACGCTGGCCGGTGGCACGGTTCGCCGAGCTCGCGGCGCTGCTGCACGGGCGCGGGATCGCGCCGGTCGTGCTGGGCAGCGGGGCGGAAGCGCCGCTCGCCGCCGCCATCCCTGGCGCCGTCGACCTCACCGGCCGCACCGCGCTCGGCGACATTGCCACCCTGGCGCGCGGCGCGGCGCTGGCGGTGGGCAACGATACCGGCCCGATGCACCTGATCGCCGCCATCGGCTGCCCCTGCGTGGTGCTGTTCTCGGCGGCGAGCGACCCCGCGCTGACGGCCCCGCGCGGCCCGGGCGGCGCCTGGCCCGTGGTGCTGCGCGAGCCCGATCTGGCCGACCTGACCGTTGCGAGGGTTGCGGCGGCGCTGCCCTGACGCCATAGAGCGCCGATGCCCGCAATCATGCTTCCGGACGGATCCGTCCGCCACTTCGACGCGCCGGTCAGCGGGGCCGCGCTTGCCCGGGCGATCGGACCGGGCCTCGCGCGCGCCGCGCTGGCCATGAAACTCGACGGCCGGCTGGTCGATCTTTCGACCACGATCGGGCATGACGCGTCGGTGGTGTTCGTCACGCGCCGCGACCCCGAGGCGCTCGGCCTGATCCGCCACGACGCAGCCCATGTGCTGGCCGAGGCGGTGCAGAGCCTCTATCCGGGCACCCAGGTGACCATCGGCCCGGCGATCGAGAACGGCTTCTACTACGACTTCGCCCGCAACGAGCCGTTCACGCCGGAGGACTTCCCGCCGATCGAGGCGAAGATGCGGGAGATCGTCGCCGCCAACGCCCCCTTCGTGCGCGAGGTATGGGAGCGGGACGCGGCGATCGCGTTCTTCGAGGCGCGGGGCGAGCGGTTCAAGGCGGAGCTGATCCGCGACCTGCCGGCGAGCGAGGAGATCTCGTTCTACCGCCAGGGCGACTGGGTCGATCTGTGCCGCGGCCCGCACATGCGCACGACCGGCGATGTCGGTACCGCCTTCAAGCTCATGAAGGTGGCCGGCGCCTATTGGCGCGGCGACCACCGCAACCCGATGCTCAGCCGCATCTACGGCACCGCGTGGCGCGACAAGGCGGAGCTCGACGCCTACCTGCACATGCTGGAGGAGGCGGAGCGGCGCGACCACCGGCGCATCGGCCGCGAGATGGGGCTGTTCCACCTCCAGGAGGAGGCGGTCGGCAGTGTCTTCTGGCATCCGAAGGGCTGGCGCCTCTATCGGCGGACGGAGGCGTACATGCGCCGCCGGCTCGACGCCGCCGGCTACCAGGAAGTGCGCACGCCGCAACTCGTCGACCGCTCGCTCTGGGAAGCCTCCGGCCACTGGGAGAAGTTCCGCGAGCACATGTTCATCGCGAGCGTCGAGGACGAGGCGCGGACGCTGGCGCTGAAGCCGATGAACTGCCCCTGCCATGTGCAGATCTTCCGCCAGGGCGTGCGCAGCTACCGCGAGCTGCCGCTGCGCATGGCGGAGTTCGGGTCATGCCACCGCTACGAGCCCTCGGGCGCGCTGCACGGCATCATGCGCGTGCGCGCCTTCACCCAGGACGATGCGCACATCTTCTGCACCGAGGCGCAGGTGGCGCCGGAGACGGCGCGGTTCGTGGCGCTGCTCGCCTCGGTCTATCGCGACCTTGGCTTCCCCGACTTCTCGGTGAAGTTCAGCGACCGCCCGCCGGTGCGCGCCGGCAGCGACGAGGTGTGGGACAAGGCCGAGGCGGCGCTGATCGAAGCCTGCCGCCTCGCCGGCGTCGAATACACGCTCAATCCCGGCGAGGGCGCGTTCTACGGCCCCAAGCTGGAATTCGTGCTGCGCGACGCGATCGGGCGGGAATGGCAGTGCGGCACCCTGCAGGTGGACTACATCCTGCCCGACCGGCTGGATGCCGAATACGTGGCCGAGGATGGTACCCGCCGCCGCCCGGTGATGCTGCACCGCGCGATCCTGGGCAGCTTCGAGCGGTTCCTCGGCGTCATGATCGAGCACTACGCCGGGCGCTTCCCGCTCTGGCTGGCGCCGGTGCAGGCGGTGGTGACCACTGTCGTTTCGGACGCCGACGAATACGCGGCGGAGGTCGCGGCGGCGCTGCGCGAGCAGGGGCTCGTCGTGGAGGTCGATCTCGGGCGCGAGAAGATCACGGCAAAAATCCGCGAGCACAGCCTCGCGCATGTGCCGGTGATCCTGGTCGTCGGCCGCAAGGAGGCGGAGGCGCGCACCGTGGCGCTGCGCCGGCTGGGCGGGGAGGCGCAGGACGTGCTGCCGCTGGATGAAGCCGTGGCCCGCCTTGCAGCCGAGGCGACGCCACCCGATCTACGCTCCGCCTAACCGCTTGATCCGGCTGCGCCGGATAGGTGAGACTGCGCCCGGCCTTGCGCGACCGGGCGGCCTTGCCGTCCCATGCGTTTGGCCGTTCCGTAACGTTGATAGGAGACACCCATAGCCAGACCCCCTTTGCCCGCCCCGCCGAACCGCGACGGGCCCCGTGTGAACGAGGACATCCGCGCCGCCCAGGTGCGACTGATCGACCAGGACGGTGAGATGCAGGGCGTGATGTCGATCCGCGACGCGCTGCACCGCGCCTACGCCTCCGGCCTCGACCTGCTGGAGATCAGTCCCAACGCCGAGCCGCCGGTGGTCAAGATCCTCGACTTCGGCAAGTTCAAATACGAACAGCAGAAGAAGAAGAACGAGGCCAAGAAGAAGCAAAAAGTCATCGAGATCAAAGAGATTAAGGTCCGCCCGAACATCGACGAGAACGACTATCAGGTCAAGCTGCGCGCCATGAAGATGTTCATCGACGAGGGCGACAAGGTCAAGGTGACGCTCCGCTTCCGTGGCCGCGAGATGGCCCACCAGGAATTGGGGGTCAAGGTTCTCGAGCGCATCCGCACCGACATGGACACCCAGACCAAGGTCGAGCAGATGCCGCGGATGGAGAACCGGCAGATGGTGATGGTGCTCACGCCGCGCTGACGCTGGCGGCGGCGGCGTTCGGACCGGCGCGCGGCTTCGGCTGCCGCGCGCGCCCGCTGCTGCGACTCCTGGCTGCTGCGCCTTGAGGGCGGGTCAGCTCCGGTACGCGCCGTTAATGTCGATGTAGCCGTGGGTGAGATCGCAGGTCCAGGCGGTGGCGCGGCCGCCGCCGAGGCCGAGATCGACGGCGATCGCGATCTCCCGCCCCGTCATGTGCGCGACCACCGGCGCCTCGTCGTAGTCGGGCACGAGGCTGCCGGCACGCGCCATCCACACGCCGCCCACCGCGACGCTGAGCTTGTCGCGCTCGGCCGGCTCGCCCGCCTTGCCCACCGCCATGACGATGCGGCCCCAGTTGGCATCGCCGCCCGCGATGGCCGTCTTCACCAGCGGCGAGTTGCCGATCGCCAGCGCCACGCGCCGCGCCGAGCGGGGCGAGACCGCGCCGCTCACGTCGATGCGCACGAGCTTCTGCGCCCCCTCGCCGTCGCGCACCACCGCCAGCGCGAGGTCGTGCAGCACGGCGAACAGGGCAGCGCGGAACGCGCGCAGCAGCGGCCCGCCCGTCGCCGATCCGCCCGTGGCCGGCACGCGCGCGTGCCGCGCCTGGCCGGTCGCGAACAGCAGCACGGTGTCGCTGGTCGAGGTGTCGGAATCGACCGTGGTGCAGTTGAAGCTCCGGTCGACGCCGGCGGTCAGCATCTTTTGCAGCAGGGGCGCGGGGATCTTCGCGTCCGTGAACACGAAGCCGAGCATGGTCGCCATGTCGGGCGCGATCATGCCGCTGCCCTTCACGATGCCGGTGATCCGCACCTCGCCGTCGCCGATGCGCGCGGTGCGCGTCGCGGCCTTCGGGAACGTGTCGGTGGTCATGATGCCGCGCGCAGCATCCTCCCACGCATCGGGCCGCAGGTCGGCGTGCATGGCCGGCAGCGCGGCGGTCAGGCGGTCGTACGGAAGCGCCTCGCCGATCACGCCGGTGGAGGCGAGGAACACCTGCCGCGTCGGGCAGCCGAGCAGGCCGGCGGCCGTATCCGCCGTCGCGCGCACCGCCTCGCGCCCCGCGGCGCCGGTGAACACGTTGGCGTTGCCCGCGTTCACCACCACCGCCCGCGCCCGCCCGCCGCGCAGCGCCGCGCGGCACCAGTCCACCGGCGCGCCGGGGCACTTGTTGCGGGTGAACACGCCCGCGACCGTGGTGCCAGGGGCCAGTTCCACCAGCACCGCGTCGCGGCGGCCGGGGTAGCGGATGCCCGCGGCCGCTGCCGCCATCCGCACGCCATCGAGCGGCGGCAGCGCCGGCAGCGGCACCGCGAGCGGCGAGACGGCGGCCACGCGGCTACTTGCTGGGCGCCGCCGCCGGCGGCGGCTCCGCGCTGTCGGTCGCCTTCGGCTTCGATCCGTCCGGATTGAAGGTCTCGATCGGCAGGCCCTGCTTGGCCTGCGCGACCACCTTCTTCACGCCGTCCTGAATCATGTCCTGGCGGAGCTGGTCCTTGGCCTGGTCGAAGGTGGGCGGCGGCGCCGTCCGGCGCTCCTCCACCTTGATCACGTGCCAGCCGTACTGCGTGTGCACCGGCGTGTCGCTCACCTGCCCGGGCTTCAGCGAGAAGGCGACGGCGGAAAACTCGGGCAGCATGTCGCTCTGCTTGAACCAGCCGAGGTCGCCGCCCTGCTGCTGGCCGGAGGGGTCGTTGCTCTTCTCCTTGGCGAGCTTGGCGAAGTCCGCGCCGCCCTTGATCTCGGCGATGATCTTCTTGGCGTCCGCCTCGTTCGCGACGAGGATGTGGCGCGCGTGCACCTCCTCCTCGCCCGGCTTGCCGGCGATGGTCTCGTCGTAGCGCTGCTTGATCTTGGCCTCGGTGATGTTCGGGCCGACCGTGCGTGCGAGCAGCGCGTTCTGCAGGGCGGAGTCTTCCGCCCGCGCGACCTGCCGCTCGACCGACGGGTCCTTGTCGAGCCCCTGCTTCTGCGCGAGCACGACCAGCGCCTTCCGATCGACGAGCTGGTCCAGCATCATCGGAAACAGCACCGACACCGGCATCTTGCGGTATTCCGGCGGCAGGCCGGCGACCGCGTCCTTCACGTCGCTGAGATGAATCTTCGCGGGGCCGACGATCGCCACCACCGGGTCGTCGGACGCCGGCGCCGCCGCCTGCGCGGGGGCCGCGGGTTGCGCCGAGGGCTGCGTCGGGGTGGCGGCCTTCGCCGCGCCGCCGGCCGCCGGTGCCGCCGGGTTCTCTGCGAGGGCGGGCCCCGCACCGCCCGCGAGCAATGCGCCCGCGACGATCAATCCGATGGTCCGCATGGACGATCCTTCCAATCCCGGCCGGCTGTATGGCGGAACCGGGCGCGCGCGACAAGGCGGCGGCCGGTTTGCTGGCGCCACCTCGTTGACCGGGGCGGTTGCGGGCCCTATCTCACGGGCTTCGGGCGGTCCCGCGGGGCGGCCGGCGGCGGCGCGCCCGCCCGGGCCGCGTTGTGTCGGCGGCCGCGTTCCATCCCGGAAGGGCCGCATGTTCGCCAGCCTCGCCCGCGCCGTCTTCGGCACCACCAACGACCGCACGCTGAAAGCCTATCAGCGCCGCGTGCCGCAGATCAACGCGCTGGAGCCGGAGATTGCCAAGCTCTCCGACGAGGCGCTGCGCGCCAAGACCGCGGAGTTCCGCCAGCGCCTCGCCGACGGCGCCACGCTCGACAGCCTGCTGCCGGAGGCGTTCGCGGTGGTGCGCGAGGCGTCGAAACGATCGCTCGGCCTGCGTCATTTCGACGTCCAGCTCATCGGCGGCATGGTGCTGCACGACGGCAAGATCGCGGAGATGAAGACCGGCGAAGGCAAGACGCTGGTCGCGACGCTGCCGGTCTATCTCAACGCGCTGCCCGCCAACGGCGTGCACGTGGTGACGGTGAACGACTACCTCGCCCGCCGCGACGCGGAATGGATGGGCCGGCTCTACGGGTTCCTCGGGCTCTCGGTCGGCGTGATCGTGCACGGGCTCGACGACGCCGAGCGCCGCGCGGCCTACGCCGCCGACATCACCTACGGCACCAACAACGAGTTCGGCTTCGACTATCTCCGCGACAACATGAAGTACCGTCTCGACGAGATGGTGCAGCGCGACTTCGGCTACGCGATCGTGGACGAGGTGGACAGCATCCTGATCGACGAGGCGCGCACGCCGCTGATCATCTCCGGTCCGGCCGAGGACTCCTCCGACCTCTATCGCCATGTCGATGCGGTCGTGCGCGTGCTGGTGACCGACCCCGAGACCTTCGAGAAGGAGGAGAAGACGCGCACCGTCTCGCTGACCGAGCCCGGCAGCGAGCGGGTGGAGGACATGCTGCGCGAGGCCGGCATCATTACCGAGGGCAACCTCTACGACATCTTCAACGTGAGCGTGGTGCACCACGTGCAGCAGTCGCTGCGCGCGCACACGCTGTTCGCCCGCGACGTGGACTACATCGTGCGCCAGGACAAGGTCGTGATCATCGACGAGTTCACCGGCCGCATGATGGAGGGGCGCCGCTACTCCGAGGGGCTGCACCAGGCGCTGGAGGCGAAGGAGGGGGTGACGATCCAGCCGGAGAACCAGACGCTGGCCTCGATCACCTTCCAGAACTACTTCCGCCTCTACCCGAAGCTCTCCGGCATGACCGGCACCGCGATGACCGAGGCCGACGAGTTCGCGGAGATCTACAAGCTCGACGTGGTCGAGATCCCGACCAACGAGGCCGTGGTGCGCAAGGACGAGGACGACGAGGTCTACCGCACCGCCGGTGACAAATACGACGCGGTGATCCGTCTCATCGAAGAGGCGCGCGGGCGCGAGCAGCCGGTGCTGGTCGGCACCACCAGCATCGAGAAGAGCGAGCTGCTGAGCGAGCTTCTGAAGAAGAAGAAGGTGCCGCACCAGGTCCTGAACGCGCGCTTCCATGAGCAGGAGGCGGTGATCGTGTCGCAGGCCGGCGCGCCGGGCGCGGTCACGATCGCGACCAACATGGCCGGCCGCGGCACCGACATCCAGCTCGGCGGCAACATCGACATGCGCCTGCGGCTGGAACTGGCGAAGATCGAGGATGAGGCCGCGCGCGAGGCGCGGGCGGAGGCGATCCGCGCCGAGGTTGCCGTGGCCCACGACCGGGTGAAGGCGGCGGGCGGCCTGTTCGTGATCGGCACCGAGCGGCATGAGAGCCGGCGCATCGACAACCAGCTCCGCGGCCGCTCCGGCCGGCAGGGCGACCCGGGCGCGTCGCGCTTCTTCCTGTCGCTGGAAGACGACCTGATGCGCATCTTCGGCTCCGAGCGCATGGGCGGGATGCTGCAGCGCCTGGGGCTGAAGGACGGCGAGGCGATCGTCCATCCCTGGATCAACAAGGCGCTCGAGAAGGCGCAGAAGAAGGTCGAGGCGCGCAACTTCGACATGCGCAAGAACGTGCTGAAGTATGACGACGTGATGAACGACCAGCGGCGCGAGGTCTATGCGCAGCGCCGCGAGTTCATGAAGGCGACCGACGTGTCGGAGACGGTTGCCGACATGCGCGCCGAAATCATCGCCGAGATGGTCGCCCGCCGCATCCCCGAGAAGGCGTTTGCCGAGCAGTGGCAGGGCGAAGAGCTGCAGCAGGACGTGCGCCGCGTCCTGAACCTCGACCTGCCGGTCGCCGACTGGGCGCGCGAGGAGGGGATCGACGAGACCCAGATCCGCGAGCGGCTCGAGCAGGCGACCGAACAGTTCTTCGCCGCCAAGACGGCGATGATGGGCGAGGACCTGACGCGCTTCGTCGAGAAGAGCCTGCTGCTGCAGATTCTCGACCAGGTCTGGAAGGAGCATCTGCTGGCGCTCGACCATCTCCGCCAGGGCATCGGGCTGCGCGCCTATGGCCAGCGCGACCCGCTGAACGAATACAAGAGCGAGGCGTTCGCGCTGTTCAACGCGATGCTGGACGAGCTGAAGGAGCGGGTGACGATGATGCTCGCGAGGGTCGAGCTGAACCCGGAGCAGCCACCCCCGCCGCCGCCTCCGCCGGTGCCGATGGTGGAGAACCACCCGCTGCCGGCGCTCGCCATGGCGGGCGCGGAGCCTGCCTTCGAGATGGTCGGCGGCCCCATCGGCGGCCCCATCGGCGCTGGCGTCGGGACGGCCGCGCGGCGCAGCGACGGCGTGGACCCCAATGATCCGGCGACCTGGGCGCGCAGCCCGCGCAACGCGCCGTGCCCGTGCGGCTCGGGCAAGAAGTTCAAGCACTGCCACGGGCGCGAGATGTAGGCGTTGTTCGGGACGGTTCCGCTCGCTGATCCCGATCCCACGATCGCCGAGCTGATCGCGGCACGGCCGCATCTGCGCATGCACGCGCAGGACGGGCTGCTGTTCGAGGGCGTGCCGCTCAACGCCATCGCCGATGCGCTGGCGACGCCGGTCTGGGCCTACGGCGCGGGCACCATGCGCGCACGCCTCGCCGCCCTCACCGCGGCGCTCGCGGGGCTGGACGCGCACGTGCACTACGCGGTGAAGGCGAACGACCATCTCGCGGTGCTGCGCGTCCTCGCGCGGGGCGGCGCGGGGGCGGACGTGGTGAGCGGCGGGGAGCTCGCCCGCGCCCTGCGCGCCGGCATTCCCGGCGGGCGCGTCGTGTTCTCCGGCGTGGGCAAGACCGCGGCCGAGATCGCGGCGGCGCTGGATGCGGGGATCGCGCAGTTCAACGTGGAGAGCGCGCGCGAGCTCGACGCGATTTCGGACGTGGCGGCGGCGATGGGGCGCACCGCGCCGGTGGCGCTGCGCGTCAACCCGGATGTCGACGCTGGCACCCATCCCAAGATCACGACCGGGCGGGCCGGCGACAAATTTGGTATACCATATGGCGACGCTCATATGCTGTATGCCAGGGCGGCGGCGCTGCCGGGGCTGCGCCCGGTCGGGCTCGCGCTGCATATCGGCAGCCAGATCGTGACGCTCGCCCCCTACCGCGCCGCGTTCGCGCGCGCCGCCGCGCTCGTGCGCACGCTGCGCGCGGCGGGGCACCCGGTCGCGCGGCTGGATTGCGGCGGCGGGCTCGGCATCGGCTATCGCGATCCCACCGAGGCAGTGCCGGCGGCGTTCGCCGGGGTGCTGCGGGCGGCGTTCGCCGGGATGGACCTCGAACTCATGATCGAGCCCGGGCGTTGGCTCGTGGGTCCGGCCGGCGTGCTGCTGGCGACCGTGGTGCGGGTGAAGGACGGCTGGGTGGTGCTCGACGCGGCGATGAACGACCTCGCGCGGCCGGCGATGTACGATGCCTGGCACGGCATCGTCCCGCTCGCCGCCGTGCGCGCGCAGGCGGCCGCGGTGCCGCTCGACGTGGTCGGGCCGGTCTGCGAGAGCGCCGACACGTTCGCGCGCGCCCGCCCCCTGCCGCCGCTCGCCGATGGCGATCGGGTGGCGATCCTGGATGCCGGCGCCTATGGTGCGGTGATGAGCTCGACCTACAACGCGCGCCCGCTGGCGCCGATCGCGCTCATCGACGGCGCGCGCTGGGCGCCCATCCGCGCGCGCCAGCCGGTGGAGGCGCTGTGGCACGGCGAATCCGTGCCGGCATTCCTCGATGAGGGGTCATGACCGCACCGGCGCACGCTGAGCCGCCCTTCGCGGCCCGCCTTCGCCGCCGCCGGCTCGCGGCCCGCGCCGCGCTGGGGTTCGAACGGCTGTGGCCGGCGCTCTGGCCGCCGCTGGGCGTGCTCGGGGCCTATCTCTGCGCCGCGCTGCTCGACCTGCCGTCGATGCTGCCCGCGGCGCTGCACCTGATCGTGCTCGTGGCCGTGCTGGCCGCGGCCGCCTGGCTGCTGGTGCGCGGCCTGCGGCACCTGCGGGTGCCGACCGAGGCCGAGGCCGACCGGCGGCTGGAGCGGGCCTCCGGCCTGCACCACCGCCCGCTCGCGGCGCTCGTCGACCGGCCGGCGCTGCCGGGGGCGGACGGGCTGTGGCGGGCGCATGTCGCGCGCGCGGCGGCGCAGATCGGGCGGCTGCGCGTCGGCCTGCCGCGGCCGGGCCTCGCCACGATCGACCGGCGGGCGTTGCGCGGGGGCCTGATCGTGGCGCTCGCGGCAACGCTCGTTGTCGCCGGCGGCGAGGCGCCGGAGCGTGTCGCGCGCGCCTTCGTGCCGCATTTCGCGCCCACGGTGCCGACGCCGCCCGCGGAGCTGCAGGGCTGGATCACCCCGCCGGCCTACACCAACCTCGCACCCGTGTTCCTGCGGCCGGAGGGGGGCGCGATCGCGGTGCCGGCCGGGTCGCACCTGACCATCAGCCTCTCCGGCGGCAGCGGCGCGCCGGCGCTGACGCTGGGCGGCGCGCATCTGCCGTTCCAGCAGCTCGACGCCACCAGTTTCCAGGCCGACCGGGACCTGACCGCCGGCGGGCGGCTGGTGGTGCGGCGGGGCGGGACGGAGCTTGCCGCCTGGGACCTGACCGTGCTGGTCGATGCCGCGCCGGTGGTGCGCTGGCCGGAGCCGCCGGGGGTCGCGCGCGGCGGCGGCCGGGTGCCGTCCACCAAGCTGCCCTGGCAGGTTTCGCACGACTATGGCGTGACCGCGCTGCAGGCGGAACTTCGGCTGCGGGAGCGGCCCGACGCGGCCCCGCTGATCGTCACCATCCCGCTGCCGGGCGGGGCACCGAAGCAGGCCAAGGGCGTGCGGGTGCAGGACCTCACGCCGCATCCGTGGGCCGGGCTGCCGGTGATCGCCCGCCTCGTCGCCCGCGACGCGCCCGGCCTCGTCGGCACCAGCGCCGACGCCATGTTCATCCTGCCCGAGCGGCGCTTCGACAACCCGACCGCGCGCGCGGTGATCGCGGTGCGCAAGGGGCTGACGCTCCACCCGGACCGGCGCGCCCCGGCCATCGCCGAACTGGACCGGCTGAGCGAGCTGGAGCCGGTGTGGCGCAACGACCCCGGCGGGTTCATCAACCTTCAGGCGGCCGCGGCGGACCTCCTGTACAACCGCGCTGACGGGGCGGTGGCGGAAGTGCAGGCGCGGCTGTGGCAGCTTGCGCTGCATCTGGAGGAGGGGGCCACCGATCGCACGGCGCGCGCGCTCGAGCAGGCGCGGCGGGAACTGCGCGACGCGCTCGACGCGCAGCGCCGCGGCGAAAAGATCGACCCGAAGGAGATCGAGCGGCGCCTGCAGGCGCTGGAGCAGGCGATCGCGAAGCACCTCCAGGCCCTCACCGAGCAGCTTCGCCGCGATCCCGACGCGCAGATGGCCGATCCCAACAGCGCCCAGATCGATCCGCAGGAGGCGCAGCGCCTCGCCGAGGAAATGCGCCAGGCGATCGAGCAGGGGCGCATGGAGGATGCGCAGAAGCGTATGGCCGAGCTGGAGAAGATGCTCGACCAGTTGCAGAAGGCGCGGCCCATGCACCGCAGCGCGCAGGCGCGCGAGCGGGCGCAGAAGCAGGCGCGCGGGCGGCAGCAGATGAACGCGCTGCAGGACATGGTGCAGCGCGAGGGCGGCCTGCTCGACCGCGCGCAGGCCCGCGATTCGCAGCCGTCGCCGGAGGATGCCACTCCGCCATCCGACGCGCCGCCGCAGGGCGCGCAGCCCCAGGATGAGCAGTCCCAAAATCAGCAATCACAGGACCAGCAGTCCCAGAATCAGCAGTCCCAGAATCAGCAGTCGCAGGAGCAGCAAGCGCAGGACAAGCAGGCCGCGGCGCGGAAGCGTGACGCGCGGATGCAGGAGGCGCTGCGGCGCGCGCTCGGCGAGCTCATGCAGCAATACGGCGAGCTGATGGGCAAGGTGCCGCCCAACCTCGGCGATGCCGACATGGCGATGCGTGATGCCGCGCGGTCGCTGAACAAGGGCGAGGATGGCGCTGCCGCCGGTGAGGTGCAGCGCGCGATCGAGGCGCTGCAGAAGGGCGGCCAGTCGATGAGCGAGCAGATGGCGCAGGCCTTCGGCGCCCAGGGCGCGCAGCGGGACGGCGAGCAGCAGGAGGGCGGACAGCAGAGCGACCAGGATGGTGGCGGCACCGCGCTCGGCGATCCGCGCGGCGGCGACGGCAACAGCCCCGGCGGCAGGAACAACCGGCCCTGGCAGCACGGCAACGGCCAGTTCGGCCGCAACGGCGACCGGCATACTGACCCGCTCGGCCGCCCCCTGCAGGAAGGCGCCAGCGGCGCGGATGAGAGTGGCGACGTGACCGTGCCCGAGCAGATGGAGCGGGCGCGCACCCGCGCGATCCAGGACGAGCTGCGCCGCCGCGCCGCCGAGCGCGGCCGCCCGCAGCAGGAACTGGACTACATCGACCGGCTGCTCAAACAGTTCTAGGTACGGGCGCGGCCGATCCGCGGAGGGGAGAGCACGATGGATACGATGCCCAGCGATGCGGTGGCGACCTGGCCGCAATGGCGGCGCGACGAGCTCGCGGCGAACACCGCCAACCCGCGCGTCGGCACGCGCCTCGTCTCGCAGGACGCGCGGGTGCGCGTGTGGCTGCTGGACCTGGCGCCCGGCGAGCGGTTGCCGTTCCATCGCCACGTGCTCGACTATTTTTGGACCGTGACCTCGCCCGATGGCGGCAAGGGGCGGTCGCACTACGGCGACGGCCGGGTGCAGGAGGTCGAGTACGCGCTTGGCGACACGAAGCATCTCAGCTACGCGGCGGGCGAGTCGATGATCCATGACCTGGAGAACATCGGCACCAACACGCTCTCGTTCGTCACGGTCGAGTTCCTGGACAGCGCCAATCCGCCGCTGCCGCTCTGACGCGGATTGGGCGCACCCTCACCCCGACCCTCTCCCGCAAGCGGGAGAGGGGGAAGCGTGCGGCCTGTTCCCTCTCCCGCAAACGGGAGGGGCGAAGCGTGCGGCCTGTTCCCTCTCCCGCTTGCGGGAGAGGGTGGCGAGCGAAGCGAGACGGGTGAGGGGCCGGTGTTTGCCCATGCGTGAGAGGGGGTCGCCTGCCGCGCCGCCATGAGCCTGCTCGTCATCGAACGCCTGACGCTGCGCGTGGCCGGGCGCCCGCTGCTGGACGGCGCCGACCTGACGCTCGACGCCGGGCGGCGCGTCGGGCTGGTCGGGCGCAACGGCGCCGGCAAGTCCACGCTGCTGCGCGCGATCCTCGGCGAGGTGGCGCCCGATGGCGGCACCATCCGCCTCGCCGCGCGCGCCCGGCTCGGCTCGGTCGCGCAGGCGGCGCCGACCGGCGAGACGTCGCTGCTCGACACGGTGCTGGCGGCCGATACCGAGCGCACCGAGCTGCTCGCCGAGGCGGGGGGCGCCGAACCGGGGCGGCTGGCGGAGCTTCATGAACGGCTGATCGCGATCCGCGCCGATGCGGCGCCGGCGCGCGCGGGGGCGATCCTGAGCGGGCTCGGCTTCGACGCGGCGGCGCAGGCGCGGCCGCTCTCCGCGTTCTCGGGCGGCTGGCGCATGCGCGTGGCACTGGCCGCGGCGCTGTTCCGCGAGCCCGACCTGCTGCTGCTGGACGAGCCGACCAACCACCTCGACCTCGAAGCGGTGCTGTGGCTGACCGGCTGGTTGCAGAAATTCCCCGGTGCGGCGCTGATCGTCAGCCACGACCGCACGCTGCTCGACGCCTGCGTGCACGCGATCGCGCATCTCGACCGCGGCAGGATCGCGCTGACGCCGGGCGGGTTCGAGGCGTTCGTGCGCATCCGCACGGAGCGTGCGCTGCAGCACGCGCGGGCGGCCGAGCGCGTGGCGGCGCAGCGCGTGCGGCTGCAAGCCTTCGTCGACCGGTTCCGCGCCAAGGCGAGCAAGGCGCGGCAGGCGCAGTCCCGCCTGAAGGCGCTGGAGCGGCTGCCGCCGATGGAGGCGGTGGCCGAGGACGAGCCGGAGGAATTTTCCTTCCCCGAGCCCACGCCGCTGCCGCCGCCGATCCTGGCGCTGGAGCGTGTCGCGGCCGGTTATGACGGGTGGGCGGTGCTGCAGAACGTGTCGCTGCGGCTCGACATGGACGATCGCGTGGCGCTGCTGGGCGCCAACGGCAACGGCAAGTCGACGCTGGCGCGCATTCTCGCCGGGCGGATGGCACCGCTGGCGGGCGAGGTGCGGCGCGCGGCGAAGCTCGGCGTCGGCTATTTCGCGCAGGACCAGATGGAGGAGCTGGTGCCGGGGGACTCCCCACTGGCGCACATGGCGCGGGCGCTGCCGCGGGCGTCCGGCGCCGCGCTGCGCGCGCAGCTCGCACGCTTCGGCCTGGACGCGGCGCGCGCGGAGACCACGGTCGCAATGCTTTCGGGCGGCGAGAAGGCGCGGCTGCTGCTGGCGCTGGCGACGCGCGAGGCGCCGCATGTGCTGATCCTCGACGAGCCCACCAACCATCTCGACATCGACGCGCGCGAGGCGCTGCTGCGTGCGCTGGGCGCGTTCCCGGGCGCCGTCGTGCTGATCACGCACGACCCACATCTGGTGTCGCTGATCGCCGACCGGCTGTGGCTGGTGGCGGACGGCACGGCGCGGCCGTTCGACGGCGACCTCGACGACTACCGCGCGCTGCTGGCCGAACGGGCGCGGCCGGCGGCGGCGAAGGAGGCGGCGCGGCCGCGGGATGCAAGGCGCGAGCGGGCCGATGCGCGCGCGGCGACGGCGCCCCTGCGGCGGCAGGCGCGTGAGGCCGAGGCGCGCATCGCGACGCTGGCGAAGGAGCGGGCGGCGGTGGAGACGCGGCTGGCCGATCCGGCATTCTATGGCGCCGCCCGCTCGGCCGACATCACGGCGGCGCAGCAGCGGCTGGCGGCGATCGCCCGCGAGGTGGAGGCCGCCGAGGCGGCATGGCTGGCCGCGGAGGCGGCGCTGGAGGAGGCGGCGCAGTAGCCGCCCCGCGGCACGCGCCGCTGCACGCGCCGGCCGGGCGACCTATATGCGGGCTGGACGTTTCATCGGTCGCGGACCGCAGCCGCGGCTCCGGTTCGCGGCGCTGGCCGGGGCGGTCGATGGCGCGGCGCCGGTCCCCCCGGGTTGGATCGAGTCCCGCAGACTGTTGTATACGGGACGGGAAACGCCGAACGCGCTCGGAGAGGAACATGGACGCAACGACTGACAACGCCAACGCGGGCAAGTGCCCGGTCGTGCACGCAACCGTGGCGAGGGCCAACCGCGACTGGTGGCCCAACCAGCTCAACGTTCAGGTCCTGCACCAGCACTCCGCGCTGTCGAACCCGATGGGCGAGGCGTTCGACTACGCCAAGGAGTTCAGGAGCCTCGACCTGAACGCGGTCATCCGGGACCTGCATGCTCTGATGACGGACTCGCAGGAATGGTGGCCGGCCGACTTCGGTCACTACGGGCCGCTGTTCATCCGCATGGCATGGCACAGCGCCGGCACCTACCGCATCGGCGACGGGCGCGGCGGCGCGGGCGACGGCCAGCAGCGGTTCGCCCCGCTCAATAGCTGGCCGGACAACGTGAACCTCGACAAGGCGCGCCGGCTGCTGTGGCCGATCAAGCAGAAATACGGCCGCAAGATCTCCTGGGCCGACCTGCTGATCCTCACCGGCAACGTCGCCCTGGAATCGATGGGCTTCAAGACGTTCGGCTTCGGCGGCGGGCGCGTGGACACGTGGGAGCCCGAGGAGGACATCTACTGGGGTCCCGAAGGCACGTGGCTCGCGGACGAGCGCTATAGCGGCGACCGCGACCTGATGAACCCGCTCGCGGCCGTGCAGATGGGCCTGATCTATGTCAATCCGGAAGGGCCGAACGGCAAGCCGGACCCGGTCGCCGCGGCGCGCGACATCCGTGAGACGTTCGCGCGCATGGCGATGGACGACGAGGAGACCGTGGCGCTGATCGCCGGCGGGCACACCTTCGGCAAGACCCATGGCGCCGGCGACGCAACCCTGGTGGGGCCGGAGCCGGAAGGGGCGAGCATCGAGGAGCAGGGCCTGGGCTGGAAGAGCAAGTTCGGCTCCGGCAAGGCCGGCGATGCGATCGGCAGCGGGCTGGAGGTCATCTGGACCACGACGCCCACGAAGTGGAGCAACAACTTCTTCGCCAACCTGTTCGGCTATGAGTGGGAGCTGACCAAGAGCCCGGCCGGCGCCCACCAGTGGACGCCGAAGAACGGCGCCGGCGCCGGCACGGTGCCTGACCCGTTCGACCCGGCGAAGCGGCGCACGCCGTCGATGCTGACCACCGACCTCGCGCTGCGGGCCGATCCGGCGTACGAGAAGATCTCGCGTCGCTTCTATGAGCATCCGGACCAGTTCGCGGACGCCTTCGCCCGCGCCTGGTTCAAGCTGACGCATCGCGACATGGGCCCGATCGTGCGCTACCTCGGCCCGCTCGTGCCGAAGGAGACGCTGGCGTGGCAGGACCCGATCCCGGCCGTAGACCATCCGCTGATCGGCGAGGCCGACATCGCGGCGCTGAAGGCGAAGATCCTTGCCTCCGGCCTGTCGGTGTCCGAGCTGGTCTCGACCGCCTGGGCGTCGGCGGCGACGTTCCGCGGCTCTGACAAGCGCGGCGGCGCCAACGGGGCGCGCATCCGCCTCGCGCCGCAGAAGGACTGGGAGGTCAACCAGCCGGCGCAGCTCGCCAAGGTGCTGCGGACGCTGGAAGGCATTCAGAAGGACTTCAACGCCGCGCAGTCGGGCGGGAAGAAGGTGTCGCTCGCCGACCTGATCGTGCTCGGCGGCGGCGCTGCGATCGAGGCCGCGGCGAAGGCTGCCGGGGCCGATGTGACGGTGCCGTTCGCGCCGGGGCGGATGGACGCCTCGCAGGAGCAGACCGACGTTCCCTCCTTCGCGCCGCTGGAGCCGATGGCCGACGGGTTCCGCAACTACGTTCGCGGCACGCCGCGCCTGTCGCCGGAGGAGATGCTGGTGGACCGGGCGGAGCTACTGAGGCTGACGGCGCCGGAGATGACGGTGCTGGTCGGCGGCCTCAGGGTCCTGGGGGCGAATGTCGGGAACTCGCCGCATGGCGTCTTCACCAAGCAGCCGGGGGCGCTGACCAACGACTTCTTCGTCAACCTGCTCGACATGGGCACCGAATGGCAGCCTGCCGCCGGCACCGAGGGCGTGTTCGAGGGGCGGGACCGGAAGACGCACGCGGCGAAGTGGACCGGCACGCGCGTCGACCTGATCTTCGGCTCGCACGCGCAGCTTCGTGCCCTGGCGGAAGTCTACGCCTGCGCCGACTCGAAGGAGAAGTTCCTGAAGGACTTCGTGGCGGCGTGGACCAAGGTGATGAACCGCGACCGCTTCGACCTCGCCTGATCACGACGCCGACGGCGCGGGAGACGTGCGATCGGGGCGGCGTTTCCGGGCGACCGGAAACGCCGCCCTGCGTTTCCACGGGCGTCGCGGCGGCGTCCGTGCAAAATCACCGGCGAGGAGACCGACATCATGCACCCCACGCGGCACGTGCCTGCACGGCGGCTGAGCCTGGCGGCGGCGCTGCTCGCCGCGCCGGTCGCCGGCTTCGCGCCGACGGCGATCGCCAACGAGCCGCCGCCCGGCCATGCGAAGGTGACGTTCTCGACCGAGCTTCCCAACGCGCCCGGCAAGCGGCTGACTGCAGTCGTGGTGCACTACGCCCCGGCCGAGGCATCGCCGCCGCATCATCATGCCGGCAGCGTCTATGCCTACGTGCTGTCGGGCGCGATCCGCTCGGAGAACTCCGCGACCGGGCCGGCCAGGGTCTACAAGGCGGGCGAAAGCTTCTTCGAGCCGCCGGGAAGCCAGCACCTGATCAGCGCGAACGCCAGCACGACCGAGCCGGCGAGCCTGCTCGCGATCTTCGTCGCCGATGACGGTGCCACGCTGACCGCGCCGAACAAGTAGCCGGCTACCGCCGCGCTATCGCCGGTGGCCGCCCGGAACCAGCGAGCCCAGCCGGCCGACGATGTAGCCGAAGGCGAAGATCAGCAGCCCGGCGGTGATCGGCTGGGCGCGGATCACCGCGCGCACCTCGCCCACGCCGTCGCGCGTGTGCGCGGCGCCGTTGCGCACCCGGCTGGCGGCGGTCTGCACGCCGCCGGCGACGGTGCGCGCGGCGTTGCGGATGGTGGAGGGGGCGTCGCGCATCGCCGCTTCGCCACGTTCCTCGAGCGTGGCGAGCGCCTCGCGCACCCGCCGCAGCATGCTCGGCTCGCCGCCTTCCATGCCCTCGGTCTCCGCCTCGGCGAGCTGGCGGGCGTCCTGCTCCCACTGGTGGAGCAGCTTGCGCTGCACGTCGGGCGCGAGGGCCGGGTGGGCGAGGATGTCGCCGGGCTCGGCGAAATAGGCGCTGGGGTTGGCGAGCGCCGCGTCCACATCGAACAGCGGGCGGCGCGATGAGGTGCCGTGGGTCATGGCGTGATCCCTCCGTCAGAGGGATCTAAACCCGCCGGCAGCGCCCATGGTTCCGCCGCGCGCCCCTCACCCGGCGCTTCGCGCCACGCTCTCCCGCCAGCGGGAGAGGGAACCAAAGGGCTCACGTCTCGCCCGCTTGCGGGGGAGGGAACCAGCGGACTTACCCCCTCTCCCGCTTGCGGGAGAGGGCCGGGGTGAGGGGGCGGCGGTCAGCCCTTGCTGACGCGCCGGCGCAGGCGGGTGCTATCGGTGAACATCGGCGTGCGTCCCTTTCTCGGCGGCCCCGGGGAGGGCCGGGGGTGGATTGGTAACATGGGGAGGCTTCTCCCGCCACACAACGAAGGCGGCGATCCCCGGCAGCGCCCACCAGGGCGCGGTGACATGCACATCCCGCTCGCCGCTGGCGACGGCGTTGCCGAGGGCCTGGCCCGGATGCCACTCGAACCGGTCCACGGAGGCGAGCGCCAGCACCACCTCGTGGCCCGGCGGGACGGTGAGGCGGAAGGTGAAGCCGAGCGACGGCTCGTTCAGGACCTTCGCGTATTCCTTGTCCGAGCGCAGGATCAGGCTGGTCTCGTCCGCCGTGATGCTGACGCTGCGCGCGCCCACCGGCACCGCGTGCCGCACCTTGAAGTGCAGGATACGGTTGGCATAGCGCAGGCCGAACGCCCCCTGCTCCCATCCGGCGGCAGAGCGCACGCGCGCCATGTCGATGTCGCCGCGGACGGCGCTGAACTTGAGCTGCACCGAGTTGTAGGAGATCACGTACTCGAAGTTGCCCACGAGCGTTGCCAGTTCTTCCTCGGAGGCTTCGAGCCCGGCGTCGAAGCGGAACGGGTGCGAGGCGCCCGGCTCGCTGCCCACGATCTCGAACGCCGTGCTCTCGCGGTAGCGGAAATAGCGGGCGGCCAGCGGGTTCGCGGGCTCGATCTGCTCGATCGTCACCACCGACTGGTGCCCCCGCCGCCACGTCGCCGAGGGGCGGCTGGCGATGCCGTCGAAGACGAACTCGGCGAACTCGGCGCCGGTCTGCTCGCCGCGGGCCATGATGCTCGCCAGCGTGGCGCTGAACACCTGGCGCAGCTCCTCGCGTGACAGGCGGTTGCCCCGGATCTGCGGCAGCCAGACATTGGCGACGTTGCCCGCCTGCTCCACCACGTCGCGGAACAGGCCCTGCAGCACGCCGAGCATCCAGTCGTAGACGACGGCATAGAACACGCCGGCCAGGATCAGGATGGTCCAGACGGCGCCGAGGCCGAGCGTCACGAACGAGAGGCGCGCGGCGTAGCAGGCGATCGACGTCGCGGCGCCGTTGCAGACGTAGTTGACGATGACGGTGTTGTCCTCGTCGAGCCGCTTTACCACCAGCCCGGCGATGATCAGGCACACGCCGAACAGAATGCGGCCGATCTGGCCGTCGAGCCTCCATCCCCGCCGCGGCATGTCGCGCGCCCCCACGCTTCGCCGGTGAAACGGCACTATCGGGGGGAGTGGCCTCGTGCCGCAACCGAAACCGCAACTACCCGCGCAGCATCTCGCCGCGGAAGGTCTCCACGATGTGCTCCGCCAGCGCGTCGGTCACCGGCTGCTGCGGCTCGCGCGCCTTCAGCAGGATGATGCCGGTCTCCGGCAGCGGCGGCAGCGCCTCGCCCGGCGGCAGGCGGCGCAGGCCCTCGGGCAGCCAGGTGACCGGAGAGACGGTCACCGCGAGCCCGGCCAGCACGGGCGTCAGTGTGCCCGACTGGGTCTGCGAGACATAGGCCATCCGATATCGCCGGCCCGCCTGCTCCAGCGCCCGGACCGCGGCCCGGCGCCAGGCGCAGGTGGCGTCCGCCAGCGCCAGCGGCAGCGGGTCCAGCCGGTCGACGGCGTGGCGCTCCGACGTGATCCAGTAGAGCGGGCCGCGCCACAGCTCCTGATGCGGCCAGTCGCGCGGCTGGTGCGCGGCGGTGCACAGCGTGAGGTCCAGCGCGCCGGCCTTCAGCCGCTCGACGAGCGAGGAGGAGTTGCTGCACGTCACCTCCACCTCCACCGACGGGTGGGTGTCGGCGAAGCGCTTCAGCACGCCGGGCAGGTAGCGGAACGCATAGTCGTCCGGCGTGCCGAGGCGGACCGTGCCCTGCATGGGCGGGGCGCGGAACGCGCTCCAGATCGCGTCGTTCAGCGCCAGCACTTCGCGCGCCCGTTCGAGCAGGTATTGGCCATGCGGCGTGAGCGCGACCGCCCCGCCCTTGCCGCGGGTCAGCACCCGCTGGCCGAGCAGGGACTCCAGGCGCTGCACCTGCATGGAGACGGCCGACTGGGTGCGCCCGACGCGCTCGGCGGCGCGGGTGAAGCTGCCTTCCTCCGCGATGTAGGTGAAGGCGCGCAGCAGGTCGGGGTCGAGGCCGAGGGGGAGCGACATTGGTATCATGATCCCTGATGCTGAACATAAATGAAATTCGTTTTCCTGATTGCCAGGGGGGCTCCATCTCTTGGGCCGGCGGCGCGGATGAAGCCGCCGCACGCGGCGGATGGTCCGCGCGCGATGCGGCCGAGCATGGTCCAGACCTTACTCGGCGAGGAGGTTGAGATGTCGAGCAGCGTGGTGGCATGGCCCCGGCAGCCCGCACGGGGCGCGTTGCGGCGGACTCTGGCAACGGCGTGGGCGCGGTGGATGCAGATGCGGCAGCGGCGCGAGACGATGCGCTGCCTCGCCGAGATGGACGATCACATGCTCTCCGATCTAGGCGTCTCGCGCGCGCAGCTCAATTTCGAGCTGGACCGGCCGGCGCGCGGGCGGGACTGAGCCGGCGCGCGGCTACCGCACGCCGAAGACCTTCGCCATCAGCGGCGCATCGACGACGACGTGCGGCGCGATCGCGTGGTAGCCGATGGCGTGGACCCAGGCGTTGCCGGTGCGCAGGGTGATGAACGTCTTGATCATGCCCGGCCCGAAATAGCCGAGCAGCACGAACAGCACCGACAACGCCGCCTCGCGCGGCGTGGCGAACACCGACCAGCCTTCCACCAGATGCATCGCGGCGTAGGTGACGCCGCCGAGCAGAACGGTGGTCGGCAATGAGCCGGTGAGCCGGACGTAGCGCGGCACGAGGATCGCGTAGATCAGCACCATGGTCGGCAGCACCGTGCCGATGAAGAACACTGCCAGCGCGAGCGGCGCGGCGACGGCGATCTGCGCCGCGCTCAGCGCGAAGAAGCCGGGAAACGTGGCCAGCTCCACCGCGCTCTCCACCGCCGCCACGACCACGATGACGAGGACGTCGCTGCGCCAGTCGGTCGAGCGCAGGTTGAGCTGCAGCGCCGAATAGCGGCGGCGGAACCACAGATACGGCGCGGCGGCGAAGACGAGGACGTTGTAGAGCGCCCAGGTCGCCACCTCGCCCGGCACCGGCGGTACGCTGCATCCGACCAGGGTGCCCGCGATGTGGAAGCTGAACGGACGGTAGCCGAGCGCCGGGCCGAGCACCCAACCACCCGCCTGGCCGAGCGCCGCATAGGCGAGCAGCCACACCGTCTCACGGGCGGCCTGCCGGCGGGCGGGGGCGCGGGCGGCGAGGTCGGGAACGATGCGCCGGCGCGTCAGCCCGTAGACGAGCGCCATGAGCAGGAAGACCTCGATCAGTCCGAGCGTCGGGAAGGCGACCTGCTGGGCGAACGGCACCTGCGCCAGCGCGGGGCGGTCGAAGGGCAGGGTGCCATCCGCCAACAGCAGCACCGCGGCATTCGCGAACAGCCACAGCGCCGCCGCCACCTGGACCGCGGGGTGCAGCACCGTCGCGCGGGCGATCCGGTGCAGCGGCGAGAGGCGCGGCTCGGTCTGGCTCATGGCGGCGCCCTGTCCGAATGCGCCCGGCGATGCTAAGCTGGGCGGCGGAGGAAACGCTGGAGTTCTGCCATGCTGAGCCGCGCCCAGATCGACGAATACAATGACATCGGCGCGATCGTGGTGCCCGACGTGCTGTCCGCCGGCGACGTGGCACGGCTGCGCGCGGCGACCGACATGTTCGTGCACCGGGCGCGCGAGGTGCGCACCCACGACGCGATCTACGATCTCGAAGACAGCCACACGCCGGAAAACCCGCGCGTGCGCCGCATCAAGGCGCCGCACCTGCACCACCCGGACTACGCGGCGCTGGTGCGCCATCCGGGCATCGTCGCGGTGCTGCAAAGCCTGTGGGGGCCGAACATCCGCTTCGACACGGCCAAGCTGAACATGAAATCGGCGGGCTATGGCGCCGCGGTGGAATGGCACCAGGACTGGGCCTTCTATCCGCACACCAACGACGACCTGGCCGCCGTGGGCGTGATGATGGACGACATGGCGGAGGAGAACGGGCCGCTGCTGGTCATTCCCGGCAGCCATCGCGGGCCGGTCTATGACCACCATGCGGATGGGCGGTTCTGCGGCGCGATGGACCCGGCGCGTGGCGAGGTGGATTTCTCGCGCGCGGTGCCGCTGACCGGCCGCGCGGGCTCCATCACCGTGCACCATGTGCGCGCCGTCCACGGCTCGGCGCCGAACCTGTCGGCGCGCGACCGGCGGCTGCTGCTGCTCCAGTTCCGCACCGCCGACGCGTGGCCGCTGCTCGGCTTCCCGGCCGGGATCGCGGCCTATGACGCACTGATGGTCGCGGGCGCGCCGCAGGAGCCGCGGCTGGCCCCGGTGCCGGTGCGCATGCCGCTGCCGCCCGCCGAGCACCAGGGCTCGATCTACGAGAACCAGAAGGGCGCCGGCCGGCGCTATTTCGCCGCCGCGCCGGAGCCGGTCGCCGCCATCTGATCGGGTCGCCCGATCCGGCCGCCGCTATCGGATGCGGTTGTCGACCAGATCCGCGACGACCGAGGGATCGGCGAGCGTCGAGGTATCGCCGAGCCCCTCGGTCTCGTTGGCGGCGATCTTGCGCAGGATGCGCCGCATGATCTTGCCGCTGCGCGTCTTCGGCAGCCCTGGCGCCCACTGGATCGCGTCGGGGGTGGCGATCGGCCCGATCTCCTGCCGCACCCAGGCGATCAGTTCCTTGCGCAGCGCCTCGGTCGGTTCCGCGCCGTTCTTCAGCGTCACGTAGGCATAGATTCCCTGGCCACGGATCTCGTGCGGGAAGCCGACCACCGCGGCCTCGGCGACGTGGACGTGCGCGACCAGGGCGCTCTCGATCTCGGCGGTGCCGAGCCGGTGGCCGGCGACGTTGATCACGTCGTCGACGCGCCCGGTGATCCACCAGTAGCCGTCGGCGTCGCGGCGCGCCCCGTCGCCGGTGAAATAGAGGCCCTTGAAGGTCGAGAAATAGGTCTGCACGAAGCGCGCGTGGTCGCCGAACACGGTGCGCATCATGCCCGGCCATGGGCGGTCGATGCACAGATTGCCCTCGGCCGCGCCCTCGAGCCGCCTGCCTTCGCCATCGACCAGGATCGGGCTGACGCCGGGCAGCGGCAGGGTGGCGGAGCCCGGCTTCTGCGCGATCGCGCCGGGCAGCGGGCTGACCAGGACGCCGCCGGTCTCGGTCTGCCACCACGTGTCGACGACCGGGCAGCGTTCGTCGCCGACGACGCGGTAGTACCAGAGCCAGGCTTCGGGATTGATCGGCTCGCCGACGCTGCCGAGGATGCGCAGGCTGGCGCGGCTGGATTTCTTCACCGGCGCCTCGCCCTCGCGCATCAGGCTGCGGATCGCGGTCGGCGCCGTGTAGAAGATGTTCACCTTGTGCTTGTCCACGACCTGCCAGAACCGGCCGGCGTCGGGATAGCTGGGGATGCCCTCGAACATCAGCGTGGTCGCGCCGTTGGCGAGCGGGCCGTAGACGATGTACGTATGCCCGGTTACCCAGCCGACATCGGCGGTGCACCAGTAGATTTCGCCGGGCTGGTAGTCGAACACCAGCTCATGCGTGTACGCGGCCCAGACCATGTAGCCGCCGGTGGTGTGCAGCGCGCCCTTCGGCTTGCCGGTGCTGCCGGAGGTGTAGAGGATGAACAGCGGGTCCTCCGCCGCCATCTCCGCCGGCGCGCACTCCGCCGACGCGGCCGCCATGCGCGCGCCATAGTCGTGGTCGCGCCCCGGCTTCATCGGCACGGCGGCGCCGGTGACGCCGACGACGAGGACGTGCTCGACCGAGGGGCAGTGCTCCAGCGCCGCATCGGCATTCGTCTTCAGCGCCACGCGCCGCCCGCCGCGGCGGCCCTCGTCGGCCGTGATCAGCACCCGCGCCCCGGCGTCCTGGATGCGGTTGGCGAGGCTCTCGGGCGAGAAGCCGCCGAACACGACAGTGTGTACGGCGCCGACGCGCGCGCAGGCGAGCATGGCGACCGCCGCCTCGACCACCATCGGCAGATAGATGCAGACCGGGTCGCCCTTCTTCACGCCGAGCGACTTCAGCACGTTGGCGAGCCGGCAGACCTGCGCGTGCAGCTCGCGATAGGTGACGTGGCGGCTGACGTTCGGGTCGTCGCCCTCCCAGATGATCGCCACCTGGTCGCCGCGCGTGGCGAGGTGGCGGTCGACGCAGTTGGCGGAGGCGTTCAGCGTCCCGTCCTCGAACCAGCGCACATGCACGTCGCCGGAGAAATCGCCGGAGCGCATCTTGGTGGGCGTGCGCATCCAGGTGATGCGGCGCAGCTGTTCCGCCCAGAACCCGTCCGGGTCGGTCGCGGCGCGTGCCACCATGGCCCGGTAGCCGGCGGCGTTCACGTGGGCGCGCGCGGCGATTTCGGGCTTCACCTCGATCAGCGTGTCGGTCATGACGTCTCCCGTCGCGCGGCGCGGCTTCGGCGCCGGTTACAGGCCGGCGTCATCCGGCACGAGGACCACGCCGTCCTTGATCTCGATCATAACCCGTTCCAGCCGCTCGCCAAGACAGGGGCCGCGCAGGCACGCGCCGTCGGCGATGCGGAATTCGGCGCCGTGGGTCGCACAAACGATGTACCGGCCGTCGGCGGCAAGGAAGCGGTCCGGCGTCCAGTCGAGCGGGGTGCCGAGATGCGGGCATGCGTTCACGTAGACGAACACTTCGTCGCCCTGCCGGACCGCGAACAGCCCGGTGAACCCGCCGGGCGCGGGGCCGAAGCCGCGGGCGCTGCCGTCCGGCAGGTCGGTGAGCCGGCACAGCGCCCTCATCGCCCGCACCGCGCCTCGCGGTGACGTGACACACTCGCGGCCGGGCAATGCCGCCGTATATGCTGGCGCGGGCGCCCGGCGGCGTCCGGCACCAACCGAGGGGGAAATGCACGATGGCGACCTGGAAGCCTGATCCGACGTTCTATCCTTCGCCCCGGCTCGCCATGCAGGCCCCGGCCGAGCGCCTCGCCTATGTCGCGATGCTGAACGTCGAGGCGCAGCCGAAGCCGGATGCGATGGGCGTGGTCGATCTCGATCCGTCCTCGGCCACCTACGGCAAGGTTCTCGGGCGCGTGGACATGCCGGGGGTCGGCGACGAGCTGCACCATTTCGGCTGGAACGCCTGCAGCTCCGCGCTCTGCCCGTACGCGCCGCACCCGCATATCGAGCGGCGCTACCTGCTGGTGCCGGGCCTTCGTTCCTCGCGCATGTACGTGCTGGACGTGAAGCCCGACCCGCGCAAGCCGCAGATCGTGCGCACGATCGAGCCGGAGGAGATCGCGAGCCGCACCGGCTATTCCCGCCCGCACACGCTGCATTGCGGGCCGGAGGGGATCTATGTGAGCGCGCTCGGCGCGCCGAACGGCGACGGGCCGGGCGGCATCTTCCTGATGGACCACGAGAGCTTCGACGTGCTCGGGCGCTGGGAGATGGATCGCGGGCCGCAGTTCCTCGCCTATGACCTGTGGTGGCATCTCGGCTACGACACGATGGTCACGAGCGAATGGGGCACGCCGAACATGATCGAGTCCGGCATCGTGCCGGAACTCCTGCTCGGCGGCAAATACGGCCACCACATCCATTTCTGGGACCTCAAGCGGCGGCGGCACACGCAGGCGATCGACCTCGGCGCCGAGCAGCAGATGGTGCTGGAGCTGCGCCCGGCGCACGACCCCACGAAGGCGTACGGGTTCGTGGGCGTGGTCGTGAGCCTGAAGGACCTCTCCGCCTCGATCTGGACCTGGCACCGCGACGGCGATGCGTGGGCGATCCGCAAGACGATCGAGATCCCGGCCGAGCCGGCCGATCCCGACCAGCTTCCGCCGCTGCTGAAAGGGTTCAAGGCGGTGCCGCCGCTGGTGACCGACATCGCGCTCTCGCTCGACGACCGGTTCCTCTACGTCTCGTGCTGGGGCACCGGGGAGATGCGGCAGTACGACGTGTCCGACCCGTTCAATCCCCGCCTCGTCGGGTCGGTGCGGCTCGGCGGCATCGTAGCGCAGGCGAAGCACCCCGCCTCCGACCTGCCGCTCAACGGCGGGCCGCAGATGGTGGAGGTGAGCCGTGATGGCAAGCGCGTCTACTTCACCAACTCGCTCTATCGCGCCTGGGACGAGCAGTTCTATCCGGAGGGCGTGCGCGGCTGGATGGCCAAGCTCGACGTGAAGCCGGAGGGCGGGTTCACCGTGGACAAGAAGTTCTTCCCGGAGTTCGACGCCGGGTTCCGCCCGCACCAGGTGCGGCTGGAGGGCGGCGACGCCTCCTCGGACTCCTACTGCTACCCCTGAGGGGGGACCATGTGGGGCTGGGCGGCGCTGGCGGGGCTGGGGGCGTTCCACGGGGTCAACCCTGCGATGGGCTGGCTGTTCGCGGTCGCCCGCGGCCTGCAGAGCGGCGAGCGCGCGGCGGTGCTGCGCGCGCTCGGCCCCATCGCGCTCGGCCATGCGGTGTCGGTGGCCCTGGTCGTGGCGCTGGTGATCGCACTGCGCGGCGAGATCGACCCGATCACGATGCAGGTCGCCGCGGCGCTCGGGCTGATCGGCTTCGGGGCGCTGCGGCTCGTGCGCGGGGCGCGGCATCGGTTCCGGGTCGGCATGGTCGCGGGGTTCCGCGACCTCGCCTTGTGGTCGTTCCTGATGGCGACGGCGCACGGGGCGGGGCTGATGCTCGCCCCGGTGCTGCTCGCCGCCCCGCTCTACGCGCCCGGCTGGGCGGTCTGGGGCGGGCTGCTCGCGGTGGGGGCGCACAGCGTCGCGATGCTGGCGGTGATGGCGCTGATCGCCCTGATCGTGTTCGACCGCGTCGGGCTCGCCATTCTCCGGCGCGGCTGGATCAACCTCGACCTGCTGTGGAGCGGCGCGCTGATCGGCGTCGGCGCGCTGCTGCTGCTGTTCGTGGCCGGCGCGCATGTCGGCACCCCGAACGGCGCGCTCGCCGCATTGCTCCGGCTCTGCGGCGGGCACGCCTGAACGGACGCGGCTATCCCGCGATCGGGTGCGGGACGTAGGGCTCCTCCAGCGCCGTGATCTCCTCCTTGCCGAGCTTGAGGCCCATCGCCGCGACCGCGTCGTCGAGGTGGCTGAGCTTCGAGGCGCCGACGATCGGCGCGGTGACGGGCTGCTTCTGCATCACCCAGGCAAGCGCCACCTGCGCCCGCGGCACGCCGCGCGCCGCCGCGATCTCGCCGACCCGCTCGATCACCCGCCGGTCGGCCTCGGCGGTCGCCGTGTAGAGCGTGCGGCCGAAGATGTCGGTCTCCTGCCGCTCGCTGCTCTCGTCCCAGCTCCGGGTGAGGCGCCCGCGGGCGAGCGGGCTCCAGGGGATCACGCCGATGCCCTCCGCCCGGCAGAGCGGCAGCATCTCCCGCTCCTCCTCGCGGTAGAGCAGGTTGAGGTGGTCCTGCATGGTCACGAAGCGCGTCCAGCCGTGCAGGTCGGCGACGTAGAGGGCCCTGGTGAACTGCCACGCGGCCATGTTGGAGGCGCCGATGTAGCGTGCCTTGCCGGCCTTCACGACATCATGCAGCGCCTCCATCGTCTCCTCGATCGGCGTGTCCGGATCGTTGCGATGGATCTGATAGAGATCGACGTGGTCCATGCCGAGCCGGCGCAGGCTGTGGTCGATCTCCGCCATGATGGCGCGGCGTGACAGGCCCATTCCGTTCGGGCCGGGGCGCATGCGCGAGCGCACCTTGGTCGCGACCACCACGTCGTCGCGCGATGCGAAGTCCCGCAGCGCGCGGCCGACGATCTCCTCGCTCGTGCCGTCCGAATAGACGTTGGCGGTGTCGAAGAAGTTGATGCCGAGTTCGAGCGCGCGGCGGATGATCGGCCGGCTCTTTTCCTCGTCGAGCGTCCAGGGATGCGGGCCGCGATCCGGGATCCCGTAGGTCATGCAGCCCAGGCAGATGCGCGAGACATCAAGGCCCGTGCTGCCGAGTTTCACATATTCCATGCGCGAACTTCCTCGTACGAACGATGCGATGCTACGCGGGCACGACCGGGGCCTGGGTCTTGCGCAGCACGTGCATCACCGCCTCGTCCAGATGCAGATGCGCCTCGACCAGCTCCGGCGGCGTCAGCGCGAGCCACTGGTTGAGCGAAACGTCGGCGTAGTAGCTGCTCTTGAACATTTCGAGGAACCTCAGCGTCTCGCTGCCGGTGTTCTCGATGTAGTGGCCGGTGGCGAACGGCACGTAGCCGACGTCGCCAGCCATGAAATCGAACGTGCGCGCCTGCCCGGCGGCGGCGAACACGCCCATGCGTGCCTTGCCCTGGATGTAGTACTGCCACTCGTCGGTGTTCGGATGCCAGTGCAGCTCCCGCATCCCGCCCGGCTCCACTTCGACCAGCGCCGCGGCGATGGTGGTGGAGACGGGGAAGTTGCTGGAATCCGTGATGCGCACCGTGCCGCTGCGGGTGCGGATGGGGTCCTGCGCCATCATGCGGTGGCTGAAGCTGTTCGGCACCGGCGTCGCGCCCGCGATCCGGTCGGACGCGAGCGGCCCCGGCAACGGGGCGGGAAAGATATAGAGCTGGCTTGGGTCGGGCGTGTGGCCGAAGGCGGATTGCGGCGCGCCGAAATTCTTCGCGAGCACCTCGGTGGGCGTGTGCTTGAACCAGTCGCTGAGCAGGAAGGTGTTGTCCTCGTCAAACTCGCCGTCGTCGAACACGAGCAGGAATTCGCAGCCATCGGGTCCGAGGCCCTGGATCGAGTGCGGGACGCCGGAGGGGAAGTACCAAAGGTCGCCCACGCCGACGTCATCGACGAAGTTGCGGCCCTTCGGGTCGACCGCGGTGATGCGCGCGGTGCCGTAGAGCATGAAGGCCCACTCGGCGGCCTTGTGCCAATGCAGCTCGCGCACCGCGCCGGAATTCAGGCGCATGTTCACGCCGGCGATGTTCTTCGAGATGCCGAGTTCGCGGACCGTGATCTGCCGCGTCCAGCCGCCGGACTCGAGGCGCATATGCGCGTCGGCGAAGGAGAAGCGCAGGTTGGGCAGGGTGCCGTGGTCCGTCGACGGCGGCACGTAGAGGTCGGGGTTCTGCCGTTCCAGCGTGATGTTCCGCGGCCCGGGATCGGTGCCGCCCGCGCCGGGCCGGCGTGGTTCCGGCGCCGGCTGATCGGTCTGCGCGGCGGCGGTGGCGACCGTGAGGAGGCCGCCGACGGAGCCGGCGAGCATGGCGCGGCGAGACGCTGAGTTCATGATGCTTTCTCCATGCGCGGCGGCAGCGGCGCATCGCGCAGCAATGCCTGCTGTTCTGTCCAAGTGATGAAATCGTGCTCACAAAGCGCGCGCGGGGTCACGCGCGCCACCCGCCGAGTTGGCAGATATGCGCCCAGTGGGAGGCACTGACCGGCACGACCGACAACCGGGACTGGCGGATCAGTTCCAGCCCCGCCAGCGCCGGGTCGGCCTTCATGGCGGCGAGCGTGACCGGGCGCGGCATCGGCCCGACGGCGCGCATGTCCACGCACACCCAGTCGCCGCTCTCGGCGGTGGGGTCGGGATAGGCCTCGCGCGCCACCTCCACCACGCCCACGACCTCCTTCCCCGCGCCCGAATGGTAGAAGAAGGCACGGTCGCCGGTGCGCATGGCCTTGAGGTTGTTCTTCGCCGTGTGGTTGCGCACCCCGGTCCAGGGCTCCACACCGGCCTTGACCTGGTCGGTCCAGCCGAACGCGTCCGGCTCCGACTTGACCAGCCAGTAGGCCGTCATGGCGCGACTTTGACGCCGTCCTTGTAGACCTGCCGGAACGGCCGGATGACGGAGCTTTCGAACAGGCCGGCCTTCACATAGGGGTCGATGGCGACCAGCGCCTCCGCCTCGGCGCGGTCGGCCACGTCGATCACGAGCATCGAGCCCGCCGGCCGGCCGTCGGCATCGAGCAGCGCGCCGCCGCTGACGATCTTGGCGGCATGCGCCTCGGCATAGGTCAGGTGGGCGGGCCGGGTCGCCATGCGCAGGTCGAGGCTGCCGGGCCGGTCGGTGTGGATGACGGCGAACAGCATCGGCGTTTCCTTTCCCCGGTTGACCCGCGGAGATTACGGGCATTGGCCGCTGCCTTCAAACCAGGCGGCGGCTCCCCTATAACAGCCCGGTGGACGCCAGTACCGCATTCGCGCCGCCCGCCGGCGGGGGGCGCAACCTTCACCGCTTCGCCAATCCCGGCCGCTTCCTGCGCGCTTCGGGCCGCGTGCTGCCGTGGCTCGCGGCGGCCGGGTTGCTGCTGACCGGGATCGGGCTGCTCTGGGGGCTGTTCTTCGCCCCGGCCGATTGGCAGCAGGGCGACGCGGTGCGGATCATGTATATCCACGTTCCCGCCGCGTGGCTCGCCTCCGGCGGCTATTTCGCGCTCGCGCTGGCTTCGCTCGCCTCGCTGGTCTGGCGGCATCCGCTCGCCGATCTCGCGGCGGCCGAGATCGGGCCGGTGGGCGCCGCCGCGACCGCGCTCTGCCTCGGCACCGGCAGCCTCTGGGGCAAGCCGATGTGGGGCGCGTGGTGGGTGTGGGACGCGCGGCTGACGTCCGTCCTCGTGCTGTTCTTCCTCTATCTCGGTCACATCGCGCTGGTGCGCGCGTTCGACGATCCGCAGCGCGGTGCGCGGGCGGGGTCGATCCTGGCGCTGGTCGGCGTGGTCAATCTGCCGATCATCAAATTCTCGGTCGACTGGTGGAACACGCTGCACCAGCCGGCCACCATCACCCTGACCGGCGCGCCGACGATGTATGTCGGCATGCTGTGGCCGCTGCTGTTCTCGGCGCTCGGGTTCAGCTTCGGCTTCGCCGCGCTGGTGGTGGCGCGCATGCGCGCCGCGGTGATGGAGCGGCGGATCCGCGCCCTGTTGTCGGCCCGGGCGCGGGCGGAGGCGGCGTGAACCATCTGCCCTACATCGTCGGGTCCTATGCGCTGTTCCTGGCGATCGCCGGCGGGTTCACGGCGGCGGCCTGGGTTCGGCTGGGGCGCGCGCGGCGGCGGCTCGCCGCGATCGACCCGAGGGGAAGCCGATGACGCGCAAGCGCCGCCGCCTCGTGCTCGTCCTTGCCTGCGGCGTCGGGCTGGGTGCCGCCGCGGCCCTTGCGCTCTCGGCGCTGAGCGACAGCGTGGCGTTCTTCGTCACCCCCTCGCAGATCGCGAGCAAGGCGCCGGCGCCGGGCCGCACGTTCCGCCTCGGCGGGCTGGTCGAGGCCGGGAGCCTGCAGAAGTTCATGGATGACGGGAAGCCTGCGGCGCGCTTCCGCGTGACCGACGGCACCGGCGCGGTGACCGTCAGCTTCGTCGGCATCCTGCCCGACCTGTTTCGCGAAGGGCAGGGGATGGTGGCACTCGGCACGCTCGCGCCGGACGGCACGTTCCGCGCGCAGGAAGTGCTGGCCAAGCACGACGAGACCTACATGCCGAAGGACATCGCCGACGCGCTGAAGAAGTCGGGCCACTGGAACCCGGCCGCCGGCCCGCCGCCGCCGGCATCGACGTGGAACACGCTGGTGCCGAAGAAGCTCGGCGGATGACGCGCGTGCCGCACCCGCATACGACGAGAACAGCAACGTCCAGGTCGCCCGCAGCATGATCCCCGAACTCGGCCATTTCGCCCTGGCCCTCGCGGTGGCGATCGGCTTCGCGCAGGCGGTGATCCCGCTGTGGGGCGCGGCGCGCGGCGATGCGCGCATGATGCAGGCGGCGCCGGCGCTGGCGCTGGGCCAGTTCATCGCGATGGCGGTGAGCTTTCTCAGCCTCGTCTGGAGCAGCGTGACCAGCGACTTCTCCGTGCTGACGGTCGCGGAGAACACGCACAGCCTGGAGCCGCTGGTCTACAAGATCACCGGCTCCTGGGGGAACCACGAGGGCTCGATCCTCTTCTGGTGCCTCATCCTCTCGCTCTGCGGCGCCGCGGTGGCACAGTTCGGCAAGGCGCTGCCCGCCTCGCTGCGCGCGCGCGTGATCGGCGTGCTGGGGCTGTCGGGCGTCGGCTTCGCGCTGTTCGCCCTGCTCGCGAGCGATCCGTTCCTGCGCCTGTGGCCGCCGCCGCCGAACGGGCGGGACATGAACCCGCTGCTGCAGGACCCCGGACTCGCGATGCATCCGCCGATGCTCTACGTCGGCTATGTCGGTTTCGCCGTCCCCTTCGCGTTCGCGGTGGCGGCGCTGCTGGAGGGGCGGATCGACGCCGCCTGGGGCCGCTGGGTGCGGCCATGGACGCTGGCGGCGTGGTGCTTCCTGACCGGCGGGATCGCGCTCGGCTCCTGGTGGTCGTACTACGAGCTGGGCTGGGGCGGGTTCTGGTTCTGGGACCCGGTGGAGAACGCCTCGCTGCTGCCGTGGCTGACCGGCACCGCGCTGCTGCATTCCGCGATCGTGGTGGAGAAGCGCGAGGCGCTGAAGGTCTGGACGGTGCTGCTGGCGATCGGGACATTCTCCCTGAGCCTGTCCGGCACCTTCCTGGTACGCTCGGGCATCCTCAACTCGGTGCACTCCTTCGCCAATGATCCGGCGCGCGGCGTGTTCATCCTCGCCCTGCTGGGGCTCGTGATCGGCGGCTCGCTGCTGCTGTTCGGGCTGCGCGCGCCGGTGCTCTCGGCCACCGGCATCTTCGCGCCGCTGTCGCGCGAGGGCGCGATCGTGCTGAACAACGTGCTGCTGTGCTCGATCGCGGCGGTGGTGCTGACCGGCACTACTTACCCGCTGTTCGCCGACCTGTTGCTGGGCGAGAAGCTCAGCGTGGGGCCGCCGTTCTTCAACGCGACGGTGTTTCCGCTCGCGGCGCCGCTGTGCGTGGCGATGGCGGTGGGACCGATGCTGGCGTGGAAGCGCGCCGACCTTGCCGCGGCGCTGGCGAAGCTGTGGTGGGCGGCGCTGGTCGCCGCGGCGGTGGGCGTAGTCGCCGCCTTCGGCGCGCGGCCGCTGCCGGCGATCGGGTTCGCGGCCGCCGCATGGCTCATCTTCGGCGCGCTTGCCGACCTCGTCGCCCGCATCCGCCTGTTCCGTGTCCCGCTCGGCGCGAGCCTGCAGCGCCTGGGCGCGCTGCCGCGCGGCTCGCTCGGCACCACGATCGCGCATGCCGGGCTTGGCGTGACCATCGCCGGCATCGCGGGGATGTCGCTCGCGCAGCAAGCCATCGTGCTGCTGCACCCCGGTCAGGTCGCACATGTCGGCGGCTACGACTGGCGGCTGGAGTCCGTGGGCGACGTCGCCGGGCCGAACTATGCGGCGCGCGAGGCGCGGATCGAGGTCAGCCGCGACGGCCGGGTGGTGGCGACGCTGGCGCCGCAGCGCCGGTCCTTCCCGGTGCAGCAGATGACGACGACCGAGGCCAGGATCAACACCAACCTGATCCGCGACCTCTACGCCGTGCTCGGCGAGGAGCGCGACGGCGGCGCGGTGCTGCGGCTGCACGTGAACTGGCTGGCACCCTGGATCTGGCTCGGCGCGCTGATCATGGCCGCGGGCGGCCTCGTCTCGCTCGCCGACCGGCGGCTGCGCGTGGGCGCCCCGGCACGGCGGGCGCGCCCGGCGGGAGCGCCGGCGTGAGATGAACCGCCGCCTGCTCCTGCTGGTGCCGTTCGGCGGCGTGCTGGTAGCCGGGGCCGGCTTCCTGGCGATGCTGGAGCGCGCGCAGGAGGGAAAATTCGACCCGCGCGAGGTGCCGAGCATGCTGATCGGCAAGCCCGTGCCCCGCTTCACGCTGCCCGGCGATCCCGGCTTCGCCAGCACCGACCTCGTCGGCCGGCCGGTCCTGGTCAACTGGTTCGCCTCCTGGTGCGTCCCCTGCGCGGAGGAGGCGACGGTGCTGATGGACCTCAAGCGCGCCGGCGTGCCGATCTGGGGCATCGCCTACAAGGACAAGCCCGCCGATACGGCGAAGTTCCTGGCGCGCTACGGCAGCCCCTATGCCCGCCTCGGCCGCGACGAGCCGGGCCGGGTGGCGATCGACTGGGGCGTGACGGGGGTTCCGGAAACCTACCTGATCGACGCGCAGGGCGTGGTGCGCTGGCGCTTCGTGGGGCCCATGACGCCCGACACCGTCTCGGCCGAGTTGCAGCCGATACTGCGGAAATACGCATGAGCCGGGCGCTGCTGCTGGCCCTGCTGCTGGTCCTCGGCGCGGTGCCGGCGGCGCATGCGATCGGCGACCCGAACGAGGCGCTGCCCGACCCGAGGCAGGAGGCGCGGGCGGTCGAGATCGGCAAGCAGCTCCGCTGCCTCGTCTGCCAGAACGAGAGCATCGAGGATTCCGGCGCCGACCTGGCCCGCGACCTGCGCCACATCGTGCGCCAGCAGGTGGCGGCGGGGCGCAGCGACACCGAGATCATCAACTGGCTCGTCGCCCGCTATGGCAACTTCGTGCGCCTCCGCCCGCCCTTCGAGGCGAGCACTCTGCTGCTGTGGGGCTCGCCGGTGCTGGCGCTGGCGGTGGGCGGGGCGGCGGTGGTGATCGCCCGCGGCCGCCGCCCCCCGCCGCCCCCGCCGCTCGATGCGGCGGAGCAGGCGCGGCTGAAGGCGCTGCTCGACACGTGACGCTGCTGGCCCTGCTGCTGCTGGCCGTGCTGGCGCTGGCGCCGCTCGCGTGGGCCCTGCGGCGCCCTGGGGCGACGCGGTCGCGGCGGGAGAGCGCGCTGGCGCTGCACCGCGCGCAGCTCGCCGAGCTGGACCGCGACCTCGCCGAGAACCGGCTGGTCCCCGCCGAGCATGCCGCGGCCACCCTGGAAGTGCAGCGCCGCCTGCTCGCCGCCGCGGAGGCGCCGGACGCGCCGCCGCCCCGCGCCGCCCGTGCACCGCTGCTCGCCGCCCTCGTGCTGGTGCCGCTGCTGGCGGGCGGGCTCTATGCGATCGACGGGCGGCCGTTCCTGCCCGATGCCCCGCTCGCCGAGCGGCAGACGGAGGCCCGGGAGGCGGAGGCCATGATCGCCCTGCTGCGCGAACGCCTCGCCACGCTCGACCAGCACTCCGAAACGGCGCGGCAGGGCTATGTGCTGCTCGGCAACGCGGAGAACGGCCTCGGCCACCTCGCCCAAGCCGCAGCGGCCTGGCACCAGGCGGTGGCGATTCGCTTCGACCCGGCGCTGGCGACGCTGGCGGCGGAGGCGCAGACGCGGGTTGACGGAAAAGTGAGCGCCGAATCGGCGGCCCTGTTCCGCCGCGCGCTGGCCGAGGGGCCGCGCGACGCGCCGTGGCGAAAGATCGCGCAGCAACGGCTGGGTGAAGCCGGCGGCTGAATCATGAACGCGCCGAAAGTCATTGCACGGCGCGGCGAGAGCGACGAGCATCGCGGCCGACGCGGACCTTCTGTCCGGGG
>JAFKFJ010000134.1 GCA_017307335.1 Alphaproteobacteria bacterium | reverse complement strand
CGGGCCGCTCGCGCGCGGCCGCGGGTTGACGCCGGCGGGCGGGTTGGCGGCGGGCGCCGCCTCGGTGCCCACGCCGCCGGCAACCGTGCCGAGCACCGCGCCCACGCCGACCTCCGCCCCCTCGGCCGCGAGGATCTCGCCGAGCCGGCCGGCGGCGGGGGCGTTCACCTCCATCGTGACCTTGTCGGTCTCCAGCTCCACCACCTGCTCATCCGCCGCGACCGCGTCGCCCGCCTGCTTCAGCCAGCGGGCAACCGTCGCGGTGGTGACGCTCTCGCCCAGCGTGGGCCCCAGAATTTCGGTCGCCATGTCCGGTCCTGTCAGTCGTGGGTGAGGGCCGCGCGCACCAGCCGCGCCTGTTCGGCCGCATGGATCTTGGCGAGCCCCGTGGCGGGGCTCGCCGCCTCCGTGCGCCCGACATAGACGGGCCGCCGCGCCGCGACGTCGAGGTGTTCGAGCACGCCCTCGATGCGGCGGTCGATGAAGTGCCAGGCGCCCATGTTCTGCGGCTCTTCCTGGCACCACACGACCTTCGCGTGCGGATAGATGGCGAGCACCGGCGGCAGCGAACGGTCGGGAAACGGATAGAGCTGTTCCAGACGCACGATGGCGATGTCGCGAATGCCCTGCTCGCGCCGCTCCGCCAGCAGGTCATAGTAGACCTTGCCGCTGCACAGCACGACGCGCCGCACCTCCGCCGCGGGTGCGATCGCGTCGATCTCGGGCAGCACGGTGCGGAAGCGGGAATCGCCGGTGAACTCGTCGAGCGTCGAGGTGGCGAGCTTGTGCCGCAGCAGGCTCTTCGGCGTCATCAGCACCAGCGGCTTGCGGAAGTTGCGCTTGAGCTGGCGGCGCAGCGCGTGGAAGTAGTTGGCGGGCGTCGTGATGTTCGCGACCGTCATGTTGCGCTCGGCGCAGAGCTGCAGGTAGCGCTCCAGCCGCGCCGAGGAATGCTCCGGCCCCTGGCCCTCGTAGCCATGCGGCAGCAGCAGTGTCAGTCCCGACATGCGCAGCCACTTGGTCTCGCCGCTGGCCACGAACTGGTCGATGATGACCTGCGCGCCGTTGGCGAAGTCGCCGAACTGGCCTTCCCACAGCACCAGCGTGCGGGGGTCGGCGACCGAGTAGCCGTATTCGAAGCCGAGCACGCCGGCCTCGGACAGCAGCGAGTTGTAGATCTCGATCTTCGCCTGCCCGGGCTCGATGTTGTTGAGCGGCACGTATTCGTGCTGGTTGGTCTGGTCGATCAGCACCGCGTGGCGCTGGCTGAACGTGCCGCGCTGGGAGTCTTCGCCGGAGAGGCGCACACGATGGCCCTCCAGCAGCAGCGCGCCGAAGCCGAGCGCCTCGCCGGTCGCCCAGTCGATGCCCTCGCCGCGCTCCAGCATCTCGCGCTTGGCCTCGAGCTGGCGCGCGATCTTCGGGTTGACGTCGAACCCCTCCGGCACCCGCGTCAGCGCCGCGCCGATCTTGCGCAACGTCTGCGGCGTGACGGCGGTGTGGTCCTCGGTCGGCGTTGCCTTCTCGTCCCAGTACGTGGTCAGCCCCGCCCAGCGGCCCTCCAGCCAGTCCGCCTTGTTGGGCTTGTACGACTGGGCCGCCTTGGCCGCATCGTCCAGGGTCTGCGCGAACCCGTCCCACAGCGCCTGCGCCGCCGCCGCCGAAACCACGCCCTCGCGCGCCAGCGCCTCCGCGTACAGCGCCCGCGTGGTCTTCTGCGCGCGGATGGCGCGGTACATGAGCGGCTGGGTGAACGCCGGCTCGTCGGTCTCGTTGTGGCCGTGGCGCCGGTAGCAGACCATGTCGATCACGATGTCGCAGCCGAAGGTCTGGCGGAATTCCGCCGCCGTCTGCGCGCACCACACCACGGCCTCGGGGTTGTCGCCGTTGACGTGCAGGATCGGCACCTGGATCGCCTTCGCGACGTCGGTGCAATAGAGGCCGGAGAAGGCATGCGCCGGGACGGTGGTGAACCCGATCTGGTTGTTGACGATCAGATGCAGCGTGCCGCCGGTGCGGTAGCCGATGAGCTGGCTCATCGCCAACGTCTCGTAGACGAGGCCCTGGCCGGCGAAGGCGGCGTCGCCGTGCATCAGGATGCCCATCACCGAGCGGCGCGCCTTCACGTCGCCGTCCATGTCCTGGCGGGCGCGCACCTTGCCCACCACGACCGGATCGACCGCCTCCAGGTGCGAGGGGTTCGGCTGCAGCGACAGGTGCACCATCCGCCCCTCGATCTCGACATCGGCCGAGGTGCCGAGATGGTACTTCACGTCGCCGGAGCCCTGCACGTCGTCGGGCTTGAAGCTGGCGCCGCCGAACTCCGAGAACAGGGCGGCGAGCGGCTTGCGCACGACGTTGGCGAGCACGTTCAGCCGGCCGCGATGCGGCATGCCGATGACGACCTCGCGCACGCCGGCCGCGGCACCGGTGCGGATGATCTCATGCAGGGCGGGGATGCTGGCCTCGCCGCCCTCCAGCCCGAACCGCTTGGTGCCGACGAAGCGGCGCTGGCAGAAGGTCTCGAACCCTTCCGCCTCGGTCAGGTGCTGCAGGATCGCCCGCTTCGCCGCCGCGCCGAACTGCGTGCGCCACGGCGCGCCTTCCACCCGGCGCTGGATCCAGGCCTTCTGGTCCGGGTCCTGGATGTGCATGAACTCCACACCCACCGGGCCGCAGTAGCTCTCCCGCACCACGTGCACGATCTGGCGGATGGTCGCGGTCTCGAGGCCGAGCACGTTGTCGATGAAGATCGGCCGGTCGAGGTCGCTGTCGGCAAACCCGTAGCTGCGCGGGTCGAGCTCGGCATGCGCGTGCGGCACCTGCAGCCCGAGCGGGTCGAGCTTCGCCTCCAGATGGCCGCGCACGCGGTAGGCGCGGATCAGCATCAGCGCGCGCAGGCTGTCCTTGGTCGCCGCGCGCACCTGCTCGGCATCCGCCGGCGCTGCGGGCGCCGCGGCCGCCCGCGCCGGCCGCAGCGGGGCCCAGGAGGCGCCGGCCGCCTCGCCCAGCACCGCGCGCGCGTCCTCGTCCATGCCCTCGAACAGCGCCCCGAAGCTCGGGTCCACGGATCGCGGGTCGGCGGCCCAGCGGGCATACAGGTCGGCCATGAAGGCCGCGTTCGCGCCGCTGAAGGCGCTGGCTAGGATATCGACGCCGGCCATGCCAGGCTCTCCTGCTCAAAACCATCCTCCGCGCCGGTCCGCCGGCGCGGGCGCCTTAGATAGTCACCCCGCCGCGGCTTCAGGACATGCCCGGATCGGCGCCTGCCCTGCTCCCGCGGCATGCGGCTCAGCCGCGCATCGCCCGCAGCATGGTGCTGCCTAGCGCGGCAGGGCTTTCGGCCACATGAATCCCGGCCGCCCGCATCGCCTCCATCTTCGCCTCGGCGGTGTCGCGCCCGCCGCTGATCACCGCCCCGGCATGGCCCATCCGCCGGCCCGGCGGCGCCGTGACGCCGGCAATGAAGCCCACGGTCGGCTTCCTCACCGCCTCCCGGGCCAGAAACTCCGCCGCGTCGATCTCGCTCTGCCCGCCGATCTCGCCGATCAGCACGATCGCCTCGGTCTCCGGGTCGGCGAGGAACATCTCCAGCACCTCGACGAAGTCGGTGCCCTTCACCGGATCGCCGCCGATGCCCACGCAGGTGCTCTGCCCGAGGCCGGCGGCGGTGGTCTGCGCCACCGCCTCATAGGTGAGGGTGCCGGAGCGCGAGACGATGCCCACCTTGCCGCGGCGATGGATGTGGCCGGGCATGATGCCGATCTTGCAGGCATCCGGCGTGATCACGCCCGGGCAGTTGGGGCCGATCAGGCGCGAGCGCGAGCCCTCCAGCCCCCGCTTTACCCGCACCATGTCGAGCACCGGAATGCCCTCGGTGATGCAGACGATCAGCGGCACGCCCGCGTCCGCCGCTTCCAGGATCGCGTCCGCCGCGGACGGGGGCGGGACGTAGATCGCGCTGGCGTCCGCATGCGTCTGCGCCACCGCCTCGGCCACCGTGTCGAACACCGGCAGGTCGAGGTGCCGGCTGCCGCCCTTGCCGGGCGTTACGCCGCCGACCACCCGGGTGCCGTAGGCGATCGCCTGCTCGGAATGGAACGAGCCCTGCGCGCCGGTGAAGCCCTGCGTGATGACGCGGGTGGAGGCATCGACGAGGATTGCCATCAGGCTGCCTCCCGCACGGCTTTCACGACTTTCTCGGCGGCATCGGCAAGGTTGTCGGCGGCGATGATCGTCAGCCCCGACTGCGCCAGGATCTGCTTGCCGAGATCGACATTGGTGCCTTCCAGCCGCACGACGAGCGGCACGTCGAGGCTCACCTCCCGCGCCGCCGCCACCACGCCTTCCGCGATCACGTCGCAGCGCATGATGCCGCCGAAGATGTTCACCAGGATGCCTTCGACGTTCGGGTCGGAGAGGATGATCTTGAACGCCGCCGTCACCCGCTCCTTCGTCGCCCCGCCGCCCACGTCCAGGAAATCCGCCGGCCGGCCGCCATAGAGCTTGATGATGTCCATGGTCGCCATCGCGAGCCCGGCGCCGTTGACCATGCAGCCGATATTGCCGTCGAGGGCCACGTAGTTGAGGCTGTGTTTCGCCGCCTCCAGCTCCTTCGGGTCCTCCTCGGCCTCGTCGCGCAGCTTCTCCAGTTCGGGGTGGCGGAACAGCGCGTTGTCGTCGAACGCCATCTTGGCGTCCAGCGCCACCACGCCGCCGTCGCGGGTGACGACGAGCGGGTTGATCTCCACCACCGCGCAGTCGAGTGCGACGAAGGCGCGATAGAGGCCATCGACGATGCGCGTGAACGCCGCGATCTGCGGCCCGGCGAGCCCGAGCCGATAGCCGATGCGCCGTGCGTGGAACGGCCAGATGCCGGTTGCGGGGTCGATCGCGAGGCGCTCGATCCGCTCCGGATGCTCCGCCGCCACGTCCTCGATCTCCATGCCGCCTTCGCTGGAGGCGATCAGGCCGATGCGCCCGTGGGCGCGGTCGATCACCAGCGACAGATAGAGCTCGCGCACGTAGTCGCAGCCGGCCTCGACATAGACGCGGTGCACCTTGCGGCCCGCCGCGCCGGTCTGCTTCGTGACCAGCGTGTGGCCGAGCATCGCGCCCGCCGCCGTCTGGTTGGTGCAGGGGCGCTTTCTTTTTATAGGAGGGGATAGCGGTTTGACCCGGAGCGGCTACCTG
>JAFKFJ010000192.1 GCA_017307335.1 Alphaproteobacteria bacterium | reverse complement strand
TGAAACTGCCGTCTGGGCGCGCTGGCTGATCTTCCCACATGGGCCAAGGCTAGTCAGCATCCGCGCAAGGCGTCAACGTTTGCCGCCGTTATTGTTGCAATTGAATGCTAACGTGGCATTAGTTTGCATCGCATCAATTGTCACTGGAGGATCACTTGAACGAATCGGTATCGCGGGTCGCTGTCGGCGATTTGTCCGTCGAGATCTGGCCCAACGCCGAAGACATCGGCAGGGGCATGATCGTCGAGGCTGTGCCCGCGCCGGGCAAGCCTCGCCCGGCCGACCGCAACATTCTCTCCGTCACGGATGAGAACGGCATCTATCGTCCCTCGGAGCATTTGCAGGTCGCGCGGGACCAAGTGGAGCATATCCGCGCCGATCCCGACACCTTCGTAAAGATGCACGTCCGGCGGCTGGAGGCGCTGCGCCGGGCCGGAATCGTCGAACGGATCGACGCCGATCACTGGCGCGTGCCCGACGATCTTCCTGAGCTCGGCCTTGCCCACGATCTTGCCCGTGATGGCGCGGACGCCCGCGTGAATACGCTCTCGTCCATAGGGCTGGAGCGGCAGGTCAGTCATGAGGGCGCAACCTGGCTCGACCGGGAGCTTGTGGCGAAGGACCATCTGCCCCTCGCCGATACCGGCTTCGGCCGGGAGGTGAACGCCGCGCTCGACCGGCGCGCCGAGCGGCTGGTGGAGATGGGGCACGCCAAGATCAAGGACGACTTCATCAGCATCCCCCGCCGCACCGTCGCCGTCCTGGAGCGTCAGGAGGTCGAGCGCGTCGGCAAGGAGATGGCTGCCGAGCGCGGGCTGACCTACGCCCCATCCGGGCCGGGCGAGTATGTGACCGGCAGGCTGGCCGGCGTCGCCAATCTCGCCAGCGGGCGCTTCGCCATGATCGAGGACGGCCTCGGCTTCCAGCTCGTCCCCTGGCAGCCCGCCCTGGAGAAGCACCTCGACCACTACATCAGCGGCGTCCGCCGCGACGACTGGAGCATCGACTGGGAGTTCAGCCGCAAGCGGCAGCTCGGGCTGGGGCTATGAAGCATCTTGAACAATACGGCATTTTGCCGTATATGATGGAAGCAAAGGAGACCCTTATGCCCAAGCCCCAAATCGAAGCCGATACCGCGCGGTTGGAAGCGCGTATTCCGGTCCAGGTCTATGACCAGATGCAGCGCGCCGCCCGCCTGCGCGGCCTGACCTTGACCGGCTATCTCATCGCCACCGCCGGCGAGGACGCAAGGCGCGTCGTCGAAGACGCTGAGATCATGCGGCTCGCGCGCGAGGACCAAATCCGCTTTGCCGAGGCGCTGATCAATCCGCCCAAGCCGAACGAGCGGCTGATCCGCGCCGCGAAGCGTCATGCCGAGCTGATCGAACGCCGGTGAGTGTCCGCTTCGCCATCGAGCCGCTGGCGAAGGCGCACAAGCGGGCGGATTTCACATGCGGCAACGACCGAATCGACAGCTATTTCCGCGAGACCGTCTCGCAGGACGTGAAGCGCAAATACGCCACCTGTTTCGTCGCCAGGGAGATCGCGACGGATCGGGTGGCGGGCTTCTACACCCTATCGTCCAGCAACGTGCCCTTGAACGAGGTTCCCGAGCCGCTGGCGAAGAAGCTGCCGCGCTATCCGACCGTCCCGGCGGTGCTGATCGGCTGGCTTGGGCGACATAGCGACTACGCCGGACAAGGGCTTGGGGAAGCCTTGTTGTTCGACGCCATCAAGACCGTGGCGACCGCGCCTATCGGAGCGCACGCGATTTTCGCCGACGCCATCGACGACGGTGCAGCGGCCTTCTACACGGCCTTCGGTTTCATGCCTTTGGTCCGGCGACCGCGCACTCTCTATCTGCCGGTGACGACGGCGTTGAGCCTGGTATCGCCATGACGACCGCCTCCGTCTCTACGCCGCTTTCGTCCCGCGCCGCCGCGTGCAAGTATTTTTACGCCACGGCGCGCAGAGGCTTCTGGCCTAGAAAAAGGCTATTCTTTCAATGGCCTCGTTCGGCGATTCTGGACCGATGGCCAGACCTCGCAAGGAACGCCCGCCGACCGCATCCGAGCAGCTTGAAGCGTTGCTCGGCTATCCTTGGCCGTTTCAGGGTAGACCGCCGAAGCAAGACCTTTCGACCTGGACCGTCACCGACGACTGGCCCGAGCATATTCCCGTTACTGAGGTCGAGGTGGACGTGTTCGAGGCGTGGTTCGGCGATCTCTTCGATGAGCTGTTCGGGCCGTGCCGATGAGGTGAGAAGGAGACAGACACTATGACCATGCCGTTGCGCGCCGCCCTTTATATGCGCGTCTCGACGGCGCGGCAGGCCGAGCACGATGTCTCCATCCCCGACCAGAAGCGACAAGGCGAAGCCTGGTGCGCCTCACGCGGCTATGAGTTGGTCGAAACCTTCGTCGAGCCCGGCGCGACGGCCACCAATGACCGTCGCCCCGAGTTTCAGCGTATGATCGAGGCGGGCACATCGAAGCCCGCGCCCTTCGACGTGGTGATCGTCCATTCGTTCAGCCGCTTCTTCCGCGACGCCTTCGACATGGAGTTTTACGTCCGCAAGCTGGCGAAGAACGGCGTAAAGCTCGTCTCCATCACCCAGGAGATGGGCGACGATCCGATGCACGTCATGATGCGGCAGATCATGGCGCTGTTCGATGAATACCAGTCGAAGGAGAACGCCAAGCACGTCCTGCGGGCGATGAACGAGAACGCCCGGCAGGGCTTCTGGAACGGGGCCTTGCCGCCGATTGGATACCGGATCGTCGCCGCCGAGCAGCGGGGATCGAAGACCAAGAAGAAGCTGGAGATCGACCCGCTGCATGCCGACACGGTGCGGCTGATCTACCGTCTCTTCCTAGAGGGCGACGGTGTGAAGGGGCCGATGGGTGTCAAGGCCATCACCTGCTATCTCAACGAACGCCGCATCTTCACCCGTGACGGTGGGCGCTGGGGGCTGGCTTCGATCCATCAGATTCTCACCCGCACGACCTATATCGGCGAGCACAGGTTCAACAAGCGCTCGCACAAGGACCGGGAGAGGAAGCCCGAAAGCAAGGTGGCGGTCATGGCCTGCCCGCCGCTGATTGACCGCGAGACCTTCGACACGGTGCAGGCCCGCCTCAAGGCCCGCGATCCCCGGATGACGCCAGCGCGCGTCACCAGCGGCCCCACCCTCCTTACCGGCATCTGCTTCTGCGCCAAGTGCGGGGGCGCGATGACCTTGCGCACCGGCAAGGGCAGCGCCGGTGGCACATATCGCTACTACACCTGCTCGACCAAGGCCCGGCAGGGCAGGACCGGCTGCGAGGGCCGCTCGATCCCGATGGACCGGCTCGATCAGCTTGTCGCCAGCCACCTGGAAGACCGCCTGCTTCGGCCCGAGCGTTTGGAAACCATCCTCGCCAGCGTCCTCGACCGCCGCCAGGAGCGCACCGAGCGCCGTCGCGAGCACCTGGCCGAACTGCACAAGCGCATCACTGAGACCGACCAGCGGCTCAACCGGCTGTTCGACGCCATCGAGTCCGGTGTCGCCGATCTCGACGCCCCCGGCCTGAAAGAACGCATCGCCGGCCTCAAGGCGATTCGGGAACAGGCCAGCGCCGACGCCGAGCGTGCCCAGGCCGCACTCGACCATGCGGACAATCAGGCCGTCAGCCCCGAGATGGTCAGAACTTTCGCCCGCGCGGCCGCCAGCGCATCCGGTTGGACAGTGGCGGCTATCGCCGCGATCACCTGCGCGCCCTGGCCCAGCGCGTCGAGGTCGCCGATGCCGAGGTCCGCATCATGGGGTCGAAATCGGAACTGCTGCGCACCCTGGTCGCCGCCTCAGGCGGGAAATCCGGCGTAGGCGGTGTTCAGAGTTCTGTTCTGAAATGGCGCGGGCGAAGGGTTTCGAACCCTCGACCCCAACCTTGGCAACATCCTTGGCTGGTTTACGCTACAGCATCTTTTTCTATCCCGGCGCCCGCTAACTCCCTATTTCAGAAGGGTTTTTCTTGCGGGCGCCTATCCCGGGCCTATCCTCCTCCTACCCAGCGACTTTCGCTCTCGTGCTTCCCCCCTGCTTCCCCGGGCTCCTCCGCGAAATCCGGGGAAGCAGATTTGGGAACAAGCATGGAACTCAGGAGCAGGAACGGATCATGGCTAAGATTACCAAGCGCGCGGTGGACGCGTTACAACCCTCCAAGGGCCAGGACGTGTTCATCTGGGACAGCGAACTGAGAGGCTTCGGCGTCCGAGTGAAGCCGTCAGGAGTCAAAACCTTTCTCATCCAGACCCGTCAGCGCAGTCGGCAATCTCTCCCCGTTGCAGACGAGTACGACGTCCAGGATCTATTGCACGCCATTCTGAAACTGCATTTCGATGATGTACGCCCAGAGGAATGGACGCCTAGCTATGCAGGCAATGCTTCACGAATTGATTTTTTTCTTCCGCGAGAACGAATGATCATCGAAGCGAAGATGACCAGACAGAGCCTCGGCCAGAAGGAAGTTGCTAACGAACTTATTGTCGACGTTGCCCGATACGCGAAATTCCCAAATGTTGATAGGCTCGTCTGCTTAATCTACGATCCGGCGCGACGATGCACCAATCCCGCTGCACTCGAGAATGACTTGGGCAATAGCGAAGGCCGTCTACGTGTAGTGGCCGTAGTCTGCCCGCGTGGCACCTGACCGTATTAAGTTTTGACGGATCGATACGGATTGATGCTTCGTTCCAGGCTCGCTCTCACAATGCCAGCGCACGCCTGAGATCGTCGTGCTCGAAGGCGCTGGCCATGCGGTTGATCTCGGACGCGCGGGCGCCTGCCGCCTGGGCGGTGTCGCGCCAAGTCGCGGTCGCGGTCGCGACCTCCTTGATGATCGCACGGGCCTGGGCCAGCGTGAGACCGAAGAAACTCGCCGCGGCTTCTAGCAGGTCGAGCGAGCAGGTGCCTTCGTCGAGATCGATGTTCGTCGTCAGCACCCGCGCCTTGAGATCGGCCGGCACGGGATTGAGGTCGTAAGCTGGGGACAGCGACCATCCCGCCTTTCCCAGCCAGAGGAAGCCATGGTTGCGCAGGTGGTCGTCGACATTGGAGATAAGCACGTTGAAGACGACACGCCGATAGAGAGCATGAGCATCGGTCTTTCCCTGCGCCCCGTGTTGAGCGAGAGCGTCGACGATCTCCGGGTAGCTGCCGCGTTCGCCATCCTTGGCACCCATCATCGCCATCGCCGACAGGAACGGGATGCGGATCGCGCCGGCACGGTCGAAGCGACGCGACAATAGGACCGCCTTGCCGGCGACGTCGATCAGCTCGTGCCGAGGCGTGGCGATGCCGGCCTGGCTGGCCAGCCGCAGTGCGATCTCCTCCCAGGTCTCCATGCTGTAGTCGTCGGTTTCCTTCGGAAACTTGGCGATGGAGAGCTGACCGTGCTGATCGATGACCGACGCCTTCGGACGTGCGCCGCCGAGGGAGGAGCCCGGAGCGAAGATGAGCTGGAGATCTTCATCGGTTTCCTCGTCCCGGAGAAACCGCTCGGTGATCTGGAGCAGCCGGCCAAGCTCGATCAGAGCTGGAACGCCAGCACGGGTCGGCGCCTGAAAAATCTCCTCGCTCACCCAGCGGAAGCGGAGCGCGCCGAGCCGGGTCTCGTCGGCGACGCCGAGCAGATAGTCGCTCTCCACGAGGGTACGAACGGGACGGCCTTCACGTTCGGCAAGCCGGCGTTCGGCGCGCTGCATGAGGCGGCGGCCCCAGGTGTCCGGGGCGGAGTCGCCGATGGAGCCGAACGTCGCCAGTCCGGGAGGCGGGGCGAAGGTCCCGCGCGTGAGAGCCAGGGCGGGCTCCAGCGAAAACCGCTGCGGGTCCGTGAGCCAAGCGCCGTCATACTCGAAAAGGATGGTCTCCGTGCCGCGAACGCGATTGCTCCGCGCCAGCCCGATGGGCCGCGTATGACCATTCAGATCGATATGCACCTCGAAGTCAGCCATCGCGAGGCACTCCGGCCGTGCGCTTGAGATGAGCATGCTTGGGCAGCCCGGCGCTGGCCAGCGCCTGGCCAACGGGGTCGTTGACGATGTCGGCTATCTGACCCAGGCCCTCGAGCAGGCCGAGCGCCTGCAGGACGGCGGCATAGATGCCGATGCCGACATTGGTGTCGCCGGCCTCGACCCTTTGCAAGGTCGAACGGGAGGTGAAGGCGCGCTCGGCCACGACGGCCATGGGCAGCCGCCGGCGCCGACGGGCGTCGTGAATGTCCGCCCCGAGCTTGCGCAATGCGCGCCGAACCGCGGCTGGGGGATTATGAGGGGTCGGCATTTGGCATCTTCACGCTACAGATTGGTCGAATATGTAGCACGAAGATCACAAATCTTCTAGAGGACTGGATCAGCGATCCGACAGCAGCGGTAGGTTCGATCCAGCCAATCTGGGAACCGTATCTTCTGGACGGAACCTCCTCTTCCTCGCGCGGTCAACGAGATTGCGCAGCGTGCCACGCGAGGCGCCCCTGTGGCCGCTAAGGCGCTGCTTTAGTGCCAGTTCGGATGCGCCAAAGGCCTGCAGTTCGCCGACGACAAACAGATCATAGTCGAAAAGGAGTAGATGATGGCGTTTCGGGCGCGGTCGAAGGCGGCGCTGACGTTGTCCGGTACGACGTTGCCGAGATTGCTGCTCGCGATAGCCCTGCGATGAACGACAAGCGTCATCCGCCGGGCGACGCCAGGTTCAAGGATGCACAGAGCGGAGAATAGTGGATCGGGCAGCAGAATGTCACCAGGTGGGTTGAAGGGCATACAAGCATGTCACTGTTTGTCGCCGCTCTCTTTCGCTCCTGCATTCAGGAACATGGGAAAGAAGCTACGCTGCGTCTTAACCTTGATGATATCGTTGACACCGATGGTGTTTGCCTTCCTTCGCTCTCCACCTGCCGGAGTGATCACTTCGATATCAGGGTTCTCGATGATCGCAGCGTGAACATCATCGGCATGAGCGGGCGTGACATTGTAGATACTCTCGTAGAACTCCGTCATCGACATGGCGTCGCCGGCTTCTGTCACAAGCCGAGGAATATCCCCTAAGAGTTGGGTTTTTGCAGAAGTGCGGCCGTTATCGTCGAAGAGGTAGAGCATCCCCTCGTCATGTCGAGGATCGTAAGAGAGCATGTTAAGCCCGGATCGGCCAAAATGCGCTTGGAGGCTTGCGTTGTCATGGAGGATGTTATTGTAAACCTGTCTGGCTCGATAGGACTTGGCGAAATGTATCAGCCAATAACGCCAGCCATCGGGATTGTTGATAGAGAATGGGCTGACATACGGCGCGTAAAGGCGGAAGGCGTCGAAGACGATCTTCTCGGCCGTTCCTAACCAATCCTTCCGACTCATAAGGGTGTCTAGCGCAAGGACATCGTTGTTGGAAAGTCCAAGATGGCTGAGTTGCGCTCGCAGCCGCTCCGGCTGGTCCTTCTGAAGAAACGCTATCAATGAGCTGATGACGAACGTGTAAAAGATTTCGGCGGCGGGATAGGATTGCATGATGTCGAGGATGGTGTCTCGTTCGACGTGGCTATGACCGCATTGATCGAGGTTAAATAGAACACTTCGATACCGACCTTTCTCCAGAAAGTCTTTGATTTTGGGATAGGCGGCCTCAAAGAACTCGTTGAGATATTCGACTCGAAGATGAAGCTTGGGGCACGCTTGAGCAATCTCGGTCTGCATTGGAGCGACGTGGGTTTTCAAAAGGTCGATTGCGTCTCGGCTCGCATCGTTGAAGATCAACAAGCACTCGACCTCGATCGCGCCAAGCCCCTGAACCGCGCGTTGCGTATTTACCGCTTCGACGGCACGCTTTGATTCCTCGATGAAAATGAGAGGCGAGCCGGAGGTGCCGCACTGATAACGGCCTCCACCCGCAAAGCCGTCGACGATGGCGAGACGAAAGCGCTCTTGCTGGGGTCGTTTGCAACGGACGGTCAGATAGTCAAAAACGTATTCGCGCAATATCTTGTGCTTGCGTCGAGAATGCTCTTCGAGTTTCGCGCCGTCGGCCCATTCGTATCGCTTTTCGACCATGGTGCCGCCCTCCCACGCGCGACTTCTCAGACGATCTATTGAGGGACGGAGGGCATTTCATCCCAGGTCCGTCCGCGATATTCACGCCCGTTGGCTTTCTTCGAACGCTTCTTGTTGTCTTTGCCCCAAGTGCCCCACTGTTTGAAGAAGAAGGCCGTCCCAGTCGATAGGCATTGAGCGTAGATTTCGTCGATCCATTCCTCTCGGATCGGACGAGCGAACTTGCCGCTCTCCCCGCCGACGATCGCCCAATGGATGTTCCAAAGATCAACGGTGCCAACGGCCCCAATCAGAGGTTCGAAGGAGATGAAGCGAATTGCGGCAGGGGCGCTGCGTAGATGCGCGATCCGACCGATTACATCTGCATTCTCGATACTAGTGCCGAGCCAAACATTGGGCAGGACTTCGCCGATTTTGTTCGCGACTAACTCCGCCATACGTTCCGGTCGCTTCGTGAGGATCTGATAATTGTGCCGTGGCGTTTCGCGCATCACTTTCCAGGCGTCGAGAATGAACTCGTCGCTGACTTTCTCGTGAAAGAGGTCGCTCATCGAATTCACGAAAATCTTTCGAGGCTTACGCCACTGATACGGGATCGAGAGCGTTTCGCGGTTCTCGCGCACCACGCCGTGCCACAGCGCGCGGTTGCCTGATCTTCGAGTGAGCCCAGCGTATTTGGCGATTCCCATCGCTTCGAGGCGCTTTGCCATCTCCATCGCATAGCAATGCGTGCAGCCAGCGGTGACGATTGAACATCCTGCGACAGGGTTCCAAGTGGCGTCAGTCCACTCAATTTGGGTCTCGGCCATCTTGCCCTCCCGAGCATTCTTCATGCGCCGCAGTGTGAATTTCGTCCGCGCAAAGGGTCATCTGCAGCGCGCCCATGGGCGGAGACAACGGCCCTTGAAAAGTTAGTCCATCCGACGTACATTTGTCTAGAGGTGAATAGCATGGTTGCGACGAAGCGAGAACGGCGGCTGAGGGAGGAGCGACTCGGCTTTCGCGTTGATGAGCCGACGAAGGCGCTAATAGAGCGCGCCGCGCAACTCGAGCGGCGCAAGCTCACTGACTTCTGCATGACCGCGCTGACGGAAGCCGCGCGCCGGACGATTGCGCAGCACGAGACGATTGTGCTGTCGGATCGCGATCGCGCGGTGTTCTTCGATACGCTTGTCAACCCGCCCGCCCCGAACGAACGGCTCCAGCGGGCTTTCGCTGAGCATCAGCGTCGGGTCGTGCGGTGAATGTCGAGTCCCACATCCGCCGATCTCCGGATTGCCGTCCTGAACGACGCGCACGACCGGAACGGCTTTGCGTGTGGGGTCGAGAGTCTCGATCGCTACCTGAAGACCCAGGCCGGGCAGGACGTCCGTCGGAAAGCGAACGCCGTCTTCGTGCTGAGCCGGGATGCCGAGCCGGATCGAGTTCTCGGCTATTACACGCTTTGCGCCATGACGATTTCGCAAGGCGAAGTGCCAGAGGCAGCCCGAAAGCACGTTCCCCGCTATCCGCTCGTCAGTTGCACCCTGATCGGCCGATTGGCGGTCGCCAAGGACCAGCAGGGTCAGCGCCTTGGTTCGGTTCTGCTTGCCGACGCCCTGCAGCGCGCGTTCGAGAGCGCCAGCACGGTGGGTTCGTCCATGGTGATCGTCGATGCGTTGGACGAAGCTGCGGCCGGCTTCTACGCGCCGCATGGCTTCGTACGACTACCGGAATCGCTGCGCCTTGTCATGCCGATGCGTCAAGCTGGCCGGGGATCTGAACGATGACACCTTTGCCAACACCGCAGGCGTCGGGGAAGCATCCGGGGAAGCAAATCCCACAGGGTCTCGGGCTCCGGGGAAGCGCGCGCGTTCGCGACGTGGACAAGTCATGCAGCGGGTTCGCGCGTTCGCTGGAAGCGCCCGCTTTCATGGGCTTCGGAGCGTTACCCATGCCGAAAGTAGCCGTGCGCCCGCTGCGACATGCTTCCTGCTGCTTCCCCCATGCTTCCCCGATTTCCCGGAGCATTGCGGGGAAGCAAAAAACGGCCCCGAAGGACCGTTCTAAGCCATTGATTTCCTTGAGGAAATTTGGAGCGGGCGAAGGGATTCGAACCCTCGACCCCAACCTTGGCAAGGTTGTGCTCTACCCCTGAGCTACGCCCGCATCCGTCGCCCCATCGCAGGGCCCCGCGCTCATAGGCGGCTGCGCGGTGGATTGCAAGCGATCCGGCGACCACCAGCGCGCGAGGGGCGGGGGGTCATTCCATCACCGCTGCGTGGGTCGGCTCGCCCTTGGCGGCGGCGGAGGCCGCGCCGGGGCGGCGCATCAGGAACAGCAGCAGCAGCGCCGGCAGCGTGGTCAGCATCATCAGCTTGTAGTCGTCGAGGTAGGCGATGATCTGCGCCTGCGCGTTCACCATCGCGTCCAGCATCTGCGCGCCCAGCGCCGTCTGCGGGTCCAGCATCCGGGTGGCCGCGTCGCCCGCCTGCAGCGCCCGGTTGAACGGGGTCACGAAGGCGCCGATCTCGGCATGCAGCACCTGCGTGTTGTGCGCCAGCATCGCCGAGGTGATGGAGACCCCGATCGCGCTGCCGACGTTGCGGAACAGGCTCAGCAGCGCCGTGCCGTCGGTGCGCAGCGGCGCCGGCAGCGTCGCGAACGCCACCACCTGGAGCGGGATGAACACGAAGCCCAGCGCGGCACCCTGCACCACCAGCGTGACGATCATCTCGCGCTCGCCGACATCGGGCGTCCATCGGGTCGAGGCCCACAGCGACCACACCAGCAGCCCCAGCCCGAGCCCCATCAGCTTGCGCGGATCGACCCGCGCGGAGAGCCGCCCGGCGACCATCATCGCCGCCATCGTGCCGATCCCGCGCGGCGCCATCACCAGCCCCGCCGTCGCCACCGGATAGTTGCCCAGGTTCTGCAGCCACGGCGCCAGCAGTGCCGAGGTCGCGAGCAGCACCACGCCGACCGCGAACATCATCAGCAGCGATGCCGAGAAGTTCACGTCGCGAAAGATGCGCGGCGTGATGAAGGGCTTCTCGGCGGTCAGCACATGCACCACGAACAGGTAGATGCCGAGCCCGGCCAGCACCGCCTCGGTGATGATCTCGCCGGAGGTGAACCAGTCCTTGTCCTGGCCCCGGTCGATCATCATCTGCAGCGCGCCGAGGCCGAGCGCCAGCACCCCGAACCCGGTCCAGTCGAAGCGCAGCGACGGGTTGGTGGGCGTGCGGGGCATGAACAGCGCGAGACCCGCCACCGCCAGCACCCCGAACGGCAGGTTCACGTAGAACACCCAGCGCCAGTTGTAGACGTCGGTGAGGTAGCCACCGAGTGTCGGGCCCAGGATCGGCCCCACCATCACGCCCATGCCCCAGATCGCCATCGCCGAGCCGCGCTGCGCGGGCGGGTAGATGTCGAGCATCAGCGCCTGGCTCAGCGGTACCAGCGCGGCGCCGAACACGCCCTGCAGCAGCCGGAACGCGACCATCTGCGGCAGCGTCTGGGCCACGCCGCACAGCATGGAGGCGACGGTGAAGCCGACGAGGCAGAGCAGGAACAGGTTCTTGCGCCCGAACCGCGCAGCGAGCCAGCCGACCGGCGCGGTCATGATCGCGGCCGCGACCACGTAGGAGGTGAGCACCCAGGTGATCTGGTCCCATGTCGCCGACAGGCTGCCCTGCATGTAGGGCAGTGCCACGTTCGCGATCGTCGAGTCGAGCGCCTGCATCAGCGTGGCGATCATCGCGCACACGGTGATCAGCGCGCGATGCGGGACCGGCCGCCCGGAATCGATCTCGGTCACGGCACCAGGTCGGCGAGATGGCGCTCGTGCCCGGTGTCGATGTCGGCCTCGACGCTCATGCCCGCGCGCAATTCGGGGTCGCCCGGCTTGCGATCGACGGTGATGCGCACCGGCAGGCGCTGCACCACCTTCACCCAGTTGCCGGACGAGTTCTGCGCCGGCAGGATGGAGAATTCCGAGGCGGCGGCAGGCGCGATGCTGTCCACCGTGCCGTGCCAGACATGCCCGGGATAGGTGTCAACCGAGATCGTCACAGGGTCGCCGGGCTTCACCCACGTCAGCTCCGTCTCCTTCGGGTTCGCCTCCACCCAGACATGCTGATCGGAGACGAGCGCGAAGGCGGCGGCGGAGGCGGCGAGATACATGCCGGGCTGGGTCGCCTCGACATTGGTCACGATGCCGTCGAACGGCGCGCGAACCACGGTGTGATCGAGCTGCCGCTGCTCCTCGTCCACCCGCGCCTTCGCCTCGAGGTATTGCGGGGTGGCGGCAACGTCGACATTGGGGTCCCCGCCGAGCCGCGCGAGCTGCACCGCCGCCTGCTCCTTCAGGCTGTCCAGCGCCGCCTTGTCGGCGGCGAGCTTGAAGCGGGCGTCATCGTATTCGGCGCGCGTCACGCCGCCGCCCTTCACCAGCCCCGCGTAGCGGTCGAAGCTCGCCTGGTCCGCCTCGACCTGCGCCCGCTTCACGTCGATGTCGCGCAGCATGCGCTGATAGTCGCGCTTCATCGCCGCCATGGTCTCGGCCACCTGGTCGAGATTGGCCTTGGCGCCGGCGAGCGCGATGCGCACCTGCCGGTCCTGCAGCCGCAGCAGCACGTCGCCTTTCTTGACGTGCTGGCCTTCATGCACCGCGACCGCGGCGACGATGCCGGAGATGTCGTTGGAGACGGCGAGCTTGGAGGCGCGCACATAGGCGTCGTCGATGCTCACGTAGCGGCCGCCTTGCAGCCACCACCACCCGGCGCCCACGGCCACCGCCACGATGGCGCCCAGCATCAGCACCGGGCGCAGGACTCTGCGCAGCCGCACGCCGCTGCGGCGCCGCTTGTCGAGGGCGATGAGTTCGGGCGCGGTCGTCGCGGACGGCATCAGGCCATTGCTTTCATCGGCGGTTCGGCGGCGGGATCGCGGTCGGGCGCGCGCCCGCGGCACTCGGTCAGCAGCGTCGCCTTCATCCGCCGCAGCCCTTCGGTCATCGTCGCCTCGGTGGCCGGGTCGATGTCCGCCGTCGCCATGGCGTGCATGGCCGCCCGCTCGTCGTGCAATTCGGCCAGGACGGGTTCCGCCGGCGGGCGCAGATGGAGGCGCCAGATGCGCCGGTCCTTGGGGTCGGCGCGCCGCTCCACCATGCCCCGAGCCTCCAGCCGGTCGATCAGGCGCGCCACCGTGATCGGCTCGACCTCCAGGATCTCGGAGAGTTCCTTTTGCGAAAGCCCGGGCTGCCGTTCGAGCCAGAACAGGATCACCCACTGCGCCCGGGTCATGCCGTGGGCCCGCGCCCGCCGGTCCGCGTCCTGACGCAGCAGGCGGGCGACGTCATGCATCAGGAACAGAAGATCAGGGGGCTTGGTCACGCGGCATATGATAAGCACTCGCTATGGTCACAAGCAGCACTATCGCCATGCGCCCCCTGCATGGCAGGGCCGAGATTCAGCGGGGGAACAGCGGACCCGGCGGCGGCGCGGTGCGGGTGTAATCCATCGGCACGTAGGGGCCGCCCTGATACCGTTCCTGCACCGGGTTGCCGCTGACCTTGCCGCGCACGCGGTTGGCGTGGCCGTCCGCCGAATCCTGCGGCTGCCAGCCGATCACCGCGCGTGCGTCGTCGCGCCAGAACGATGCGGCGTTGTTCGAGCATCCCCAGATCGTGCAGCAGCCGCTCCGCTCGGCCAGCGTCGCCCGCTCGCAGAGCCGGCAGAAATCGCCGTACGAAAGCCAGGTGGACAGCATCCGCTCATCGGTCGGTTCGGGGAAGCAGGAGCCGATGCGCACCAGGACGCTTTCCACGCCGTGCTTGTACCAGTAGAGCCGGCCCATCATCTCGCCATAGGCCTTGGAAAGTCCGTAGTAGCCGTCGGGGAGAAGCTGGCAGTCGTTGTCGAGCTTCTCGGACCGCTCGTGAAAGCCGATGGCGTGGTTGGAGCTCGCGAACAGCACCCGTGCGCGCTCCCGCCGCGCCGCTTCGTAGATGTGGTACAGGCCGCGGATGTTCGGCCCCAGCACTTCCTCGAACGGCCGTTCCACGGACACGCCGCCGAGATGGATGATCATGCAGCAGCCCTCGGCGAGCCGCAGGATCGCGACGCCGTCGTTGAGGTCGGCGGCCGTGAACGTGCTGCCCGCGGGCACCGGGTCGGGGAAGGGGGCGATATCGGTGAGGCGCACGGCCCACCCGAGCGTGCCGAAATGCCGCGCAAGCTGGCGGCCGAGCGCGCCGGAGGCGCCGGTCACGAGTACCGGGCGGGGCGGTTTGTCAGACATCGGCTTCCTCCTCAGGTGTCGGCGAACACGTCCACCGGCGCGCCGGTGACGGGCGCGCGCATGCGGAACAGACCGCCCATTTCGGGGTGGCGCGCCAGCGTCGCCGCATCACGCCCCTGGCGCAAGGAGGTGACGTAGATCCAGTCCGCCGCGAAACACGGCATGGTCGGCCCCGGCACCGGAAACGGCAGCGCCTCGATCAGCGTCCCATCCGGCGCGAAGCGGTTGAGGACGGCGGCCGAGTTGCCGGCGGACCAATAGCCGCCCTGCGCGTCCGTGGCCCCGCCATCGGGGCGGCCCTGCGCGTCGCTGATCGTCGCGATCACGCGGCGGTTGGCGAGCGCACCGGTCGCGCGGTCGAAGTCGAACGCCTCGATGAACGGGCCGCGCGTGTCGCTGTGGAACATCACCCGCCCGTCCGGCGACCAGGCGAGGCCGTTCGAATTGCTGAAGCCGGTTGACTTGATCTCGGCCCGCCCGTCCGGCGTCACCCGCCAAAGCGCGGCGATCCGCTGCTTCTGCGGGCTCTCGTCGATGCCGCCCACCCAGAAGCAGCCGTCCGGGCCCACCTTGCCGTCGTTGAGCCGCACGCTCGGCGGCTGGTCGAGCGGGCCGGCGAGCGGGGTCGTCCGTTCGCTGACGGGGTCGAACAGCACCACCCGGTCGCGCTGCGCCACCACCAGCCGGCCGGAGCGGCACAGGCCGAAGCTCGCCACGAGTCCGTCGAGCCGCCAGCTTCGCCGCGCGCCATCCATGCCCAGCGCGTGGATCGCGCCGCGCGGGATGTCGCAGAACAGCACACGATGATTGCGTGCGTCCCAGGTGCAGCTTTCGCCGACCTCGCAGCGTGCGTCCCAGACCAGCTCGAAGGTCATTCCGGCACGGTGGGCTTCTGCGGCAGCGCGATGCCGGTCAGCGCCTGCCAGACCCGGATCACGAACGCATCGTCCACGGCGCCGTTGCCGGAGGCGGCGGCGGCGAGGAAAAGCTGGTGCGCGGCGGCCGCGAGCGGCAGCGGGAAGGTGAGCGACCGCGCCTGGTCGAGCACGATGCCGAGGTCCTTGACGAAGATGTTCACCGCCGAGCGCGGCGTGTCGTCGCCTGCCAGGATGTGCGGCACGCGGTTGGAGAACATCCAGGAATTTCCGGCGGAACTCGTGATCACGTCGAACAGCGTCTGCGGGTCGGCGCCGGCGCGAATGCCCAGCGCCATCGCCTCCGCTGCCGCCGCGATATGCACGCCGGCGAGAAGCTGGTTCACCATCTTGACGGTGCTGCCGGCCCCCGGCGCCGCGCCGAGCCGCCAGACCTTCCCCGCGATCGCGTCGAGCACCGGCTGCGCGCGCACGAAGGCGGCGTCCGGGCCGGACGCCATCACCGTCATCGTCCCCGCCTCGGCGCCCGCGGCGCCGCCGGAGACCGGGGCGTCGAGCATGGCGAGGCCGCGCGCCTCGCAGAGCCCCGCCAGGCGGCGCGCCGCCTCCGGCGCCACGGTCGCGCACTGCATCACCACCGCCCCGGGCGCGAGGCGGACCGCGCAGCCGTGCTCGCCGAACAGCGCCGCCTCCGCCTGCGCGGCGCTGACCACGAAGACCACCGCGACCTCGGTGCCGTCCGGCAGCGCATCGGCCCGTGCCACCGCGCGCCCGCCGGCGGCAACGAACGCGGCGCGCGCCTCGTCGCGCGGCTCGCAGCCGGTCACGTCCAGCCCCTTGCGCAACAGGTTGCGTGCCGCCCCCATGCCCATCGAGCCGAGCCCGATCACCGCCACGCGCATCGTGTTCCTCCGGATTGTGTCTGCGGCACCGGATCAGCGGTTGAAGCGGAAGCGTTCCACCGCCGCGACCAGCGCGCGACGGATTCCCGGCTCCAGCGCCGAGTGCCCGGCATCCGGCACCACCGTCAGCCGCGCCGCCGGCCATGCCGCCGCAAGCTCGAACGCGGTGCGTGCGGGACAGATCACGTCATAGCGGCCCTGCACGATCTCGGCCGGGATGTGGCCGATCTGCGGCATCCGCGCCAGCAGCCCGCCCTCTGTGACCTCGTCCGGAAGAAACAGCCCGTTCGCGAAGTAGTGCGCCTCGATCCGCGCGAGGCCGAGCGCGGTGCGGTCCTGGGCGAAGCCGGTGACGGTGTCGGGGCTCGGCAGCAGCGTGCTGCAGGAGCCCTCGTAGACCGACCAGGCCCGCGCCGCCGGCGGGTGCAGCGCGGGGGCGGGGTCGGTCAGTCGGCGCAGGTAGCTGCCGAGCACGTCGCCGCGTTCGTTCTCCGGCAGGAACCCCACGAAATTCGCATGCGCGTCGGGGAACAGAATGCCGAGGCCGCTCAGGAACCACTCGACCTCGACCTGCCGACCCAGGAACACGCCGCGGAGCACGCAGCCGGTGACGCGGTGCGGATAGGCCTGGGCATAGGCGAGCGCGAGCGTCGAGCCCCAGGAGCCGCCGAACAGCAGCCACCGCTCGATGTCCAGGTGGCGGCGCAGCGCCTCGATATCCTCGACCAGGTCCGGCGTGGTGTTGGCCTCCAGCGCGCCGAGCGGGCGCGAGCGGCCGGCGCCGCGCTGGTCGAAGATCACGACCCGCCAGAACCCCGGATCGAAGAAGCGGCGATGCACCGCGCCGGCGCCCGCGCCGGGCCCGCCGTGCAGGAACAGGGCGGGGGCACCGCGCGGGTTGCCCACCTGCTCCCAATACATGACATGCCCCTCGGTGAGCGGCAGGTAGCCGGTCTCGAACGGGCCGATCTCCGGAAACAGGTCGCCGCGGGGCATGATGGAGAAATTTATACGCAAGGCCCGACGGGGGGAAACAGGGTTGGTGGCGTGCGAGCCATGCGGGCGGGCCGCGGCCGCGCGTGGGCATGGTCCGCGTTTGCTGCTAGGCGCACGGCCGCCCCGCCCCGGTCATGGCCCGCGGGCACGGAGAAGGACGCAGGATGCAACGTCTCTGGATCGGCCTCGGCGCGCTCGCCGGCCTGCTCGCCGTCGCCATAGGGGCGGTCGCGGCGCACGCGCTGCCCGACCCGGCGGCGCAGCCGATCGCGGCGAGCGGCGTGCAGATGCAGGGCTGGCACGCCCTCGCGCTGCTGGCGGTGGGGCTCTGGGCGCCGCGTGGCGGGGTGCTGGCGCATCTCGCCGGCGCCGCCTTCGTCCTCGGCCTGCTCGCCTTCTGCGGCGCCCTCTACGCCCTTGCGCTGGGCGGGGTGCATCTCGGGCCGCTCGCCCCCACCGGCGGCACGCTGCTGATGCTCGGCTGGGCCTTGCTCGGGCTGTCGGCGCTGCGCCCTGCGCGGTGATCGGCAGCGCCTATCTGGCGGCCGACGGGTTCGAGCGCGCGCTGGACGCGGAACTGCGGCGCGCGGGCGTGACGGTCGCGGGCTGGCACGGGCGGCTTGCCCTCTCGCCCGACCCGCCGCGCGACGCCGCCTGGGCGCTCGACGTGTGGACCGCACCGCAGACACTCGCCGCACCCTCGGTGAAGGCCGCGGCGGATGCGCTGCGGGCCATCCAGCGCAACTGGTCCGCCTATGGCACGGCGCATCACCGGCGCATGGCGCTGATCGCGGCGCGCCTGCCGCCGGTGAAGGCGCCGCCGCTGGCGTTTCCGCAGGCGCCGCCCACCGCCCATCTCGGCGCGTGGACCCTGCTCGCGCCCGACCGGCTGCTGGCGAGTGCGACGAAGGCGAGCCCGTTCGTCAACGGCGAATGCCGCTTCGTCGAGGACCGCAGCGGCCCGCCGAGCCGCGCCTATCTGAAGCTGTTCGAGGCGCTGGTGCAGTTCGGCGAATGGCCGCAGCCGGAAGCGCGCGTGTTCGATCTCGGCGCCGCGCCCGGCGGCTGGACCTGGGCGCTGGCGCGGGTGGGCGCGCGCGTGACCGCAATCGACAAGGCGCCGCTCGCACCCACCGTCGCCGCCCTGCCGGGCGTGACCTGGCGCGCCGGCAGCGCCTTCGCGGCTGCGCCGGAGCCGGCGGACTGGCTGTTCAGCGACGTCATCGCCTATCCGCGCCGCCTGCTCGCCCTGGTGCAGACCTGGATCGGCTCCGGCGCCGTGCCGCGCATCGTCTGCACGATCAAGTTTAAGGGGGAGACCGATCACGACGCCGCCGACGCCTTCGCGGCCATTCCCGGCGGGCGGCTGCGGCACCTCTTCCACAACCGGCACGAACTCACGTTTCTGTGGCGCCGCGCGGCTACGCGCTGACGACGGCCGTGCCCGGTCAGGGGCGCCCGCTCAGAGTATGCGGTCAGGTAACGACGAACGCGCCCCCCGCGATGTGCTTCAGCCCGTAGAAGACGATGCGCGTGCCGTCATCCAGTTGCACGTTGATGTTGCCCTTGGGGCCGAGGAACTGGTCTGCCAGCGCCGTCGTCACCCCCTGCGCGCTGTAGCCGCTCAGCATCACCGTGTCCGCGCCGGTGAAGTGCACGATCAGATCCTCGCCGCCCGCGTGCCCCCTGGCGAACAGGAACGTATCGGTGGGGGCGGGACCGCCGGCCGACAGCGGCGACTGGCCGACCAGCGTGTCGTTGCCGGTGCCGGCGATGAACACGGGATGGCCGCCGACCGGACCATCGTCCGCGAGTTCCTCATGCCCCGGCCCGGCGATGAGAAGGGCGTTGCCGCCGAAGAAGCTGGTAAGCGTGTCGGCGTTGCCGCCGCCGATCAGCGTCGAGGCGGCGTTCCAGTTGCTGATCTGGTTGCCGCCGGCCGTGGCGCCGACCAGGATGCTCGGAACGGTCCCGAAATCCGACACCGATAGCGAACCGCCCCCGCCGATGACCGTGTCCGCACCGGCCCAGATCTCGATCGACGCGGCCCCGCCGCCGCCGGCGAACAATTCGCTGGCGCCGCCCAGCAGGACATTGTCGGCGCCGCTGCCGCCGTAGATGGTATCCGCCGGTCCCGGCCCGGTCGGGCCGCCGACCGCGGGGACGAACGAGATCGCCTCGGCACCCGCGCCTGCAACGATCAGCTCATTCTGCACGACCGAACCCTGCAACCGGATCTGATCGCCGTTGCCGCCGCCGAACACCGTCTCGTCGGGCGCGCCAGGCTCGATGAGGTTGTTGCCGCCCAGCCCGCCGGCCAGCACGTCGCCGCCGGCGCCGCCCCAGACGGTCAGGCTGCCGTTGCCGCCGCTGACCGTGCTCGCGCTCGGCGCGGCGCCGCTCGCGGACCCGTCGACGGTGACGGCGAGGTTGCCCGAGCCGCCCCAGACCTGCATCGCGGTACCGGTGATCGTGGCGGTCCCGGACCCGCCATAGACCCGCGCACCATCGAGCGCGGAGAGGGTCGCATCGCCGGCGCCGAGCGTGATCAGGCTGCCGGTTCCGTCCGCCTCCGTCACCGCGTCGCTGTCGGTCGCGGCGTTGGCCGCGTAGAGCGAATCCGCGCCGCCGAGCGCGACCGCCTCCGCGCCGGGGCCGGTGACGATCAGGCTGCCGGTGCCGCCGTCGATGACGTCGCCCGGGCCGCCGCCGACGAGCGTCGCCGGGGTGGCGCCGCCGACCAGCAGGTTGTTGCCCGACGTGCCGCCGTAGAACGCCCCGCCGCCCGCACCGGCAACAACGGTCGCGGTGCCCTGGCCGGCATTCACGAACAGCGGTCTCGCTTCGCCCCACGCCGCCGCCGTCGCGCCGGCGGCGACAACCACCGTATCAGCGCCGCTGCCGCCGAACACGGTGTCCGCGCCCTGGGCGAGAAACACCGTATCCGGCGTGGTGAACGCAAACGTGTCCGCCCCCGGGCCCGACACGATCGTGTCGGCGCCCGACGCCGCTGCGAAGGATGACATCGGAAGCCCGTTGAGTGACCGGAAAGACAGCTTATTGCGACAAATGCGTGCGCGCAAGCCGTCCGGTCGCGCAGTCCTTCAGTCGCCGAGCCGGTAGATCCGTGTCGCCGTCTCGCGATACATTTTTTTTAAGTCGGCCGGCGCGGCGCCGGCGACGGTCTCGTCCAGGATCGCCACCCACTCCGGATAGCCGTGGGTGAGTTCGGCCACCGTCCAGTCGCTGCCGTACATCACGCGGTCGAAGCCGAAGCAGTCGATGACGTGGGCCACGTACGGCTTCACCTGCTCGCGGGTCCAGGCGGCGTGGTCGGCTTCCGTGATCACGCCCGAGAGTTTCACCACCACGTTGGGCATGCGGGCGAGTTCGCGGATCTGGCCCCACCACGGCTCGCGCAGCCCGTGCTTGATGCCGGGCTTGCCGATGTGGTCGAGCACGAACTGCACGTCCGGGCAGCGGCGGACGAGTTCCAGCGCGAACACCATGCCGGGGTGCTTCACGCAGATGTCGAACGGCAGCCCGCGCGCGCCCACGCGGCGCACGCCTTCCAGGAACCCCGGATCGAGGACGAAGCTCTGGTCGCGCTCGATCTCGATCAGCCGGCGGATGCCGCGCAGCGTGCGGTGCTTCTGCAGCGCGTCGAGGTCCGCATCGACCGCGGCCCCTTTCTCCACCGGCGCATGCGCGACCATGCCGGCGAGGCGCGCGTCGGCGTCGGCGAGTTCCTGCACGAACGCCGCTTCCTGCAGATGCAGGCCGGGATCGACCCAGACTTCCGCGAACACGATCTTGTCGACGACGACGGGGCCGCGCGCCGCGTCGAAGTCCTTCAGCAGATAGGTGCGGTTGAGCTTCGGCAGGCCGCTCAGCCAACTATAGCGGAGACGGGCGACGTCATAGAGATGGACGTGACTGTCGATGATGGGAAAATCGGGCATGGCGCGTTCCCTCGAAACAGCAGGTCGGGGCCGAGATCGGCAATGCGCGCGGCGCCGACGAGGCCCATCGCGCGGTCGATCTCGCGGCGGAAGATGTCGAGCACATGGGCGACGCCGGCCTCACCGGCGACGGAGACGCCCCACAGCGCCGGGCGGCCGATGAGGCAGGCAGTGGCGCCGAGCGCCAGCGCCTTCACCACGTCCGCGCCGCGCCGCACCCCGCCGTCGATCAGCACCGGCACGCGCCCGCCGACCACTTCCAGAACGCCGGGCAGGGCGGCGAGGGAGGTCACGGCGCCGTCGAGCTGCCGCCCGCCGTGGTTGGACACGATCAGCCCGTCCACGCCGCGCGCCATCGCCTCGGCCGCCTCGGCCGGATGCAGAACTCCCTTGAGCAGCAGCGGGCCTTTCCAGAGCTGCCGGATCTCGTCGACATCCGCCCAGTTCAGCGCCGGGTCGAGCAGGTGCGCCATGCGCGCGGCCATGCGGCTGATGTCTTCGGTCACGCCGGGGCGGACGTAGTTGCCGAAGGTGATGCGCGGCAGCTCGCGGTACATGCGCCGAAGCCACGGAAGCTTCAGCGCCATCCCGACGACTTCGCCGGGGCCGAAGCGCGGCGGGATGGTGAAGCCGTTGCGCACGTCGCGCTCGCGGTTGCCGAGGAGCTGGTTGTCGATGGTGAGCACGAGCGCGTGGTAGCCGGCGGCGGCGGCGCGCGCGATCAGCGCGCGCATGAACTCGCGGTCGTTGTAGACGAAGACCTGCATCCAGCGCGGCGCGGTGCCGAGCTCGGCGAGCTTCTCCAGCGTGCAGACGGAGCCGTGGCTGAGGCAGTACGCGGTGCCGGCGGCGGCGGCGGCGCGGGCGGCCAACCGCTCGGCGTCGGGCCAGAACAGGCCGGCAAGCCCGGTCGGCCCGATCAGCACCGGCAGCGCCAGCGTCGTGCCGAACAGGTCCACCGAGAGATCGCGCGTCGCCGGCCCGTTCATCGGGCGCGGCAGCAGCGCGAGGTCGGCGAATGCGGCCTCGTTGCCGCGCAGCGTGCGCTCGTCCTCGGCGCCGCCATCGGCGAAGTCGAACACGGGCCGAGGGAGGGCGGTGCGGGCGAGGGCGCGCATGCACGCGACATTGTAGCCGCGTCGTTGCCAGCCTGCGGTCATGACGCTCCTCCCTCTTCCGGCGGCGACGCGAACGGGCGCAGCCGCAGCTTCGCCTGATGGTCGTCGATCGGCGCGCAGTCCTGCATGTCCACGCCGCGATAATAGCGCTTCTGCCAGCGATCGGTCGGCGCCGTTGGCCGCGACTTCGCCACTTCCGCCTGGAACGCGTCGCGCGAGCGGCTCCACGCGTCGAACTGCTCGCGCAGCGCAGGGTTGCTCTCGATCGGGCGGAACACCGGCTCGACCGACTCGATGGCGGTGCGCTGCACCGGAAAGAGGAAGCAGATCGGCTCGTCGCGCTCGAACCGCACGCGGCGGTAGCGACGCGTGAAGCGCCAGTTCATGGTGAAGGTGTACGGTGCCCAGTCGGTCTCGATGATGCCGCTGAGCGGATAGATCGCGTCCTTCGGCCGGTTGGGCGAGCCGCCGACCCAGAGATTCCAGCCCGGCGGCGTACGGAACAGGCCGAAGATGTGAAAGGTCAGCACGCCCTGGCCGAACAGCGACACCGGCGCCGCCTCGGGCGGCGTGCCGGGATCGGGCTGGACCACCACGTCCGCCACGTCGCCGCCGCCGGTCCAGTAGGCGGTGGCGCCATGCGGCGCCAGGATTTCCCAGCCATGCGCATTGGCGATGTTGAGCGGCAGGCAGCGGTACGCGAAGCGTTCCGGCGAGCTGTCCATCCAGGGGCGCGTCGGCTCGGCCGGGCGGATCTTCGGGTTCCAGCCCTTGTGCAGGTAGCAGGTCAGCTCCATCGCCGATTCTCCGTCACGGGCGCTGCAGAATCGCGATCGACTGGCCCAGCGGGCCGGGCGCGCCCCAGGGCGCCGCGGTCGCGGCGATGAAGCCCTCGCGCCGGCAGCCGAGCTTCGCGCACCACAGGTCGATCATCTCGCGTCCCATGAACTCGTTCAGGTGCGGCAGCACGCCTTGCCGGTGCGCGTTCGCCGAGGTGGTGAACACGTCCCAGTGCTCGGGCTCGGCGTAGTCGAGAAAGGAAAACACGAGCCGCCCGCGGGGCTTCAGCACGCGCAGGATGTCCTGCATGTAGAGAAAGCTTTCGAGATGCAGGAGATGCGTGAACACGCTGAACGCCGCGACAATGTCGGCGCTCGCGTCCGGCGCCGGCACGAACAGTTCGCGGTGCAGCACGAACCGGTAGTGCGGTGGTGCCTTCGTCTTCGCGTACTGCAGCAGTTCGGGCACGATGTCGATGCCGCAGTAGTCGATCTGCATCTGCCGGCCGAGCGCCCAGGCGAGCCGCCCGCTGCCGCAGCCGAGATCGAGCAGCGCCATGCCATCGGCCAGCCCGAGATGGCGCAGCGCGGCACATTCGATCAGGCCGGTTTCCTCGTACCGCCCGCCCACCGCGCGGCTCATCGCCTCGTCGAGCGGCAACTGCGCCACGAGATCGGCGACGAGGGCTTCATAGTCCCGCACGAAATGGAAATCGGGCACGCCTTGCTCCGGGTTCAGGATGGCGGCAGCTCGGCACGGCCGCGTTCGACGAGCGACAGCCAGGGATGCCGCCGCAGGATCTCCGCGACCACGCGCGGCTTGTTGGCATCGGTCTCGGTCACCGACCAGAGCATGGAGTCGCGGTGCACGCGGTATTCGGCGAGCGGCGCACCGGGAACCTGCTGGCCGAGCATGCCGCATTCGGCCATGCGGCACCAGAACTCGTAATCCTCCCAGCCCAGCCGGGCATCGGCGAAGCCGCCGACCTCCGACCATGCGGCGACGGAGACCAGCGACATCGCATGCACGAACGGCATGCCCGTCAGCAGCGCGGGTGCGTAGGGCAGGGCACCGAGCAGCCCGCTCGCCTCGCCGAACTGGCGGATCACCGGATAGACGAACGCGGCCCCACTCGCGCGGGCCGTGCGCAGCAGCGCCTCGCAACAGCCCGGCAGCAGCCGGTCATCGGCGTCGAGCGGCAGCACGTACGGCGTCTCCGCCGCCGCGAAGCCGGCGTTGCGCGTGACGCCGAGCCCCGCGTTCGCCGCGCTGCGCAGCAGCAGCGCGCGGTTGAAGCGCGCCGCATGGCGCTCCAGCCACGCCCGCGCGACCTCTGCGGAGGCATCGGTGGAGGCGTCGTCGATCACGACCAGGTCGAGCGGCGCCAGCGACTGCATGCGCACCGACTCCAGCGCCTCCTCGACATATTGCGCGTAGTTGTAGAGCGGCACGATGACCGTCACCTCGGCGTCGCCGAGCGCGTCGGCGGCGAACAGCGTCGTCGTCTCCGGCAGCACCGGCGGCGTGCGCGGCCGCGCGGCGCGGTGCAGGCTGAGCGCGAAGGCGCGCGCGCCCGGCGCATCGCCGCGCACCTGCTCGAGCAGCGAGGCCACCAGCTCCACGCGCCGTTCCGGTCCGTTGCGGTAGAGCACGTCGAGATAGGCGGCGCGCGCCATGCGCCGGCGCAGCGCCGGATCGTCGAGCAGGCGCGCCAGCGCCGCGTACCAGGCATCGGGCGCGGCGGCGAGGCAGCCGGTGCGGCCGTCGTCGATGGCGCGGCGGAAGGGGCCGGTGGGTGCCGCGATGGTCGGCACATCGACCAGCGCCGCCTCGAAGAACTTCAGCTCGCTCTTTGCCTCGCAGAACGGGTTGCCCGCTTCCAGCGGTGCGAGGTTCACGTCGAACCGCGCCATCTCCTCCGGCATTGCGTCCAGCGGCACCGTCGCGCGCCACTCGATCTGCGATTCGAGCCCGGCGAGCGCCGGGAACTCGCCCGGGTCCAGCACCGGGAAGGTGTCGATATGGCTGTAGAACAGCACCAGCCGGCAGTGGGGGCGCTCGCGCAGGATGCGCGCCACCGCCTCCACGCATTGCGCGAAATCGCGCTGGTGCGTGCGCGAGCCGGCGGCGTAGCCCAGGCGCAGCAGGCCGTCATCCGGCACCTGCCGTCGCACCCGCACGGCGCGGCGCGAGCGGCGCAGCGTCTCCTCGTCGAACCCGTTCGGCACCACCAGCGTCGGCTTGCAATGCCGGCGCATCGACCGCGCCAGTTCGTCGGTGGAGGCGGTGCAGAACGTTGCCTGCTCCGCCATCTCGCGCATGCGCGTGTAGTGGTCCCGCGCCTGCGTCTCCGTCACGCGCTCGGTGCGCAGCGCGTCGAGCAGGTCGTGGCGCGCGAGGCCGGGCTCGATCATCAGGTCGTCGAGGTCGAACACCAGCCGCGCCCGCCCGCGCTGCGCCGCCTCCACCGCGACGCGCGTCTGGTCGTTGAGCGGCGTGCGCCACATGACGAGCACGTCGGCTGCGAGGATCTCGTCGCGCCGCAGGGCGATTTCCGGCACCGTCATGCAGGCGACGACGGCGCCGATGCGCTCTGCCGCGCGTGCCGGGCGCATCACGCGGTAGATATGGCCGGGCGTGTCGGGCTCGCCGGAGACGAACACGATGCTGAGCGCGCGGGCATCCGCGGTGAGCTTTGCCGGCGGCGGCGTCGGCACCGGATCGCGCACCGGCCGGATCGCGCGCCCCTCGGCGGCGCCCGCGCGCAGATAGTGCAGCAGCGGATTGCCGCCGCGAATGTCGGGATACTGTTCCAGATACCAATGGGCGTCGAACCCCGGCCCGGGGTGCCGGCCCTCGCGTCCGCCATAACGCAGGTAGTGCAGCGCAGGATCGCCGCGGCTGCCGCCGACATCGGGGTAGCGCGCCGCATACCAGCCGGGATCGAACAGCGGCGATCCGGCGAGCAGGCGAAGCTGTTCGCGCAGCGCGGCCCGCTGGCGCAGGCGCTGCCGCAACCGCAGCGTGACGGTCCAGTAGGCGAGCTTCGCGCCCTGCCGTGCCCGCGCGCGCAAGGGCGCCGGGATGCGCATCAGCGGCCCCAGCAGGCGGTTGCCGAGCCGCAGCGCGGGCGAGGTGAGGAGCTGCGTTTTCTCCAGCCGCAGGCGCGCGAGTTCCGCGCGCAGCCGTGCCGCCTCGGCAACCGCCGCCCGCCCCGCCTCCGGGTCGCCGATCAGGCGCTGCAGCCGGTCGGCCTCCAGCCACGCCGCCGCCGCCGACTCGCGCGCCGCCGCCGCCTGCTGCGCCGCGCGCGCGCGCAGCTTCGCGGATTCGGCAGCGATCGCGGCGATCGGCCGGCTGGCCTGCAACTGCCGGCGCAGCGCCTGCTGCGTCACCTCCATGCGCCACCGCTCGCCGAGTGTCGCGAAGCGTTCGCGCATGGCGTTGATCTGGGCCGGGGCGTCGAGCGCGCAGAGCGCCGCGGCCGCTTGCGGCGCGTTCCGCCCGACCGCGAGCACGCCGAGCCCGTGCTCGTGCAGGAACTCGAATCCCGGATAGTGGCCGCGCAGCTCGGCGAACAGGCGCCAGACGCCGAAGTTGCGGTCGCGCTCGTTGGTGTCGTGGAACAGCACTACCGCGCGATCCGAAAGCTTGGGCTGCCAGCTCGAAAAATCGTGGGCGACGGCGGCGTAGTCGTGGCAGCCGTCGATGTGCAGCAGGTCGATCGCGGCGTCCGGCATCGTGTCGAGGGCCGCGTCGAACGTGCAGCGCAGAAGCTCCGAGAACGCCGAATAGCGGCCGTCATGGAACCGGCGCAGGTCGGCATAGACCTCCTCGCCGTAGAAGCCGGCGTGCTCGTCGCCCTGCCAGGTGTCCACGGCGAAACAGCGGGTATCGAGCTGCGCACGCAGCACCGCCTCGCAAAACGCGGCGTAGGAGACGCCGTTGTGCGTGCCCAGCTCCACCAGCAGGCGCGGGCGGAGGGCGCGCACGAGCCAGTGCGCGAACGGGACGTGCCCGGTCCAGGCGCTCTCGGTCCCGGCGCGCGACGGGCGCCAGAACAGCGGGTCCAGTTCGGCATCGAGCAGCGGGGCGAGACCAGAGCCGGCGAGGTCGGTGTGGACGTCCATCACGCGCTCCCACTCATGCTGCGCGCTGCCACGGCTTGCGGCGGCGCGGCGGGCAGAGACGCAGCGGTTCGTGCCAGCCGCAGGTGAGATTGGGATTGTGGAACGGGTCACGGTCGAAGGCGTGGCGCCAGTAGCGCCAGAGATAGTCCACCTCCCGTTCCTCCTGCGCCTGTTTGTCCGGCGTGTCGGGCGCGCCGCGGCTCTGGCTTTCGAGGTGGAACAGCTCGGCGAACGGCGTCCACACCACGCGGTAGCCGAGCTCGCCCAGGCGCAGGCACAGATCGAGATCGTTGAACGCGATGCCGAGGCGTTCCGCGTTCAGCCCGCCGACCTCCAGGAACACGTCGCGCCGCATGGCGAGGCAGGCGCCGGTGACGCACAGCAGCGAGCGTGCCAGCGCAAGCTGCCCGTTGACGCCGGGGTCGTCGCGCTCGGCGAGGCGCAGGATATGCGTGGCGGCCAGTCCCGGCCCGAGCACGACGCCGCCGTGCTGCAACCGCCCGTCGGCATAGAGCAGCTTCGCGCCGACCGCGCCGACATCAGGGCGCAGCGCCTGCCCGACCATCTCGCCGAGCCAGTCCGGTCGGATCACGTCCACGTCGTTGTTAAGAAGCACGACGATCTCGCCGCGCGCCTCCTGCACCGCGTGGTTGTTGATCGCGGCGAAGTTGAACGGGCCGGCGTGGCGCAGCACGCGCACGCGCGCATCCTGCGCGAGATCGGCGAGGACTGTTGCGGTCTCCGCCTCGCGGCTGTCGTTGTCCATCACCAGCAGTTCCAGCGGGCGATAGTCGGTGCGGGCCAGCACGCCCCAGGCGGCGCGTGCGAGCAGGCTTGCGCGGTCGCGCGTGGGAATGATGACCGAGACCAGCGGGGGCGGATCGGGCAGCGCCCAGATCACGCGGTTGGCGCTGGGCCAGAGCGGCGCTGGCTCGATGCGCGCGGCGGCGCCCAGCCGCTCGCGTACCGCGCGCTGGGCCTGCCGCGCATCCTCGCCGAGCATCCCGTGGTGAAGCGGGCGGTCGCGCTCGATCGGTCGGTGACACAGCACCGACGGCAGGTGCAGGATGCGGTCGGGCAGCATGTCGGCTGTGGCGCGCAGCGTGAGATCATACGCGGCGGCGTCGCCGAAGCCGCGGCGCAGTCCGCCGACGCCCACGATCACCGTGCGTCGCCAGACCGCGAGGCTGCCGACATAGTCGCAGGCCAGCAGAAGGTCCGGGTCCCATCCGGTCTTGAAGCGCGGCGCGGCGCGCTCGCCGGCCGCGTCGATCCGGTCTTCATCGGTGTAGAGCAGCTCGGTCTCCGGCGCGCCCGCGAGCGCGACCGCGACTTCGTACAGCGCCTGCTCCGCGAGCTGGTCGCCGGGGGCGAGCAGCGCCACGAACGCGCCCTCGGACGCGCCGAGCGCCGCGTTGGCGGCGACGGCCGGATCGGCGAACGGCGACGGATCGACCAGCCGCAGCCGCGGATCGTGCGCGGCGGCGGCGGCAAACACGCCGGCCGCGTCGCTGCGGCCGGCGGCGCAGACCTCCCAGTGCGGATAGAGTTGCCCGCGCAACGTGGCGAGCGTGGCCGCCAGCCCGCCCGCGGCCCCTGCATCCAGCGGCAGCAGCAGCGAGATCAGCGGGCGATGCGGCAGCCGCGCCACATCATCGGCAATCGCCCCGCGCGCGGCATCGTCCAGCGTATCGTGCGCGCGCACCCAGGCCGCGTAGTTGGCGAAGATGCCGGCGGCGGAACGCGGGACGAAGCAGTCCATCAGCGTCCCTCCACCACCGGGCGCAGAGCGACATGCGGGCGCGCGACGGCGAACTGCGCCGGCCGCCGCGCAAGCAGCGGCGCCTCGAAGAACCGGAACGACGCCCAGGGCACCGCGAGCATCAGCGGCAGCGACAGTGCCACAACGAACCGCGCGCCGTGTGCGTGCGTCGACGCATAGAGCAACACCGCCTCCAGGATGGTGAGATGCGTGAGATAGATGCCGTAGGAGATGCTCGCCCCGAACCCGATGACCCGCGCCGCGACCCCGAACGCGTGGCGCAGCGCGAGGGCGCCGATCAGACAGAGGCTGAGCCCGAGCGAGGTCGCGAGCAGGTGCGTGGCGATGAACTGCGCGCGGCTGATCGGCAGGAAATTCGTGCCCGACTCCAGCCAGACCAGCACCACCAGCGGCACGCCGAGCGCGAGCGCGAGGCGCGGGTGGGCGAAGATCGTGCTGCCGTCGCGATGCAGCTTGGCCAGCGCCACGCCCCAGGCGATCGCGTCGAGGCGGAACAGTGCGACCTGATAGACGGCCGGCACATAGTTGGCCGGTGCGCCGACGACCATCCGCGCCACGGCCGGGACAATCATGAACGCCACGATGACGGGCCAGACCGGCCAGCGTGCGCGCGCGAGCGCCACCGCGCCGATCAGTGTCGCGCTGAACGTGAGGTAGAACCACTCCTCGATCGCGAGCGACCAGGAGACACTGAAGAATCCGTCTGCCGGCATCGGCCATGCGAGATTCTGCGTCATGGTTGCGAACTGCAGCAGCCGCGCGGCACCGGGGCTCGGCAGCAGCAGCGGCAACAGCGCCAGCCACGCGTAGTAGGGCGGCAGCGTGCGCATCCAGCGGCGTACCATGAACGTCCACCAGCTCCGCCCGGTCGGCGCCGTCGCGACGATGTCGAGCAGCAGCCGGCCGATCAGGAATCCGCTCAGCACGAAGAACAGTTCCACGCCGAAGAACGCTGCCATGCCCAGCAGCGCGGGCGGCTGCCAGCCGAGCATGTGGCCGTACACGGCGGCACAATGCGCGACCAGCACGCAGGCCACGGCGAGGAAGCGCAGCAGGTCGAGCCCGAAGCTGCGCCCGGAGCCGCCCGACGTTGCTCCTGTCAATGCCGCCACGACACCAGCCGTCGCCAGCGCGGCCGTGGTGCGGGGCGGAACGCGGCCACCGCTGGGGCCCACTGCGCAAGCTGCCAGCGCGCGGCCGCCCCCAGCGCCGGGTGCACGAGCCTCCTCGACACCAGCGACCGCGCCTCGGCCTCACGGCCCAGCAGGCGCAGGATCTCGGCGTGCGTGACGTCGCCGAGCCAGGGATCGGGCAGCGGAGCGGCCTTCGCGCGCAGGATCGCGCGCAGCGCGGCGGCGGCCTGCCTGCGCTGCAGCAGCAGGCGTGCGGCGCCGAGCCAGATCAGGTTGCTCGCGCTGCGCGCGGCGCGCATCCGCCGCACCATCGCCGCTTGGTCGAACCGCCCCTCGACGAGCCCGATCAGCAGGTCGCCGGCAAGCCCGGCATGGGTCAGGAAGCGAAGCTGCTCATGCCCGGCGAAGGGAATTGGCACCAGCGTCAGCGCCGGGTGGCGCGCGGTGATCGCCTGCACATGCGCGCGGTCTTCGCTGAACGGATCGTACAGGATGTAGCCATGGCGCAGCGGCGCGATGCGGTCGATGGCGTCGTGGCGGAAGTCGATGCGCGCGGCTTCCTGCTGCCAGCGATGCTCGAACGGCACCCGGTGTCGCTGGATCGAGAACTGCGGGCAGACGGCGACGAGCGAGTCGAGCGCCAGCGCCTCGGCGAAGTTGATCGCCGCAAAGGCGCCCATGCTGCCACCATAGCCCACACGCTGCGCGCCCGGCGTCGCTTCGCGGATCGCACTGATCGCCGCGAGAATTTCGTCGTGCTGGAACCAGTCGTTCACGGCCGGCTTGATGCCGATGAAGTTGATGCCGCGCGCCACGAAGAACTCGGTCGCCGTGGCCGGCGCTTCGCGTGCCGGCTCGGGCAGCCAGACCTCGAAGTTGACCACCACGCGCGGCGCGGCGCTGATCCGGTGGTGCACCACGCGGTAGTTCGGGCCGTCGTGGATGATGCGACCGGTCATTCGCCTCGGGGTCCTCCGCACCGCGTTCTTAACCTTGGCGCCGTTGGTGGCACAAGCTTGGGCGGCCCGCGCTTGCGTCGGCGCCCCGGGGGGTGCCACATGCGCCGGCGGACGGCGCACACGGCCGCAGGAGGGACGCAATGAACGAGATCGCCCCACTGAGCTACTCGGATGCCTACCTGCGGGAAATCCTGGCGCGTGTGCGCACGATCGCAGTTGTGGGCGTGTCGTCCAACCCGAACCGGCCGAGCGCGTTCGTGATGCGCTACCTGCAGGGCAAGGGCTATCGCACCATCCCGGTGAACCCCAACCTCGCGGGCAAGACCGTTGCGGGCGAGCGGGTCTATGCCTCGCTGCGTGACATCCCCGAGCCCGTCGACATGGTCGATATCTTCCGCCCTTCCGATCAGGTCGGGCCGGTGGTGGACGACGCGATCGTGATTGGGGCGAAGGTGGTGTGGATGCAGCTCGGCATCCGCAGCGACGCCGCCGCGGCACAGGCGGCGGCGGCCGGCCTCGACGTGGTCATGGACCGCTGCGCGAAGATCGAGTTCGGGCGGCTGTGCGTGGAACTCTCCTGGGCCGGCGTCAATTCCGGCCTGATCCGCAACCGCCCGGCCGAGGCGCCGCAGCCGCGCCAGACCAGGCCGCGTCCGCAGCCGGCGCGCGCCGCCGACATGGGGTTCGAGACCCGCGCGATCCACGCCGGCGCCGCGCCGGACGCGGCCACCGGCGCCCGCTCCACGCCGATCTACCAGACCACGTCGTTCGTGTTCGACGACGTCGACCAGGCCGCCTCGCTGTTCAACCTGCACAGTTTCGGCCACGTCTACACGCGGCTCTCCAACCCCACCGTCGCGGTGCTGGAGGAGCGGGTGGCGGCGCTGGAGGGGGGGCGCGCGGCGCTCGCGGCCGCCTCGGGCCATGCGGCGCAGTTCCTCACCTTCTTCACGCTGCTGCAGCCTGGCGACGAGTTCGTGGCGTCCCGCAACCTCTATGGCGGCTCGCTGACCCAGTTCGGCCTGTCGTTTCCCAAGCTCGGCTGGACCTGCCATTTCGTCGACCCGACCGACCCGGAGAATTTCCGCCGCGCGCTGACCCCGCGCTGCAAGGCGATCTTCGTCGAGAGCCTGGCCAATCCCGGCGGCATCGTCGTCGACCTGGAGGCGGTCGCGAACATCGCACATGCCGCCGGGCTGCCGCTCATCGTCGACAACACGCTCGCCTCGCCCTTCCTCTGCCGGCCGATCGAATGGGGGGCGGACATCGTCTGCCATTCGCTCACCAAGTTTCTGGGCGGTCACGGCAATGCGCTGGGCGGCATCATCGTCGAGTCCGGGAAGTTCGACTGGCGCCAGGGCGGGCGTTTCCCGGCGCTGACCGAGCCGGAGCCCGCCTATCACGACCTGCGCTTCTACGAGAATTTCAGCGACTTCGCGTTCACCACCAAGGCGCGGGCGGTGGCGCTGCGCGACTTCGGGCCGACGCTGGCGCCGATGAACGCGTTTCTGATCCTGAACGGGATCGAGACGCTGCCGCTGCGCATGGCACGGCATGTCGCCAACGCGCAGGCCGTGGCCGCCTTCCTGGCCGGGCACAAGCGGGTGGCGTGGGTCTCCTATGCAGGGCTGGAGGGCAGCCCCTGCCACGCGCTGGCGCGGAAATACCTGCCGCTCGGGCCCGGCTCGGTGTTTACCTTCGGCCTCAAGGGCGGCTACGAGGCCGGCACCCGGCTGGTCGAGCGGGTGCGGCTGTTCTCGCATCTGGCGAATGTCGGCGATACCCGCAGCCTGATCCTGCACCCCGCGAGCACCACGCACCGCCAGCTCACCGCGGAGCAGCAGGCGGCGGCCGGGGCCGGCCCCGACGTGATCCGGCTCTCGATCGGCCTGGAGACGGCCACGGACCTCATCCGCGACCTCAAAGAGGCGCTGGAGGGCTGAGCCGGGAGCCGATCGGGGCTTGCAATTCGCGGCCCGCGCGGGCATCTGACCGCCGAACAGCCGGCTGATCGGGGCCGGGGACAGCAGGGTGCGCGGACCGGGACGGGTCGCCGCGCCCCAATCGCTTGTCCGTGAGCTAACCGGAGGCCATCGTGACGACCACCGCACTCGAGAAGATCCGCAACATCGGCATCACCGCGCACATCGATGCGGGGAAGACGACGACGACGGAGCGCATCCTCTACTACACCGGCGTCTCGCACAAGGTCGGGGAGGTGCACGACGGCACCACCACCACCGACTACATGGAGCAGGAGCGCGAGCGCGGCATCACCATCACCTCCGCCGCCGTGACCTGCGAATGGGCGGGCAACCGCATCAACATCATCGACACGCCGGGCCACATCGACTTCAACATCGAGGTCAACCGCTCGCTGCGCGTGCTGGATGGCGCCATCTTCATCATCGAGGGCGTGGCCGGCGTGCAGCCGCAGTCGGAGACCAACTGGCGGCTTGCCGATCGCTACAACGTCCCGCGCATCATCTTCATCAACAAGCTGGACCGGACGGGCGCCGATTTCTTCCGCGCCTGCGACAGCCTGAAGGAAAAGCTCGACATCGTGGCGCTGCCGCTGCAGCTCCCGATCGGCATCGAGGACCAGTTCCGCGGCGTGGTCGACCTGGTCGGGATGAAGGCGATCGTCTGGGAAGGCAGCGAGCTCGGCGCGAAGTTCCACGACGAGCCGATCCCGGAGGCGCTGGTGGAGCAGGCGCGCGCCTACCGGCAGACGCTGCTCGACACCGCGCTGTCCGTCGATGATGCCGCGATGGAGGAGTATTTCGAGCACGGTGACGTCGGCGTCGAAACCCTCAAGCGCTGCATCAAGGCCGGCACCATCACCGGCGCGTTCCGCCCGGTGCTGTGCGGCACCGCATTCAAGAACAAGGGCGTGCAGCCGCTGCTCGACGCCGTGATCGACTATCTGCCCTCGCCCGTGGACGTGCCCGGCATCGCCGTTGCCGCGGAGGAGGGGCAGGAGGAGAGCGAGGCCGAGCCGCGCCGGATCAAGGCCGATCCGCAGGCGCCGTTCGCCGGCCTCGCCTTCAAGATCATCAACGACAAATACGGCACGCTCACCTTCGTGCGCATCTATGCCGGCACGCTGCGCACCGGCGACACCGTGCTCAACACGACCAAGGGCCACCGCGAGCGCGTCGGGCGCATGTTCCAGATGCACGCCGACAAGCGCGCCGAGCTCAAGGAAGTCTCCGCCGGCGACATCGTGGCCTTCGTCGGCCTGAAGGACACCGGCACCGGCGACACGCTCGCCGCGCCGCAGGACCCGGTGGTGCTGGAGCGCATGGCCTTCCCGGTGCCCGTGATCGACATCTCGGTCGAGCCGCGCACCAAGGATTCGGTCGACAAGATGACGATCGGCCTGCAGAAGCTGGCCGCTGAGGACCCCTCTTTGCGCCTCAAGACCGACCAGGAGACCGGGCAGACCATCCTCTCCGGCATGGGCGAGCTGCACCTGGAGATCATCATCGACCGGCTGCGGCGCGAATACGGCGTCGAGGCGAATATCGGCGCGCCGCAGGTGGCCTATCGCGAGACCATCACCCGCGCGCACACCGAGACCTACACGCACAAGAAGCAGACCGGCGGCTCCGGCCAGTACGCCGAGGTCAAGGTCACCTTCGCGCCGCTCGAGCGCAACACCGGCTTCGAGTTCGAGAACAGCGTCGTTGGCGGCGCCGTGCCCCGCGAATACATCCCGGCGGTCGAGAAGGGCATCCGCAGCCAGTCCGACACCGGCGTGCTGGCCGGGTTCCCGACCGTGGACTTCAAGGCATCGCTGCTCGACGGCAAGTACCACGACGTCGACTCCAGCGCGCTCGCCTTCGAGATCGCCGCCAAGGCCTGCTTCCGCGAGGGAATGAAGAAGGCGGCGCCGGTGATCCTCGAGCCGATCATGGATGTCGAAGTCACCACGCCGCAGGATCACGTGGGCGACGTGGTGGGCGACCTCAACCGCCGGCGCGGCATGATCCAGAACCAGGAGAGCGCGGGCTCGACCGTGATCGTGCGCGCGCACGTGCCGCTGAAGGAGATGTTCGGCTACATCTCGGACCTGCGCAGCATGACGAAGGGGCGCGCCTCTTTCACCATGCAGTTCCATCACTACGATCCGGTGCCGCGCAACATTGCCGACGAGATCATGGCAAAGTCCGCATGAGCAGGGCTGGCGCATGAGGGCGGCCGCATGACGGCGGGCGCCTAGGATGCAACCGCCGCGCCTGCACTGGATGCGCGGACGGGTCGACGAGGGCGACGGGAAGCCCCGCACGCTGGAGTGGATCGGTATCGACGACGCGGGCCGCACCATCGCCCGCGTCGTTCGCGTTCGCGGGCCGCTCGCCAGCGGCTGGCGGCTCTATCGCGCCGTTGCCCTGGACGCGCAGGGCAGGGTTGTGGAACTGCGCCCCACCCCGCCGGCCGGCGCCGGCTGGCTGGCCTGCGTCGGCGGCCAGGTGGTCGGGCGCGCCGCGCTGCCGCTGCAGGCAGTGCGCACGGCGGAGGCGGCGCTGGGCGGCGGCTGATCCCGCCGCACGCGCCATGTCACAACCCGCTCCCCCATCTCGTCGTTAGGGCGAATGGACAGGAGCAGACGATGCGACGCTGGCTGCTGCGCCGAGCATTTTCGGCGTTCGAGTGCAAATACGGCTACGACACGAGCTACCTGCGCGCGATGGCGCGGGCCGATCTCCGGACCGCCTGGCGCTTCGCGCGTCTGCCCGGCGTGGCCCGTGCGCGCTGCGGCATGCCGGCCGCACCCTGGTTCGCGGCGAAGCTGCGCGCGATCCTGGTGGAGGATTGTGGGCCGTGCACGCAGCTCATGGTGACGATGGCGGAGCGTAGCGGCGTGCCGGGGCCGGTGCTCCAGGCCGCGATCGTCGGCAACTACGCGGCCCTGCCGGCCGAGGTGGCACTCGCCTGCCGCTTCGCCGATGCGGTGGCGGCGCGCGACCCGGAGGCGGAGGTCCTGCGGCAGCACATCGTCGATCTCTGGGGCGAGCCGGCGATGGTCGCGCTCAGCGTCAGCATGGCGATCGGGCGCGTGTATCCCAGCGTGAAGTACGCGATGGGCTACGGCCGCGCCTGCACGCGGGTCAGCGTCGCCGGCGGCGTCGTGCCGGTGTTGCGCCATGCGGCCTGACGGTCCGGCGCTTGCGTTCGAGCCGCATCGGGCGCGGCTGACCGGCCTTGCCTACCGCATGCTCGGCTCCGTCGCGGAAGCCGAGGATGCGGTGCAGGACGCCTATCTGCGCTGGCACGAGGCCGACCGGTCGGCGGTGCGCGATGCCGCGGGCTTCCTCTACCGGTTGGTCACCCGGCTCTGCATCGACCGACTGAAATCCGCCCGCGTGCGGCGGGAGACCTATATCGGCCCGTGGCTGCCCGAGCCGGTGCTGGACGCGGAGGCGCTCGCGGCCCCGAACGACGGCGAGTTCGCCGCCGATCTCTCCTTCGCGCTCATGCTCGCGCTGGAGCGCCTCTCGCCGCTGGAGCGCGCCGCGTTCCTGCTGCACGACGTGTTTGACGTGGACTTTTCCGAGATCGCGATGACCCTCGGCCGTAGCGATGCCGCGTGTCGCCAGCTCGCAGCGCGGGCGCGGGCGCATGTCCGCGCAGCACGCCCGCGTTTCTCGGTGAGCCCCGCGGAGGGCGAGGCGCTGCTGTCTGCGTTCCTGCGTGCGGCCCAGGAGGGCGACGCGGCGGCGCTGCGCTGCCTGCTGGCGGAAGGCGCGGTGCTGCACGGTGACGGCGGCGGGCAGCGGCGCGCGGCGCTCAACATCATCGTGGGGCGCGAGCACATCGCGCGCCTGTTCGCCGGCCTCGCCCGCAAGCCGCGGGTCGCGCGCCGGCTCGCGGGCATGGTCGCGATCAACGGGCTGCCGGGTGCCCTGGTGGCGGAGCCCGATGGCAGCCTGCTGGCGATCGCCGTCGAATGCGACGCGGGGCGAATCGCCGCAGTCTATTTCGTGCGCAATCCCGAGAAGCTGCGCCATCTGCAGGCGCACGGCCCGGCCGCATAGCGATGCGGGCGCTCCACGCTGCGGCCACGCTCGCGACGCTGCTCATCTTCGCGCTCGCCTTCGCGCATGTGGCGGAACTGCCCGGCAAGCTCCGCCTCGACGGGGCGCAGTGGCTCATGGTGCAGCAGCATCTCTACATCGCCTTCGGGCCGATCGGGGCGATCGTGGAGCTGCTCGCCGTGCTGCTGATATGGGTGCTGGCATGGCGTACGGGCTGGCGGCAGCCCGGTGCGCGCCGCGTGATCGCGGCGGCGGTGTGCGTCACCGTCGGGCTCGTCGCCTGGGCGCTCATCGTCGCGCCGATGAACGCGCGGATCAGCGCGATGCAACCGGATGCACCGGCGGCCACGTGGACCGCCGTGCGCGATCGCTGGGAGCTTGGCCACGCTGTGCATGCCGCGCTGTTCGGGGCCGCCCTCGCGCTGCTGCTCTGCTCGCCGCCGCGCGGGCCCGTGCTCCGGCCC
>JAFKFJ010000133.1 GCA_017307335.1 Alphaproteobacteria bacterium | reverse complement strand
GGTGCGGCCGCCGGTGCCGGTGGTGATGAAGACCTTCGGCCCGACCATCCTCGCGATCTCGGCCATCAGCCGCCGCACCGGCGTCGCCGGCCCGTCATAGTCGAGATGCAGGCCCGACTTGAACAGCAGCACCCGCGCCGCGCCGATGGTGCACGGAAAGTAGAGGCCGAGGCTGTGATAGTAGCGGGCCATTTCCGGCTCGCGGCTGTTGAACGGCGCCCGGGCGCCGGTCACCAGCGGAATGTAGGCGGCGATATTGTGCCGGTATTCGTACCACGCCGTGGTCGGATAGCCGGGCGTGAACAGGCTCGCCATCGCCGACGCCTCCGCGGCCGTCCAGGTGACGACGACGGCGTCGTAGCCATGGAAGCGCGCGAGGCTGTCGGTCGCGGCGGGGACCCGGTGCAGCGGCGCCCCCTGCGGCGCCGCCCCGGCCGGCCACGGCACTTGCCGGGGGAGCGCGGCGGTGGGCGGGGCGATGTCCAGCCCGACCGTGAGGAAGCGCCGGTGCGGGTCCGCCGGATCGAAATTGAGAATAATGTCATCGACATCGACGCCGCTCGCCATAGGCCGGCCCCACCCCTGACTTTGCAGTCAACATCGGGGCTAGGCCGGATCAGCGGGCGAAACTGTGACGCAGGTCACACCAGGGCGCTTTTTGGCGGCCGCAAGGGCCCTGGGCCTGCCGCCCGCGCTCGCCCCCGCCGACGAGCAGCGCGACCGCGAGCACCAGGCCGGCGAGGAGGAGGCTCATCGGATCAGGCCCAACCCTGGCCGACGAAGGCCTTCACCGCGCCGTCGGCGGCGGACTGGTCGGCGGCGCAGGCCTGAGCGAGGGCGGCGCCCAGCGTGACGGCGCCGGCGGCGGCGGCGAGTGCCAGGTGGCGGAAGCGGGGGTAAAGCGCGTGGGTCCAATGCGGGATCATGGCAACCTCCTTGGCGAGGAAAAGGCGAAAGGGCCTCGGACGGAGACGCATGTGGGGCTTGCCCATTGCTCCAATAATGCGCAATGGGCTTCGCGGGCTTTCAAACGGGGTTTGATAATGCTGCGCGGCGTCATGGACCTCGTTCCCGACTTCCTGCGGGTGGCGGAGCGGCGCAGCTTCACCGCCGCGGCGGCTGAACTCGGGGTCAGCGCGGCCGCAGTCAGCCACAATATCCGCCAGCTCGAGGCGCGCGTTGGCGTGGCGCTGTTCGCCCGCACCACGCGCGACGTGGCGCTGACCGAGGCGGGGCGGCGGTTCCTGGAACTCGCCCGTCCCGGCGCCGCGCAGATCGAGGAGGCGTTCGCCGCCGCGCAGTCCCTCGGCGGCACCCCCTCCGGCCTCCTGCGCCTGACCGTGCCCCACGTGGTGCTCGCCAGCATCATCGAGCCGGTGCTGGCCGGATTCTGCGAGGCCTACCCGCAGGTGGAGGTGGAGATCGCGGTCGGCGACCAGCTCGTCAACATCGTCGAGCAGGGTTTTGACGCCGGCATCCGCGTGGGCGAGATGATCGCGGCCGACATGGTCGCGGTGCGGCTGATGCCGGCGTTCCGCTACTGCGTGGTCGGCGCGCCGTCGTATCTCGCCCGGCGTGGACGGCCCATGCGGCCGGAGGACCTGCGCCAGCACCGCTGCATCAACTTCCGCCAGCCGACGCGCGGCACGCTGTATCGCTGGGAGTTCGAGGAGCCCGGCGGGCGGGAGATCGAGATCGCCGTCGCCGGCCAGGTCGTCACCAACGACAGCGGGGTGATGATGATGATGGCGGTGAAGGGCATGGGGCTGGCCTATACGCTGGACCCGAACGCGGCACCGCTGGTGGCGGCGGGCAGGCTCGAGCGGGTGCTGGAGCCGTTCTGCCCGTCCTCGCCGGGCTTCTTCCTCTATTTCCCGAGCCGCGCGCAGGTGATGCCGAAGCTGCGCGCGTTCATCGACTACGCGCGCGAGCGGCTTGCGGGCGCGCATGCGTAGCGGTGGCGCGCCCGCTCAGCGGGTCAGCGTGCCGACGTCGATGCGCTGCGTGGCCGTCCGCACGCGCAGCTCGAAATGGCGTGCCTGGATGACGCCGACGATGTTGCGCGGCCGGTATGCGACGATGGCGGTGCCGCCCGCATGCCGTACGCTGTCGTAGAGGATGCCGGCCTCGCCCGCGGCGCGGATCGCCTCCCCGAAGTCCTGCGACGCGGCATAGCTGACGGGATCATAGACGTCGGGCAGGCGCGCCTGCTGGCCGCGGATGTCGCGGTGGGCGCCGCGAAGCTCCGCGGTGTACTCGCGGAACGTGCGCCGACCTTCCGGCAGGCCGCGCGCCGCGAGTTCGCGGCGCAGGTGGTGCCCCACCTCGGCAATCGACGTCGTGACCGACGCGCCGGCGTACCACGCGCCGAGGTCGGCGTTGTTGAAGCGCGATCCGCCGGGGGCAACGTGCAGGAAGGCGGCCATGACGATGCTCGCGTTCGGACGCCCGTAGACCCATTCGTCCTCCGGCAGCCGGCGGATGCGATCGGCCACCAGGCGGTCGTTGGTCCAGCCCTCCAGGTCCATGACGGCCTGAAGGTCGGCGGCCGTCGCGACGGTGCCGAAGGCGTCGATCGGCGGATATTTTGAGGCGATCAGCCGGTGTGTCGGCGCCGGCGCGGCCGCATGGGCGGCGCTCAAGCGAAGACGATGTCCGCGTCGGTGTAGGCGCGGAATCCGGTATCGACGGCGTTGGGTGCCATGTATTGCCCGCCACGCGCGGCGTCGAGGAAGCGCCGCACGGTCCGCAATCCCTCCTGCGAGCCGTTCACGACCTGATCCAGCGGCGGTCGGTCGCCGAAGACCGTCGCCCGGTGCGGTCCTCTCAGCCAGGCGACACCCTCCCGCTCGTTGTCGAACAGGATGGCGAGCGCCTTGTGGATGCCGAGCACCAGCGAAATCCGCTCCAGCACATCGAGGCCGAGGGTGAGGTTGCCGTGCTCCCGCGCCACCTTGATCCAGTTCTGGAAGGTGGAGCGCGAGGGGTATCCCAGCACCAGCCGCCGCTGCTCCTCGGTCAGCCCCCAAAGGTCGGCGATGGCGACGAAGGTGCGGATGGCCGGGGCGCTGAGGCGGCGGCGGTTTTCCGGCTGGAACCGGCTGAGATCCAGTCGCGGCGGGCCGGCCGGAACGGGGTCGCGGGGTCGGGCGGCAAGCGTCATGATCGTCCTCCGATGCCCGGATATGGACATCGTCCAAAGCCACGTCAAGCGGCGGAGGGGCCTTGGCCGGGCCCTTGACGTCGCCGCCCGCCCGCGCTTCGCCTGCGCGCGATGGACGCTGGAGGTGACGCGATGAGCCCGAACCTGCCCGAGACGACGGCCGCTCTGTTGCAGCGCCTCGGTGTCGCGGGCGATGCGCTCGGCGGCGGCACGCTCGCCGCGCGCACGCCGATCACCGGCGCGGTGCTCGCCCGCGTGCCCGAGACCACGCCCGCAGCGGCGGAGGCCATCATCGGCCGGGCGCAGGAGGCGTTCCTCGCCTGGCGCCGCGTGCCGCCGCCGCGGCGCGGCGAACTGGTGCGCCTGTTCGGCGAGGAGCTGCGCGCGCACAAGGCCGAACTCGGCCGGCTGGTCTCGATCGAGGTCGGCAAGATCGTGGCCGAGGGCGCGGGCGAAGTGCAGGAGATGATCGACATCTGCGACTTCGCCGTCGGGCTCTCGCGCCAGCTCCATGGCCTGACGATCGCGAGCGAGCGCCCGGAGCACCGCATGATGGAGACCTGGCATCCGCTCGGCGTGGCGGGCGTGATCTCGGCGTTCAACTTCCCCGTCGCGGTGTGGTCGTGGAACGCGGCGCTGGCGCTGGTGTGCGGCAACGCGGTGGTGTGGAAGCCGTCGGAGAAGGCGCCGCTGACCGCGCTCGCCACCGCCGCCCTGTTCGCCCGCGCCGCCGCGCGGATGGGCGACGTGCCGGACGGGCTGCTCGGGCTGCTGATGGGCGGGCGCGCGGTCGGCGAGGCGCTGGTGGAGGATGCCCGCGTGCCGCTGGTCTCGGCGACCGGATCGACGGCGATGGGGCGCGCGGTGGGGCCGCGGCTCGGCCAGCGGTTTGCCCGCGCGATCCTGGAACTCGGCGGCAACAACGCGGGCATCGTCTGCCCCTCGGCGGATCTCGACCTCGTCGTGCGCGCCGTCGCCTTCGCCGCGATGGGCACCGCCGGGCAGCGCTGCACGACGCTGCGGCGCCTGTTCGTGCATGACGACATCTACGACGCCCTGCTGCCGCGCCTCGCCGGCGCGTGGCGCTCGGCGACAGTGGGCGACCCGCTGGCGGAGGGCACGCTGGTCGGCCCGCTGATTGACGGGGCCGCGTTCGCCGCGATGCAGTCGGCGCTCGTCGAGGCCCGCGCGGCCGGCGGCCGCGTCGTCGGCGGCGAGCGGGAGCATGCGCAGGACTGGCCCGATGCCTGGTACGCGCGCCCGGCGCTGGCGGAAATGCCGGCGCAGACCGACCTCGTCGCCCGCGAGACCTTCGCGCCGATCCTGTATGTCATGCGGTATCACACATTGGACGACGCGCTGCGCCGGCACAACGCGGTGCCGCAGGGCCTCGCCTCGTCCATCTTCACCACCGACCTGCGCGAGGCCGAGCGGTTCCTGGGTCCCGAAGGCTCGGACTGCGGCATCGCCAATGTGAATATCGGCCCGTCGGGGGCGGAGATCGGCGGCGCGTTCGGCGGCGAGAAGGCGACCGGCGGCGGGCGCGAGTCGGGGGCCGATGCGTGGCGCGGCTACATGCGCCGTGCCACCAACACCATCAACTACGGTCGCACCTTGCCGCTTGCCCAGGGAGTGCGGTTCGACGTTGGGGATTGAGCAACGGTCCGCCGCCTAGGCTCGGCGGATGGATGCGGCAATCCTGGTTCGCGACGGGCTCGATCATCACCGCGCGGGGCGGCTCGCGCAGGCGGAGCGGTGCTACCGCACGGCGCTCGCGGTGCAACCCGACCAGCCCGACGGGTTGCACCTCCTCGGCCTGCTGGGTGCAACCGGCGGCGACGCGGCCGCCGGGGCGCGCTGCCTCGCCGCCGCCGCGGCGCTGCGGCCGGCGGAGGGGCGGTACTGGGGCGACCTCGGCGCGTGCCTGTACCAGCTCGGACGGCTGGCGGAGGCGGAGGCGGTGCTGCGCCGGGCGCTGGCGCTGGCGCCGGGGCTTGCCTCGGCGCTCGACGCCCTCGGCCTCGTGCTGGCGGCGCGGGG
>JAFKFJ010000191.1 GCA_017307335.1 Alphaproteobacteria bacterium | reverse complement strand
CGGTCGTGAGCGCCGGCGCGCCGCGCCCCCGCGTGGGGCTGTTCGTCACCTGCCTGGTCGATCTGTATCGGCCGACGGTGGGCTTCGCGGCGCTGCGCCTGCTGGAGCAGGCGGGCTGCCAGGTGGAGGCGCCTCACGCGCAGACCTGCTGCGGCCAGCCGGCCTACAACACCGGCGACCGCGCGACGACGCGCGACATCGCGCGGGGCATCCTCGACGCGTTCGGCGGCTTCGATTACGTCGTGGTGCCGTCAGGCAGTTGCGGCGGCATGCTGCGCGAGCACCTGCCGCATCTGTTCGACGACGATCCCAACCTGCGCGCCCGCGCCGCCGCCCTCGGCGCGAAGACGTATGAGCTGGTCAGCTTTCTGACCGACGTGATGGGCATGGAGGGGGTTGCGGCGGAGCATCGCGGCACGGTGACCTATCACGACAGTTGCTCCGGCCTGCGGGAGCTCGGCGTGAAGGCGCAGCCGCGCCGCCTGCTCGGCACTGTCGCCGGCCTCAGCCTGCGCGAGATGCAGGAGCCGGAGGTGTGCTGCGGGTTCGGCGGCACGTTCTGCGTGAAATACCCGGAGATTTCCACGCGCATGGTCGCCGACAAGACGCGCGACATCGCGCAGTCGGGCGCCGAGCTGCTGCTGGCCGGCGACCTCGGCTGCCTGCTCAACATGGCCGGGCGGCTGGCGCGCGAGGGGAGTGCCGTGAAGGTGCGGCACGTGGCCGAAGTGCTGGCCGGCATGACCGGCGACGTGCCGCCGATCGGCGAGCCGCGCGGCTGACACCGGCTGCCGCCCGTGGTAGCGTCAATGGCCATGAACGTCGCCCTGCGCCGCCCGATGAGCGTGGAGGAGTTCCTCGCCTGGGAGGAGCGGCAGGAGCTGCGCCACGAGTTCGACGGCATCCAGCCGGTCGCGATGGTCGGCGGGACGTCCGCGCATTCGCTGATCGCGGGCAATGTCGAAGCCGCGTTGCGCGGCCGGCTGCGCGACGGCTGCCGCGTCTATCGGTCTGACATGAAGCTGCGATTGGCGGTGAGCATCCGCTATCCCGACGTGATGGTCGTTTGCACGCCGGTCGCGCCCCGTGCCACGTCCGTGACCGATCCTGTCGTCGTCTTCGAAGTGATATCCGAGAGCACCGGCCTGACCGACCGCATCATCAAGGCGCGCGAGTACCGCGATGCGCCCTCGATCGCGCGCTACGTGATTGTCGAGCAGAGCGGGATCGGCGCCACCGTCTTCGAACGCCCGGACTGGCGCGGCCAGCCGCTTGAGGGGCCGGAGGCGCGGCTTGCAATGCCGGAGATCGGGGTCGAGCTGACGCTTGGGGATTTCTACGCGGACATCGACTTTGCGGCGGCGGAGGAGCCGGACGCGTAGCGTCGCCCTTCCGCGCGACGTCAGCCCGGCGCCCGCGCCGGCTGGCCGGCCGCGCGTCGTGCGTCGCACACGGCGAGATGCTTCATCTTCGGATATTTCTGCATCTCCGCCTCTGTGGCGCAGTCGTTGAGACCGGCCTTGCGGACGCCGTCCATGTAGTGATTCAGCGTTGGAAGATCCTTGATCGTTCCGTAGTCGCTCAGCGCACGCTCCAACGAAAAATCGGGATAGCGTTGCAACAGGCTGGACTTCGCCGTCGCTACCTCGCTCTGCCGTCCTAACTGAGCAAGGCTCATCGTCACCAGAATGTCGTGCCAAGTATCCTGCGGGCCACCGTTCCTCTGGAGTCTAGCAACAACCACGTCATACCGTCCGGTCGCGTAAAACGGATCGACGTAATTGTTGTACCAGTACGGATAGTGCGGATTGAGGCGGTAGGCGCGCTCTATGATCTCGACGCCTTCCTTGGCCCGCCCTACGAACGTGAGCTGTTCGCCGTAGTCCATGAGAATTCCAGGATCGTTGGGGTTCAATGCCACCGCTTCTTCAAACGTAGCGACGCAGCGATCGAAATCATTCAGCATACAATAGACTCCCCCTAGCTTGGAGTGGGCGAAGCCATCCGTGGGATCCAGGGCAATCGCCTTGAGATAGCGGTCTCTAGCCTTCTCCAACAGCACGGGAGGCTCTTCGTGGGGCCACGGAGCATATGCCCGATTTTCGTAGACGGTGCCTAGGCGGCGATAGGCGAGTGCGAACTGCGGGTCGAGTTCAATGGCCTTGCTAAGAAACGCCTCGGCTTGTTTGCTATCGTCTTCGGTTCTTCCCTGTAATATAAGATCGATTCCAAGTAACATATAGTCGTATGCCTGAAGGCTGGCCGGCGGCTTCCGCTTGGCATGCGCCGCGTCTGCCAAGGCAACGGCACCACTCCCGCTGGTGCCGAGGGCCGCGGCGATCTTCTGCGTCACCTCGCTTTGAACCTGAAAAATGTCGTCGAGCGGACGGTCGTATTGCTGGGACCACAAGTGGACATTTCTCGCGGAGTCGATCAGCTGCGCCGTCACCCGCACACGGTCGCCGCTGGCCTGTATGCTGCCCTCCAGCACGTAGCGCACGCCAAGCTCGCGCCCGACCTGCTGCACGCTGACCGCCTTGCCCTTGTAGGTGAACACCGAGTTGCGGGCGATCACGAACAGATCGCGATAGCGCGACAGGTCGGTGATGACGTCTTCGGTGATGCCATCGGCCAGCCGCTCCTGCTTCGCATCGCCGCCGATGTTCGTGAACGGCAGCACCGCGACCGAGGGCTTGTCGGGCAGCGGCAACGGTGCCGCGTCGGCGGACACAACGGCCGCCGCGGGCTGCACGTGGCTGCGCCAGACGAAGAGGCCGATCGCTGCCACCGCACCGGCCGCGACCAGTCCGGCAAGTGCGGCGGCGGCGATCGTGTTCCGGCGTAGAGGCCCCGCCGCCGCGCGCTCACCCGGCTCGGCGCCGCCGAAGCGGACGCGATAGGCGTGGATGGGCGACGCGATGTTTTTAAGCGCCTGCTCACCCATGTCCTCGAACGTGAACCGGAGCCGGTCGCGCACCGGGTCGCGCACTCCCTGCGACACGCAGATGCCGCCCGGCTCGGCCAGACCTTCCAGCCGTGCGGCGATATTCACGCCGTCGCCAAAGATGTCCTTCTCGTCGTGGATGATGTCGCCGAGGTTGATGCCGATGCGGAACTCGATGCGCTTATCGGTCGGCACGCCCGCGTTGCGCTCGGCCATGCCGCGCTGGATTTCCACCGCGCAGCGCACCGCGTCCACGACACTCGGAAACTCCACCAGCATGCCGTCGCCGGTGGTTTTGATGATCGCGCCACGATGTTCCTTGATTTTCGGATCGACCAGCGCGCGGCGATGCGCTTTGAGTTGTGCAAGCGTGCCGTCCTCGTCGGCCGCCATCAGCCGGCTGTAGCCCGCGACATCACCGGCGAGGATTGCGGCCAGTCGGCGCTCGGTGGGGCGCAGGTCCATGGCTAGTTCGTTGCCCGCTTGGCGTCGCAGAGCGCGAGATGAGTCATGCTGCGGTATTTCTGCAGCTCCGCCTGGGTCGCACACTCAGGCAAACCCGCCCTGCGTGACCCTTCAAGATAGCGCGCGAGCGTCGGTTGATCCTTGATGGAGCCGAAGTCGCTGAGGAATCGCTCCATCGAAAAATCAGGGTAGCGTCGCAGCAGTTCTGGCACCTGGGCCGCCGCGTCTGCCCGCAGACCGAGTTGCGCGTAACTGATCGTCAGCAACATTTGGCTCCAGACCGGTATCTCCCCTCGCGTCCGTCGCACCATCCTGATGACCTGGTTGTAGTCACCCGTGGCGTAGAACGGATCGACCATGTTGTCGTACCAGGCTGGATAGTGCGGGTTCAGACGGAAAGCCCGGTTGATCATCTCGACACCCTCGCCACTTCGCCCTACGGCGAACAGCCAATAGCCGCACATGACCAAGACTTCGGGGTCGTTTGGGTTGAGGAGCCGTGCCTGATCGCACGCGGCCACCCCCTGGTCGCTGTCGCTGAGCAGGAAGAAGATCTCACCAAGCTGTGCGTAGGCTCTGGCATCACTCGAATCCAATGCCACTGCTCTCTGCAGTTCCGCCTTTGCACGTTCGAACAGCCTGATGGAGCTTTCGTCGCCCCATCCCATGTTTCCCTTGAGGTCGTATACACCCCCGAGGAGTACGTAGGCGCGCGCGAGGAGGGGATCCAATTCGATCGCCTTCTTGAGAAACGCCTCGGCCTGTCCCACGTCTTCACGTGTCTGACTGGTGTGCGCCTTCAGCTGTGTCGCAAGGATATAATAGTCATAGGCTTTAAGGTTTGCTGGTGGCTTGCGCCGCACGGTGTCGGCGTCGGCCTCCCCGAGCACGCCATGCAGGCCGGCGAGTGCCGCAGCGATCTTCTGAGTGACCTCGTTCTGAACGTCGAAGATATCATCCAGCGGACGCTCGTACCGCTCGGACCAAACATGGGTGTTGGCCGCCGCTTCGATTAGCTGCGCTGTTACGCGAATGCGGTCGCCGCTGGTCTGGATGCTTCCTTCCAGCACGTAGCGTACGCCAAGGTCGCGTCCGATTTGCTGTACGCTCACCGCCTTTCCCTTGTAGGCAAAGACCGAGTTGCTGGCGATGACGAACAGGCTGCGATATCTCGAGAGATCGGTGATGACATCTTCGGTGATGCCATCGGCCAGCCGCTCCTGCTTGGCATCGCCACCGATGTTGATGAACGGCAGCACCGCGACCGAAGGCTTGTCGGGCAGGGGCAGCGGCGCGTTCTCGGAAGTCGCGACGTGCGCCGACGGCTGCGCATGGCTGCGCCAGACATAGAGGCCGACGGCACCGACAAGGCATGCCGCCACAAGCCCGCCCAGCCCGGCAGCCGCGATCGTGTTCCGACGCAAAGGCCGCGTCATCACCCGCTCGCCGGGTTCCGCGCCGCCGAACCGAACCCGGTAGGCGTGGATCGGCGCCGGGATGTTTTTCAGCGCCTGCTCGCCGATATCCTCGAACGTGAACCCCAGCCGCTCGCGCACCGGGTCGCGCACCGCGCGCGAGACGCAGATGCCGCCGGGTTCGGCCAGTCCCTCCAGCCGCGCGGCGATGTTCACGCCGTCGCCGAAAATGTCCTTCTCATCGTGAAGGATGTCGCCGAGGTTGATGCCCACGCGGAACTCGATGCGCTTGTCCGCGGGCACGCCCGCGTTGCGCTCGCCCATGCCGCGCTGCACTTCCACGGCACAGCGCACCGCATCGACCACGCTCGGGAATTCCACCAGCATTCCGTCGCCGGTGGTCTTGATGATCTTGCCGTGATGTTCGCGGATCTTCGGGTCGATCAGCGCCCGGCGATGCGCCTTCAGCTGCGCGAGCGTGCCTTCCTCGTCGGCGGCCATGAGCCGGCTGTAGCCCGCCACATCGGCGGCCAGGATCGCGGCCAGCTTGCGTTCGACGGGTCGCAGATCCACGACACGCGCTCCAACGCTCGCGCACACGGGGACACCCGTTGCGGGCGGCAAGGCCCTTCGGAGAGTAACTTCAAGTTTAGTATACGCGATCGGTCGCACCGAATGTGCGACGAAGGTCACTGCCATCACCCGGACGTGATGCGGGACGCGGCTAGCCGAGCGCCGCCGCTACCGCCGCGCGCAGCGCCGGCAGCACCTCCGCGCCGAACCAGGGGTTGCGCCGCTCCCAGCCCACCGTGCGCCAGGACGGATGGGGCAGCGGGAAGCGGGCGGGCAGGAGGTCGCGGAAGCGCCGCACGCGCTCCGTCATCGGCCCCTTCCCCAGCGCGAAGTCCAGCGCGTGGGAGCCCACGAGCAGCGTCAGCCGGACCGAAGGCAGCAGCGGCACGAGGCGCGGGTGCCAGTGCGCGGCGCAGCCGGCCCGGGGCGGCGCGTCGCCGCCGCGCGGCAGGCGACCGGGATAGCAGAGCCCGGTCGGGATGATCGCGATCCGCGTCGCGTCGTAGAACGCCGCGCGGTCCATGCCGAGCCACAGGCGCAGCCGGTCGCCGGAGGGATCGTTCCAGGGGATGCCGGTCGCGTGCACGCGCGTGCCGGGCGCCTGGCCGATCACCAGCACCCGCGCGGTGGCGGCAACGACCAGGACCGGGCGCGGGCCGAGCGGCAGGTCGGCGCAGCGGGTGCAGGCCCGCGCCGACGCCGCCATCGCCGCCAGTGCGGCCGCCGCCGCGTCTATGGTCCCGTCCGTCATGCGCAGCCCCGCGTTCTCCGCCGGCACGGCCGGCCGCCGCGGGGAACCTGCGCCGCCGCGCCGGCGTTCGGAACGCCAGCAAACCGCTCCGTCCCATTCGCCCGCGCCGCACGCGAATGTGCCGTCGTCCCAGGCGGGCGGCGGCGCTTTGCCGTGCGCCGGGCCTTGCCCGACCGCGCCGGCGCGATGCTATGGAACGGCACAGTCACGGGAGATGCCGCATGATCCGCATCCTGCTTGTTGCCCTGCTGGCCCTCGTGCCGCTCGCCGCGCGGGCCCAGACCGAGCAGCAGGCGCTGGTCGACCGCTCGACGCTGACCGTGCAGGAGATCTTCTCGGCGAAGGATTCGAGCGACGTGCTCGCGCTCCTGCGCCGTTCCAAGGGTGCGCTCATCTGCCCGCAGGTGTTCAAGGCCGGCTTCATCATCGGCGGCTCCGGCGGCGGCTGCGTGCTGACCGTGCGTGACGCGCAGGGATGGAGCAGCCCCGCCTTCTATACCATCGGCAGCGGCAGCTTCGGCCTGCAGGCCGGCGTGCAGGACAGCGAGATCGTGCTGATGATCCTGACCGAGAAGGGGCTGCACGCGATCCTCGACAGCCAGTTCAAGATCGGCGCCGACGCCTCCATCGCCGTCGCGGCCTTCGGCGCGGGCATCGAGGGTGCCACCACCGCGGCGCTGCGCGCCGACATCGTCTCCTTCGCCCGCACCCGCGGCCTGTTCGCCGGCATCTCGCTGCAAGGCAGCCTGATCTCCTCGCGCAGCAGCTGGAACCAGGCCTATTACGGCCGCCCGCTGGCGGCGCAGCAGATCGTGCTCGACCGTGCCGCCGACAACCCCGGCAGCGCGCCGCTGCGCGGCATGCTCGCCAAGTTCAGCGGCTGACGCGAGGTTCAGCGGCTAGCCCGGGGGGTCGCCGCGCGCTAGGCTCGCCCCCCATGTCGGACCCGGCGCCGTTCTGGAAAGCCAAGCGGCTCGAGGAGATGAGCGCCGCGGAGTGGGAATCCCTCTGCGACGGCTGCGGGCGCTGCTGCCTGCACAAGCTGCGCCATGACGACAGCGGCGAGCTGTCCTTCACCAACGTCGCCTGCCGGCTGCTCGACCTGCATTCCTGCCGCTGCGGCGACTATGCGGCGCGGCGACGGGTTGTGCCGGACTGCGTGCAGCTATCGCCCGGGGCGCTGACGGATATTGACTGGCTGCCGCCCACCTGTGCCTATCGCCGCCTCGCCGAGGGGCGGGACCTCGCCTGGTGGCACCCGCTCGTCTCCGGCGACCCGCAGAGCGTGCACCGCGCGGGCGTGTCGGTGCGCGGCCGGGCGATCAGCGAAACGCGCGCCGGGGCGCTGGAGAATCACGTGGTGGACTGGCCCGGCCGCACGCCACGGACACGGAGATCATCATCATGATGCGCGATGCACTCTTCGGCGGCGTGAACGCGGCGGTGCTGACGCCGATGCGCGCCGATCTTGCGGTCGATCTCGACCGGATGGCCGCGCATTGCCGCTGGCTGCTGCGGAACGGCTGCCACGGCCTCGGCATTCTCGGCACCACCGGCGAGGCGAACAGCCTGGGCGTCGATGAGCGCGTCGCGGTCATGGAGGGTCTGGCCGAGCGCGGCATTCCGGTGAACACGCTGCTGCCCGGCACCGGCACCACCGCGATCCCCGACACCGTGCGCCTCACCCGCCGTGCCGCCGGGCTCGGCTGCCGCGGGGCGCTGCTGCTGCCGCCGTTCTTCTACAAGAACCCGAGCGAGGACGGGCTGTTCGCGTATTTCTCCGAGGTCGCGCAGCGCGTGCCGGACGGCATCGCGCTCTACCTCTATCATTTCCCGCAGCAATCCGCGGTGCCGATCACGCTCGGCCTGATCGAGCGGCTGCTGCGCGCGCATCCCGGCCGGTTCCGCGGCGTCAAGGACAGCAGTGGCGACCTTGCCAACACGCTCAACTACGTCCGCGCCTTCGCCGCCGACAGGTTCGAGGTCTATTGCGCGGATGACGGCGCGCTGCATGCGGTGCTGCAGGAGGGCGGCGCCGGCTGCATCACCGCGGCGGCGAATGTCGGCAGCGCGGTGAGCGCGGTCGTCTACGCCAACTGGGACCGCTCGGCCGGCGCCGAGGCGCAGGCGACGCTCGGCGTGATCCGCAAGGCGGTGACGATGTTCTCCGTCATCCCCGCGCTGAAATCCCTGATGGCCCGGCACACGGGCGAGCGCGCGTGGCTCGCCATGCGTCCGCCGCACCTGCCGCTCGACGCCTCGGCCGAGGCGCGGCTGTTCGCGGCGTTTGACGCGAGCGGCGTGCACCTCGCGCCGGCCTAGCCGGGGCGGCGCACCGCCCGAAACCGGAACAACGGGTTCGCGCGCGGCACGGAAGCGTCAGGCGGCGGCGCGGCGGTTCCCTTGCCCTGCCGCCTTCTCCATGCTGCGCGGCCCCACCCCGAATCGCTGCCGGAGCGCGCATGCCGCCCACCGATCCCGCCCTGATGACCGCCGAAGAGCTGCTCGCCGCCTACGCCCGCGGCAGCCTCAGCCCGCGCGAGGCGCTGCATGCGGTGAGCGAGCGCATCGCGCGCCACAACCCCGCCCTCAACGCCTTCGCACTGATGAACCCGCAGGCGCAGGCGGCCGCCGCCGAGAGCGAGCAGCGCTGGCGCGTCGGCCGCCCGCTCGGCCTGCTCGACGGGGTGCCGTGCACGGTCAAGGACCTGATCGACCTCGCCGGCCACCCCACCCGCCGCGGCTCGCGCCTGACCGAGGCGACGCCGGCGGCCGATGACGGGCCGAGCGTCGTGGGGCTCAAGGCCGAGGGGGCGGTGATCGTGGCCAAGACCACGACCACCGAGTTCGGGTGGAAGTCGCCGGGCGACTGCCCGCTGCACGGCATCACGCGCAACCCGTGGAATCCCGCGCACACGCCGGGCGGCTCCTCCGCCGGCGCCGGCGCGGCGGCGGCGGCCGGGTTCGGGCCGCTGCATCTGGGCACCGATGCCGGCGGCTCCATCCGCATCCCCGCCGCGTGGTGCGGCGTGGTCGGGCTGAAGCCGAGCTTCGGGCGGGTGGCGCAATGGCCGCTCGGCGCCTTCGCCCATGTCGCGGTGACGGGGCCGATGACGCGCAGCGTGCGCGACGCGGCCCTGCTGCTCAACGCCATCGCCCGCCACGACCTGCGCGACCCCTATTCCCTGCCCGACGACCGGCGCGACTGGCGTGACGGGATCGAGGAGGGGGTGGCCGAGCTGCGCGTCGCCGTGCTGCGCCGCCCGGGCTTCGACGCGCCGGTGGACTGGGAGGGCATGGCGGCCGTGGACGATGCGGCCCGCATGCTGATGGAGGCGGGCGCCGAGGTGGAGGAGGCCGATCCGGGCCTGCCCGACACCCGCGACATTTTTGGGCGCATCTGGGGCGTGGCGCTCGCGCGGCTCGTGCACTCGTTTCCCGAGACGCGACGGCACATGCTCGACCCCGGCCTTCTGGACGTTGCCCGTGCCGCCGGCGGGCTCTCCGCGATCGAGTTTCTCGACGGCGAGGCGATGCGCCTTGCCGCCGCGCACGCGATGGCGCGGTTTCACCAGACCTACGACCTCGTGCTCTGCCCTGCCGTGCCGGCCGCGGCGCCGCTGGCGGAGGCGCCGCTCGGCGATCCCATGCACGCGCTGTGGAACGAGTGGGCGCCGTGGACCTTCGCCTTCAACCTCTCGCGCCAGCCGGCGATCAGCGTGCCGATGGGCTTCACGGCCGCCGGCCTGCCGCGCGCGGTGCAGCTCGCCGCCGGGCTCTATCGCGACGACCTGGTGCTGCGCGCGGCCCGCACGCTGGAGGTGGCACAGCCCTTCGCCATGCCGGCCCTGGAGACCTGAGGCGGGGCGAAAACGCGAATTGCTGTCCGCCCCGTCACGAAACGCGCCAGCCCTGGTGCGCCCCCGTCGAGTTTGCGCCGGCGGCGGCCGGCGCGTGTCAGCGAGCCTCGGTCCAGCTTTCGGAGAACGCCAGCGCACAGGTGCTGAACGGCCTGCCTTCGCGCGGGGTCGGAAGTGGGCCGCCTTTCGCCTGAACCCCGTTCACCGCCAGGCGCGCGCCGAGCGCCGGGATCAGCACCGTGCAGACGCCGTATTTGCGGGCCGGCGGCGGCCCCGGCTGGGTGTGGATCAGCAGCGGCTCGCCGATGTCGTACCAGGTCAGCGCGACCTCCTCGTCGTGTGACACCGCGCGCTCGGTCCAGAAATCGCGGGCATCGCCCGCCTTGTCGAACGCCGCGTCGGTCACCGGGATCGAGGTGTCCGCGAGTTCGCCGTTGAGCATGCCCTGCACGGTGTTCTGCAGCCAGCGCGCCATGGCGATGTTGTCGGAATAGATCTTCCACCGGTCCTGGGTCAGCTCGCTCTTCAGATACAGAACATGGCCGGGGCCGGCTGGTGAAATCAGGATGCGCCAGAAACTGGCGTTGGTGGTGAACGTGCCGTCGTCCGCTTCGCTCAGGCGAATGAAAGGGTTTTCGCCGGTCAGGATCAGCCGGTTCGGATCGAGGGACATCGGGGTTCCTCACAGCGGATGGCGTCGGCCGAGCCTACCGGCACGCAGCCCCACTCAAAAGCCAATTCCCCGGTGCGCTGCCGGCTCGGCCTGCCATCAGCAGGCCGCGAAGGCGTTCGCCGACCCCCGGGGTGCGGACCGGGGCGCGGCGAGCGCATCGGCATGGGCATGGCCGGTTTTTCGTTGTCGGCGCCGTGTCGCCCTGGCTACGTTCGGCGGGCGTCTGAGCCGCGCGCGCTTCCGGCGCTTCGAGATTGGGCGCTTCGAGATTGGGCGCTTCGAGATTGGATGCGGCGATGTTCGCTCCGGCGATGGCGAGGGCTCAAACGGCCGCGGCGGCCGGTCCAACCGGGCGCGCCCCACGGAGTGCCACCCTCGGGCGAGCGGCCGGCACCTGCGGCGAGCCGCTCGCCGCCGCGACCCGCGCCTATTTCGAACCGCGCTTCGGCCACAACTTCGCGACCGTGCGCATCCACAGCGATGAGGCGGCGGGCGCCTCGGCGCGGGCGCTGAGCGCGCGGGCCTATACGGTCGGACACGACATCGTCTTCGCGCCCGGCCTCTATCGCCCCGGCACCACCGACGGCCAGCGCCTGCTCGCGCACGAACTGGCGCATGTGGTGCAGCAGTCTGGGCAGCAATCCGGGCAACCGCCGCGCATCCAGCGCCAGCCCGCCGGCGAGCCCGATGAACCGCTCGATGTGCTGCTGGAGCGCGAACAGCGATGGGACGACATCGCGCAGAACGCCCAGGCGCTGGAGGCGCAACTGGCGCCGATCATGGCCAACCTCGTCGCACAGCAGGCGGCGCGCGAGGAGGCGGAAGAGCCGTTCTTCGTGAAGGCCAACCCGGCGCTCGCGCGCATGAAGGCCACGCTGCAGACGGCCAGGGCGGCGCTGCCCGCCGAGCTGGCCGCCGGGCGGGCGGATCTGCACAGCGCCGAGCGGGCGTTTCTCGCCGCCGAGGACGCGCTGGCGGCCCTGGAGGCGGAGCAGCGCCCGCCGGATGCGGGAAGCGACGCGCTCGCCAAGCTCTTCCCGCTCGTGGCCCTGCTGCGGGGCATGCAGGCGGACGCGGACCGGGCGCGCCATGCGGCGGCGCAGCAGGCGGTCGCGGACAAGCTTGCGTCGATCAGGGACATCCAGGCGCGGATGGACGAGCAGCAGGCGTATATCGGGGCGGCGGAGGAATACATCCGCCAGATGCGCCAGCAACTGACCCTGCAGGGGCTGTCGGCGGCGCGCCGGGCGGGCGCGACCACGGAGGCGCCCGTCGCGGGTGAGCCCGTCGCCCTCGCGCGGACCGTGACCCTGCTGCAGACCATGATCGAGGCGAGCCGTCTGCTGGCGCCCTACGTTACCGGCAAGCGGGCAATCAACCTGCGCACGCCCGGGCGGTTCGTGGTCGACGCGCCGGACGCCTTCGCCGCGGCCAAGCGCGCGGCGAATATCGGGGAGGCGACGGAGGGCACCACGGTCGGCGGCTTCTACGACCGGCGGCACGACACGATCCACCTGCCGCAGGCCGCGCATTTCGGCGAGGCGCTGCACGAGGCGATTCACAAATATTCGTCAGTCATGCTGCGCAATATGTGCCACGACCTCAACGAAGGCGTGACCCAGTATGTCGCCGACGCGGTGCTGCAGGAGCAGGGACTGCCGAAGGCGGAGCGCGTGGCCTATCAGGACAAGGTGGACTGCGCGGCCAGGCTCATTCACGAATTCGGGTTCGACGCGGTCGCCACGCTCTATTTCGCCGGCACCTTCAGCAGCCAGCGGCTGTTCGATGCCGTCAGGCGATGCGGCCGCTACTGCTGACAGGCCGGCCGGCCTTCACGCGGTCCGCGCGATGCGCTTTCCTGCGGTCTCCCGCTCTTACGCAAAGGATGAGGTCATGCCCGACGGCGCAATGATGGCGCAAATGTCCGCGAAGGACGGGTTCATCGCCGCACTGGACCAGAGCGGGGGATCGACGCCCGGCGCGCTGCGCCTCTACGGCATCCCGGACAGCGCCTACAGCGGCGATGCCGCGATGTTCGGGCTGATGCATGCGATGCGCGTGCGCATCATGACCTCGCCGGCGTTCACCGGCGCCAAGGTCATCGGCGCCATCCTGTTCGAGGGCACGATGGACGGCGAAGTGAAGGGCAGGCCGGTGCCCGCGTTCCTCTGGGAGGAACGGCGGGTCGTGCCCTTCGTGAAGGTCGACAAGGGGCTCGAAGCGGAGCGCGACGGCGTCAGCCTCATGAAGCCGATGCCGGCGCTCGACGCGCTGCTGGCGCGCGCGATCGCGAAGGGCGTCTTCGGCACGAAGATGCGCTCCGTGATCAACCTTCCCTCGAAAGACGGCATCGCCGCGATTGCGCGCCAGCAGTTCGATGTGGCGCGGCAGATCGCCGACCAGGGGCTCATGCCGATCATCGAGCCGGAGGTGTCCATCAAGAGCCCCGACAAGGCCGGGGCCGAAGCGCTTCTGCGCGCGGCGCTGATGAGCAACCTCGACGCGCTGCCCGCCGATTGCCGCGTCATGCTCAAGCTGACCATCCCGGAGGTGCCGGACTTCTATGCCGAGGTGATCGAGCACCCGCGCGTGGTCCGGGTGGTGGCCCTCTCGGGCGGCTACACGCGCGCCGACGCCTGCCGGCGCCTCGCCGCCAATCACCGCATGATCGCGAGCTTCTCGCGGGCGCTCGTCGAGGACCTCAGGCATTCGATGAGCGACGCGGAATTCGACACGGCGCTGACGAATTCCATCGACGCGATCTATCGGGCTTCCACCGAGAAGGTTTGAGGTGAGCGTCTGCAGACGCCGCCCCGGCGCCGCCCGCGCCTGACAGGATTTTTGATGTACCTGCGTCCCGCCTTCGTCGAGCACGACCTCGACCGCATCGCCGCGCTGATCGAGGCGCACTCGTTCGGCCTGCTCATCACCAGTGAAGGCGGGCTCGACGCCTCGCACATCCCGTTCACCCTTGCCCGCGACGGCGACACGCTGGTGCTCGAGGGGCATCTCGCCGCCGCCAACCCGCAATGCGCGCGGCTTGCCGGCGGCGCGGCGCTGGCCACGTTTTCCGGGCCGCATTCCTACATCTCGCCGAGCTGGTATCGCACCCAGCCCGCCGTGCCCACCTGGGACTACGCCGCGGTGCACGTCCATGGGGTGCTGGAGCCGGTGACGGCGGAGGCGACGGTGCGTGCCATGCTGCGCCGGCTTTCCGCGCACGACGCGAGCTATGATCTCGATGCCCAGCCGCCGGCCTTCATCGCCGGCATGCTGCGCGGCATCCGCGCCTTTCGCCTGCGCGGCACGCGCGTCGAGGCGCAGTGGAAGATGAGTCAGAACCGCAGCGCGGCCGACCGGGAGAGTGTCGCGGCCGCGCTGCGGTCCCTCGGCAGCACCGACGTGGCAGCATTGGTGGACGCCACGCTGCCGCCGCCCGCCTGAGCGCGCACTCAGGCGGTGCTGCCGTCGCCGTCCGGCCACGTACAGGCGAAGCGCACGAACCGCAGTTCGGGCGCCTCGGCCAACGCGCCGAGGGGAGGGCCGGCGGGCCGGCCGGGCAGGCAGCCACGGCCCGCCCCGACCGGCGACGCATCCGGCATGGTCTCGGTAAGCGCGCAGACGCACACGAGAAGGTTGACCAGCGCCGTCATCGCCGAGCCGGCCTGGGGGGCATCCTCATCCGCCGCCTCGGGCCAGGCTTCGCCGCGCAGGACCACCGCCCCCGCGACCGTCGGTTCCCATGCCTGCAGTGCGTCGTGCGTCATCGCATGCCTCCTTGCGATCGGGCCGCCGGCCAGCGGACTGGCGCGGCTCGATCGGTCGCTGCTCAGTCAATCCGGTGCCGGTCGTCGCCGAGGATCAGGCGGTCTGCCCCGCGCGCGACGTCCGTGGCGCCCGGCGTCACGTCAGGCGCGCCTTGCGGCGAAGGCGTGAGGACCTGCGCAGGCGGGAGCGAGACGGCGGAGCGCAGTGGCGGACGTCCGGCATCGGCGAGCGTTGCCACGATCTGCGCGCTGTAAGCCGCGGTCCCGATCAGCAGGCCGCTCGCGAACAGCATGCGCGCCGTGGCTTCACGCCCTCTCCACCCGCCGGTCATTCCTTGCCCCTCCGTGCCCGGTGCGAACATGGTCCAAGCGGGGCGCACCCTGCCCCCTCGCACGCATCGCGGGTGTGACCTTGGTCACACCTTCCGATCGCGGCGCGGTGCGGCAGCGTGGCCGGTCTGCAGGACGCCAGGCGCGGAGCACGTTGCGCCAAGCCCCGCGGGACGCGCGCTACACCAAACGCCGCTCGCGCCGGCGCAACTCCGGCGGGCGGCGGGCATGGGCGGATCGTGTCGTGCAGCCCCGGGCCGCGGGAAGGGCCCGGGCCACGGGGGTGATGCCGGCGGGTCCGGCTAGAACCCTTCGCGTTCGAGCCGCTTGCGCTCCATCTTGCGGGCGCGGCGGACCGCCTCGGCGGCCTCGCGGGCGCGGCGCTCAGACGGCTTCTCGTAGTGCCGGCGAAGCTTCATCTCGCGGAAGATCCCCTCCCGCTGCATCTTCTTCTTGAGCGCCTTCAGCGCCTGGTCGACGTTGTTGTCACGAACGAGAACTTGCACTTGGCCGCCTTCTCCTCTCGCTGCTGCTGATACGATCGACTGGGCGCGCACGCCCGGGCTCCCGCCCAGGTGTCCCTGTCGCGAGCGGCGCGCCTATAGCATGCACGCCCGGCGCGCCCAACTGTTTTCGCGCCAGCCGGCCCGCTATACCCGGTTCACAGAGGGGAACGCATGGCCATCCTGAAGATCGCCCGCATGGGCCACCCAGTCCTGCTGCAGCGTGCCGAGCCGGTGGCCGACCCGACCGCGCCGGAGATGCGCCGTCTTGTGGCCGACATGATCGAGACGATGGAGGACGCCTCGGGCGCCGGCCTCGCCGCGCCGCAGGTGCATGTGCCGCTGCGCCTGTTCGTCTATCGCGCCCCCGCCGAGCGCGGCACCGGCGATGCCGAGGACACGCCGATCGAGACCACGGTGCTGTTCAACCCGACCGTGGAGCCGCTGGGCACCGAACAGCGGCCGCGGTGGGAGGGGTGCCTCTCGATCCCCGGCCTGCGCGCCGCGGTGCCGCGGTTCTGGCGCATCCGCTACGGCGGGCTCGACGCCGAGGGAAAGCCGGTGAGCCGGGTCGCGAGCGGGTTCCATGCCGGGCTGGTGCAGCACGAGAACGACCACCTCGACGGCATCCTCTATCCAATGCGCATGACCGACTTCACCCAGTTCGGCTTCATCGAGGAGCTCAGCCGCGCCATGGCGTCGGGGGGCACGTGATCGCGGCGCCGGAACGTTCGCCGGAGCGCGACGCGGCCCTCGATGCGCTGCTGCCGCTGGTGGCCACGCGGGGCTGGACCATGGCGGCGGTGCGCGCGGCGCTGCCGGAACCGGAGGATGCGGCGCTGCTGTTCCCCAACGGGGTGGGCGACGTGATCGAGGCGTTCTTCGACCTCGCCGACCGGCGCATGGTCGCCGCCGCGGGCGATCTCTCGGCGCTGCGCACGCATGAGCGGGTGCGGGCCCTGATCGCCCATCGCCTCGCCCTGTTCCGCCCGTACAAGGCGGCGCTGCGCCGGGCCGCGGCGCTGTTCGCGCTGCCCGGCCACGCAGCGACCGCGGCGCGGGTGGCGGCGCGGACGCTGGACGCGATCTGGTACGCGGCCGGCGACCGCTCGGCCGATTTCGCCTGGTACACCAAGCGGGCGACGCTGGCCTTGGTTTATTCAACCTGCTTTATGTATTGGCTCCAGGACACGAGCCCGGAGGACGAGGCGACGCTCGCTTTCCTCGACCGCCGGCTTGCCGACGTCGCGCGACTCGGCCGGCTGCGGCGCCGGGCTGCGGCCTGAGCGGGTCAGCCGACCCGCAGCAGCCGCGGCCCTTCCTCGCGCAGCCACGCCATGGCGCTCGCGGCATGGGGGGTGAGCTCGTGCACCAGCGCCCAGAAACGCGGGCCATGGTTCATGTGGCGCAGATGCGCGACCTCGTGCGCGGCCACGTAGTCCTGCACGTGCGGGGGCGCCATCACCAGCCGCCAGGAGAAGGCGAGGCTGCGGTCCGCCGCGCAGCTTCCCCAGCGGCTGTTGGTGTCCTTCACGCTGACCCGCCGCGCCGTGACCGCCGCGGCCGCCGCCTTGCTGGCGACCAGCTCGGAGAAGCGCCGGCGCGCCTCGGCGCGGAAGAAGTCGGCGACGCGGCGGGCGAGGAAGGCGGGATCGCCCGCGACCAGGATTTCGTCACCCTCGACCCAGACCGTGCCGCGCGCCGGCCCGACATGGCGGATCCGGTGCTCGGCACCGTGCAGGGGCACCGCGGCGCCGTCGGCGAAGACGACCGCGACGGGCAGCGCGGCAAGGCGGGCGGCGACCCAGTCCGCGTGGTTCATCAGCAGCGCCATGCCCGCCGTGCGCCCGGCGCGTGGCGGCAGCGTGACCACCACCGCGCCGCCGCGCGGGTCGATGCGCAGGCTCACCCGCCGCGCCCGCCGGCTGCGGCGCCATTCAATGCGCGCCGGGCCGCTCGGCAGCGCCAGCGTTTCGCAATTCCCCCGCTCCATACGGTCCAGATTGACGTTTTGCGCCGCGCCGGGCAACCGCTTCGGCACCCTATGGCGCGAAACGAATCACCGCGCCGTGCCGTGTCTCTTCGGCGCCGCACAAATCCGCCAGCGCCGGGGCCACCGCCGCCGGTGGGCGCAGGCCGCGCGGGTCCTCGCCGGGCATGGCCTGGGCGCGGAGCCGGGTCGCGACGATGCCGGGGTCGAACAGGTTGACCCGCAGCCGGCTGGTCCGCGTCTCGGCGGCCCAGGTCTCCACAAGGTGATGCAGCGCCGCCTTGGTCGCCCCATAGGCGCCCCAGTAGGCGGCCGGTGCTGCGACGATCCCGCTGGTCACGAACACCGCCCGCCCCGCCGGCGCGGCCAGCAGCAGCGGGGCGCAGGTGCGAATCAGCCGCAGCGTGGCGGTGAGGTTGACGCCCACCACCGCCGCCCACTCGGCATCGCGGATGTGCGGCACCGGGGTCAGCAGCCCCAGCGCCGCGGCGTTGCTCACCAGGATGTCCAGCCGGCCGAAACGCTGGTGCAGGCTCGGCCCGATCGCGTCGACCGACTCGCCCGCGGTCAGATCGAGCGGCAGCAGCGTCGCCTCGGCGCCCGTGGTGCGGATCGCGTCATCGGTCTCAGCGAGGCCGCCCTCGGTCCGCGCGGTGATGACGAGGTGCGCGCCGCGGCGCGCGAGCTCCACCGCCGTCGCCGCCCCGATGCCGCGGCTCGCGCCGGTGACGAGCGCCACCTGCCCCGCGAGCGGTCCGCTCATCCCGCGAAGGCGACGCTCGCCTCGCCGAGCCCGGGGAAGACCACGCTGACCCGCGCGCCGGGACCGGCGAGCGTCTTGCCGGTCCAGGAGCCGCAGGTGACGATCTGCCCCGCCTTCAGCCCGCCGGCCCAGGTGGCGCCGGCATCGGCGAGCCACATGACGAGGCGGATCATGTCGCCCGCCGGGTTGCCGGTGCGCTGCATGACGTCGGCGTCGATCGTCTGGGTGACGGTGATGTTGGGAAAATCGAGCCCATGCCACGCCGCGAGGCCCGGGCCGTAGACATACCCGCCATGCATCACGAGATCGGCGAGGCGGCTCAGCGGATCGACCTTGTCGCCGTCCTCGTAGGCAGACTCCAGCACCTCGATCGCCGGATGCGCCGTGGGCAGCGCCGCGATCACCTCCTCGCGGCCGTAGGGCGTGGCGCGCGGCGGCAGGTCGGTGCCGACGCGGAAGGACACCTCCGCCTCGATGCCGCGCATGCGGCCGGCGCCAAGCTTCGCGGGGCTGGCGACGATGCCGGCCTGCGGCATCGGGGCGCAGAACATCTTCCCGTCCGGCCCGATTCCCACCTTCCAGCCGCCGATCGCCTCGCCGGCGACAAGGGTCCGCTGAATCGCATAGGCGCCATCCGCGTCGGCGGGGCGCAGCGGCTCGGGCAACGCCGCGAGCGGGGCACCACGGCGGGCCGCGCGCAGGAGTCGGGCCGCCTCGAGGATTGAATCGGTCATGCCGCCTTCTCCCCCGGCAGTTCCGCGCGCGCAAGTGGCTGGACGCGGCCGCTCCGCTGTCGCATCTATACGCTGCATCGCACAACGAGGGGCGCATGGCCCAGGGCATCTGCTTCGAGGACCTGAAACTCGGCGACACCGCCAGCACCGGCAAGACCATCACCGAGGCCGATGTCCTCCTGTTCTCCGCCGTCTCGTCCGACACCAACCCCGTGCACCTCAACGCCGAGGCCGCCGCGGCCAGCGTCTTCAAGCACCGCGTCGCCCACGGCATGCTGACCGCGGGCCTGATCTCCGCCGTGCTCGGCACCCGGCTGCCGGGGCCGGGCTCGATCTATCTCAGCCAGACGCTCCAGTTTCGCGCCCCGGTTGCGATCGGCGATACGGTGACCGCCACGGTCGAGGTGACCGGGCTGGACACCGAGCGGAAGCGGGCCACGCTGCGCACGATCTGCACCGTCGCCGGCCGCACCGTGATCGACGGCGAGGCGGTGGTGATCCCCCCCGTGCGCGGCTGAGGATGGAGATTTTTCGCGACTGGCGCGACCTGCCGCGCGCCGCCCGCGGGGCGACCGTGGCCCTGGGCAATTTCGACGGCGTGCATCTGGGCCATGCGCATCTGCTGCGCACCGCCCATGCCGCGCGCCCCGACGCGCCGCTCGCGGTGCTGACGTTCGAGCCGCATCCGCGCGAACTGTTCCGCCCCGACGATCCGCCGTTCCGCCTGACCCTCGCCCCCGCGCGGGCGGCGGCGCTGGCGGCGCTGGGGGTGCGGATTCTCTATGAGCTGCCGTTCGATCGCGCCTTCTCGGAAATGACCGCCGACGCCTTCGTGGCCGAGGTGCTGCACCAGGGCATCGGCGCGCGCCACCTCGTCTGCGGCCCGGACTTCGCCTTCGGCCACCGCCGCGGCGGCGACGTGGCGTTCCTCTCGGCGCGGGCGGAGGCGCTGGATATCGGGCTCACCGCCGCGACCCTGCTCGCCGACGGCGGCGGCCCGATCTCCGCGAGCCGCATCCGCCGCCTGCTGCAGGACGGCTACCCCGAGCGGGCGGCCGCCGAGCTGGGCCGCCCCTGGGCGATCCGGGGCGTGGTGGAGCATGGCGACGCGCGCGGCCGCACGCTGGGCTTTCCCACCGCGAACGTGCCGCTGGGCCGGCACCTGGAGCCGGCGCGGGGGGTCTATGCCGTCGCCGTGGCGCTGCCCGACGGCACCATCAGGCCGGGGGTGGCCAACATCGGCCGCCGCCCGACCGTGAGCAGCGGGTTAGTGAGCCGGGTGGAGGCGCATCTGTTTGATTTCACGGGCGACCTCTACGGTGCCGAGGTCAGCGTGGCGCTGCACGGCTTCCTGCGCGCCGAGCGGCGCTTCGCCGGCCTGGACGAGCTGCGCGCGCAGATCGCGCATGACGTGGCGGCGGCCCGGCAACTGCTTGACCGCGCGCCGCCCCGCTGACCATAGAAGGGGCAATGAGCGAGCAGCGCGACTACCGCGACACCGTCTTTCTGCCCCAGACCGGCTTCGCCATGCGCGCGGAATTGCCGAAGCGCGAGCCGGAGATTCTCGCCCGCTGGCGGCAGATGGGCTTGTGGCACCGGCTGCGCCAGGCGTCGCGCGGGCGGAAGAAGTTCATCCTGCATGACGGGCCGCCCTATGCCAACGGGCACCTGCATATCGGCACGGCGCTGAACAAGATCCTCAAGGACGTGGTGAACCGCGGCTGGCAGATGGCCGGCTACGACGCCGACTACATCCCCGGCTGGGACTGCCACGGCCTGCCGATCGAGTGGCGGGTGGAGGAGGAGTACCGCAAGGCCGGCCGCGACAAGGATGCGGTGCCGATCCTGCAGTTCCGCGCCGAGTGCCGCGCCTATGCCGAATACTGGATGGGCGTGCAGGCGAACGAGTTCCAGCGCCTCGGCGTGCTCGGCGACTTCGCGCACCGCTACGCGACCATGGACAAGCCGGCCGAGGCGGCGATCGCCGGCGAGATCGGCAAATTCCTGCTCAACGGTGAGCTCTATCGCGGCCTGCGGCCGGTGATGTGGAGCCCGGTGGAGAAGACCGCACTCGCCGAGGCCGAAGTCGAGTACCACGACCACACCAGCACCACGATCTTCGTTCGCTTCCCGGTGCTGCGCGCGCCGGAGCCGGACCTCGTCGGCGCCTCCGTCGTCATCTGGACCACGACGCCATGGACGATTCCCGGCAACCGCGCCATCGCCTGCGGCACCGCGATCGACTACGCCGTCGTGCGCGTCGACCAGGTGGCGCCGGGGAGCCTGGCGCGCCACGGCGAGATCGCGCTCGTGGCACTCGCGCTGCTGCCGCAGTTCTGCGCGGCGGTGGGAATCGCGGTGCACCATGTGCTGCGCATCGAGAAAGGCGCGGACCTGCTCGGCATCGTCTGCGCGCATCCGCTGCGCGGCCGCGGCTATGACCAGGACACGCCGCTGCTGGCCGGCGATTTCGTCACCACCGAACAGGGCACCGGCTTCGTCCACATCGCGCCGGGCCATGGCGAGGACGATTTCCATCTCGGCCGCGCGCACGGGCTCGACGTGCCGGAAATGGTCGGGCCGGACGGCACGTTCAACGCCTGGGTGCCGGGCTTCGCCGGCGTGCATGTCTACAAGGCCGCCGATCCCGTCTGCGCGGCGCTGACCGAGGCGGGCGGGCTGCTGGCGCGCGGCACGCTCGTGCATTCCTATCCGCATTCCTGGCGGTCCAAGGCGCCGCTGATCTTCCGCGCCACGCCGCAATGGTTCATCGGCATGGAGGGGCCGCAGCGGATTCGCGAAAAGGCGCTGCGCGCGATTGCGGAAACCGACTTCGTCCCGGCCGGCGGGCGCACCCGGCTTTCCAGCATGATCGCGGCGCGCCCGGACTGGTGCATCAGCCGCCAGCGCGCCTGGGGCGTGCCGATCCCGGTGTTCGTGCACCGCGTGAGCGGCGAGCCGCTGCGCGATGCCGCGGTGGTCGAGCGCGTCGTCGCCGCGTTCGAGGAGGAAGGGGCGGATGCGTGGTACGCCTCGCCGCCCGAACGCTTCCTCGGCCCCGGCCGCGATCCGGCGGAGTACGAGCAGGTTCGCGACATCGTCGATGTGTGGTTCGAGAGCGGATCGACGCACGGCTTCGTGCTGGAGGCGCGGCATCTGCCGTGGCCCGCCGATCTCTATCTGGAAGGCTCCGACCAGCATCGCGGCTGGTTCCATTCCAGCCTGCTCGAAGCGGTGGGCACGCGCGGGCGCGCGCCGTTCCGCGCGGTGCTCACGCACGGCTTCACGCTCGACGAGCAGGGCCGGAAGATGTCGAAAAGCCTGGGCAACGTGATCGCGCCGCAGGAGGTGGAGAAGCAGTACGGCGCCGACATCCTGCGGCTGTGGGTGATGAACACCGACATCACCGAGGACCAGCGCATCGGTCCGGAAATCCTCAAGCAGCAGGCCGAGCTTTACCGCCGGCTGCGCAACACGCTGCGCTGGCTGCTGGGCAGCCTCGCCGGCTTCGCCCCGGCCGAGGCGCTGCCGGAGGCGGAGATGCCGGAGCTGGAACGCTGGGTGCTGCACCGGCTGTCCGAGCTGGACGCGGCAGTGCGGCAGGCCGTGGCGACGCATGACTGGGCGGGGCTGTATCCCGCGATCCATGCCTTCTGCGCCGCCGATCTTTCCGCATTCTATTTCGACATCCGCAAGGACTCGCTCTACTGCGACCGGCCGGACGCGCTGCGCCGCCGGGCCGCGCGCACCGTCCTGGATCACCTGCACCGCTGCCTGACGACGTGGCTCGCCCCCGCGCTGCCGTTCACCGCCGACGAGGCGTGGGTCGCGCGGTTCGGCGAAGAGACCTGCGTGCATCTGCAGGATTTCGCCGAGGTGCCGGCACGCTGGAAGGATGAGGCGCTGGCGCTGCGCTGGGACGCGATCCGGGCGATCCGGCGCGGCATCACCTATCACCTGGAGGCGGCGCGCGCGGCCGGCCTGATCGGGGCCTCGCTGCAGGCGGCGGTCGACCTGCCGCTGACGGAGGACGAGCGGGCGCTGCTCGGCGCCGAGGAATGGGCGGAGCTCGGCATCGTCTCGGCGGTCCGGGTGACCGATGGCGCGGCGCCAGTGCCGGGCGAGGAGGCAGACCCGGCCCGGCGCGGCGTGGTCGTGACTAAGGCGCCCGGCATGAAATGCGCGCGCTGCTGGCGCGTGCTGCCGGAGGTCGGCTCGGTGGCGGCCCATCCGGCGCTGTGCCTGCGCTGCGCCGACGCGGTCGAGTCGGGGCTGGTCTGCCGGGCGGCGGCGGAATGAGCCGGGCGAGGCCCGGCGTGGCGCATGGGCGCCATGACCCATAGCCGCCTGACGGCCCTGGGCCTGATCGCGGCGGCAGTGATCCTGATCGCGGATCAGGCGAGCAAGTGGTGGGTGCTGGACGTGCTCGACCTGCCCGCGCGCGGCTCCATCGCGCTCCTGCCGGTCCTCAACCTGACCATGGTCTGGAACCGCGGGGTGACGTTCGGGTTCCTCAACTCGCTCGGGGCCTGGACCGCGCCGGTGCTGGTGGTGGGCGCGCTGGTGATCGTGGCGGCGCTGGCGCTGTGGCTGCGCCGGGCGGAGCGGGCGCTGGTGGCGCTGGCGCTCGGCGGCATCGCCGGCGGCGCGGTCGGCAACGTGATCGACCGGCTGCGCTTCGGTGCGGTGGTCGATTTCATCCACGCCCACGCCTTCGGTTATTCCTGGTACGTCTTCAACGTTGCCGATGCCGCGATCGTCTGCGGGGTCGCGGCGCTGGTGATCGACGGGCTGCACCGGCGCGACGGCCACCTTGCCGGCGCCTCGGACCGGGCTTAAAAATGCCTATGTTGTCACGATGGCGTTTCGCTCTTCTCGCAGTATGCGCGGCGGCCTTGCTCGGCTGTTCGCGGGAGGAGCTGCAGCGTGATTTCGGGCTGACGCGCGACGCGCCCGATGAGTTCACGGTCACGACTCGCGCTCCGCTCACGATCCCGCCCGACTATTCGCTGCGCCCGCCGCGCCCGGGTGCGCCGCGGCCGCAGGAGCAGTCGATGAGCCAGGCGGGCGAGGCGACGCTGGTGCCGCAGGCGGCGCTGGGGGGGCAGGCCGGGCCGGATCAGAGCGCCGGCCAGCAGGCGCTGCTGGCCGCCGCCGGGCCGCCGGCGCCGAACACCATCCGCCGCGAGGTGGACGAGGAGGCGGCGCACGAGGCTTCCGACCACTCGCTCACCGACAAGCTGATGTTCTGGCGTACGCCGCCGCCGCCCGGCGTCGTGGTCGACCCGCAGAAGGAGGCGCAGCGCCTCCGTGAGGACGCCGCCCTGGGCCACAGCCCCACGACCGGCGAGACCCCGATCATCCAGAACAAGCCGAAGACGTTCTTCGACGCGCTGTTCTGAGGGTGGGGCTGCGGCCGGCGCCGGTTGATTCCGGCGGCGGTTGGCCCGAAAACGGCGCCCGCCCCAGCCGGAGCCGGCCATGCCCGAACTGCGCCTGCACAACAGCCTGACGCGCCGGCGCGAAGCCTTCGTGCCGCTCGATCCGCAGCATGTGCGCGTCTATGTGTGCGGGCCGACGGTGTACGATCTCGCGCATCTCGGCAACGCGCGCCCGGTGGTGGTGTTCGACGTCCTGGTGCGGCTGCTGCGGCGGCTCTATCCGCGCATCACCTATGTCCGCAACATCACCGACGTGGACGACAAGATCAACGCGCGCGCGGCCGAGCGCGGCGAGCCGATCGCCGCCATCACCGCGCGCACGACGGCGGATTTCCACGCCGACATGGCGGCGCTCAACGCGCTGCCGCCGGACGAGGAGCCGCGTGCGACGGCGCATATCCCGCAGATGATCACGCTGATCACGCGGCTGATCGGGTCCGGCCACGCCTATGTGGCCGAGGGCCACGTGCTGTTCGCCGTCGCGCGCTATCCCGACTACGGCCGGCTGTCCGGCCGCTCGCGGGAGGAGCTGCTGGCCGGCGCGCGCGTCGATGTCGCGCCCTACAAGCGCGATCCGGGCGACTTCGTGCTGTGGAAGCCATCCACGCCCGATCTGCCGGGTTGGGATAGCCCCTGGGGCCGCGGGCGGCCGGGCTGGCACATCGAGTGCAGCGCCATGGCGTGGACCTATCTTGGCGAAAGCTTCGACATCCACGGCGGCGGGCAGGACCTGCTGTTTCCGCACCATGAGAACGAGCGCGCGCAGTCCTGCTGCGCCTTTCCCGATTCGGCGTTCGCCCGGTACTGGCTGCACAACGGCATGCTGCTGATCGGCGGCGAGAAGATGTCGAAGAGCCTGGGCAACTTCCTGACCGTGCGCGACGTGCTGGCGACCGCACCCGGCGAGGCGGTGCGGCTCGCGCTGCTGCGCACGCACTACCGTGCCACGCTGGACTTTTCCGAGGCGCTGCTGGGCGAGGCGCGCAAGGATCTCGACCGCTGGTACCGGGCGCTGGAACGCGCGCCCGCGGCGGGTGCCAGGAATGATGCGCCGGCGCCGGTGATCGAGGCGCTGTGCGACGACGTGAACACGCCGCTCGCGATCGCGGCCATGCACCGGCTGGCCGACGCGGCACTCAGCGGCGACGAGGCCGCGGCGGTGGCGCTGCGCGGCGGCGGCGCGGTGCTGGGCCTGCTCGGGCAGACGCCCGCCGCGTGGTTCCGCGGCGGCGGCGATGACGGTGCGATCGAGGCGGCGATCGCCGAGCGCCTCGCGGCCCGGCGCGCGCGCGACTACGCCCGCGCCGATGCGATCCGCGCCGAACTGGCGGCGCAGGGCGTGCTGCTGGAGGATGGGCCGGGCGGCACGACGTGGCGTCGCGCATGAAGAAGCGGGCATGACCGGCCGCGACGGCGGCGCGCCGCTGGAACCGGTTCCCGGCAGCCCCGTCGTCATCCTCGTGCGCCCGCAGCTTGCGGAAAACATTGGCACCGCGGCGCGGGCGATGGCCAATGGCGGCCTGTTCCATCTGCGCCTCGTCGCCCCGCGCGACGGCTGGCCGCAGGAGAAGGCGTGGCGCGCATCCTCGGGCGCCGATGCGATCCTCGACGCGGCGACGCTGCACGCCGATGTCGCCGAGGCGACGCATGACCTGCACCGCGTGCTCGCCACCTGCCCGCGGCCGCGCCATGTGGTCAAGCCGCTGCTGACCGCGCGCGGCGCCGCCGCCGAGCTGCGCGCGATCGCGGCGCGGTCGCTGCGCGCGGGCGTGCTGTTCGGGCCGGAGCGCGCGGGGCTCGACAGCGAGGACCTGGCGCGTGCCGACGCGCTGGTGCGCTACCCGCTCAATCCCGCTTTCGCCAGCCTCAACCTCGCGCAGGCGGTGATGGTGCTCGCCTACGAATGGTGGCTGGCCGCCGACGCGACGCCGGCGCGGCGGCTGATGACCAACGAGACGCGGGTGGCGACGAAGGCGGAGCTGGAGAATTTCCTCGGCCATCTGGTGGCGGAGCTGGATGCCTGCGGGTTCCTGCGCAACGCGCCGAAGCGGCCGGGCATGGTGCGCAACATCCGCCATTTCTTCGCGCGCGGCGAGGTGACGGAGCAGGAGTTGCGCACGCTGCACGGCGTCGTCACCGAACTGGCGCTCGGCCGGCGCGAGCGCGGGCGCGTCGAGAAGGGTTAGCCGAGGCCGAGCCGGTCCATCAGCGCGCGCGCGTCGCCCGGTGCGCGCACCTTGGCGTCGTTGTCGAAGTAGACGAACACGTCGCGCCGCCGGCGCTGCGGCGCCGCGCCGACATGCTCGAGGTCCCGCGGCCGCCCGCCCGCGCTCCAGGCGCGCACGCGCGTCGCCCAGGCGTCGAGGGCCGCTTCATCATAGCCGCTCGCATACAGCTCCTCGGCGCCGTGGAGGCGGCAGTAGACAAAATCCGCGGTGACGTCGCCGAGATGCGGCCACGCCGGCGCATCGCTGCACACCAGCGCCACGCCATGCGCGCGCAGCATGTCGACGGCTTCGGGCGTGGCGAAGCTCGCATGCCGGCCTTCGAGCGCGTGGCGCAGCGGCTGGTGCGCGGCGGGCTTGGTGAAGGCGCGGCCGGTCAGATGCTGGTCGTGGTGCCGCGCCAGCGCCGCGGCGGCGTCGGTGTCGTGGGGCAGGGCGGCCAGAAAGGCCTCGATGCGCCCGGCATCGAAGCGGAAGCTGGCCGGCAGTTGCCACAGCAGCGGGCCGAGCTTGTGCTCAAGCCGCAGCAGGCCGGAGGCGAAGAAGTTCGCGAGCGGTATGCGGGCCTCGCGCAGGCGCCGCAGATGCGTGATGAAGCGCGGCGCCTTCACCGCGAACACGAAGTCCTCGGGCACCGCCTCGGCCCATTTCGCGAAGCTCTCGGGCCGCTGCAGGCCGTAGAACGTGCCGTTGATCTCGATCGTCCGGAACGCCTCGGCGGCGAAGGCGAGCTCGCGCTTCTGCGGCAGGCCGCGCGGATAGAACACGCCGCGCCACGGCGGATAGGTCCAGCCCGAGATGCCGATCCGAACCAACCGCGCGCCTAGATCACGAGCAGGCCGCCCTCGAAGCTGCCGGTCGCGTCCTTGATGCAGCCCGTCGCGTAGGGCCCGAGGAAGCCCGCAAGGTTGCCGAGCGCGTTGATGATGGCGATGCCCGCGGCGGCGGCGGCGGCGGCGGCGGCGGCGGCGGCGGCGGCGGCGGCGGACCCGGAGAGGAACGCCGCGGGCGGCGTCCAGAACACCGGCAGGCTCGCGAACACGCCGAACCCGGCGTTCACCTGGTCGAGATAGGCCACGAAATAGCAGAGGATCAGAAACAGGACGAGGCGGCGCGACACTTTGGCGATCGTGCGCTGTTCAAGTGCCGGCATGCATTCTCTCCCGTTCATTGCCCCATTCATTGCCCCTTCACTGCTGCGGCGCGGGGTTCGCCGGCGGCCGGGGAAACTGTCGCGTGACAGGAAGGTTGGCAAGGGGTCTCCGCCGGCCGCGCAGTCACCGAACATTGTCTTTGAACGCCGGGTGGTCTCGCGGACGCTGCGGATCAGGTCACGGCAAGGGAGTGTGAGACCATGCCATTCGACTCAGCCCTGTCCATTGCGCGCCCCGTTGCGCGTGATGAAACGCTCGCCGAGGTGCTGGAGCGCCACGGCATCGCGCCGGTCGCCGCGGAGGGTCTGGCCGCGCACAAGGCGGCGCAGGTCGCGGCGTTTGGCCCGAATTTCTGGTACCGCCATCAGGGCCTGCTGGTGCTCGGCCTGCTCGTTCCGGTGATCGGCGCGGCCGTCACCGGCGGCGTGGCGCAGAGCTTCGGGCACGTGTCTCCGGCGCTGCCCTGGTATGTCAGCCTCGGGTGGATGTGCCTGCTGCTGCCGCTGTTCACCACCGGCGTCCTGCGCCTGCGCGCGGGGGCGCACTGGGAGGAGCGGTGGGTGCTGCCGGCCTCGCTCGACCGGCTCGGCGTGCCGGCGGCGATCGCGGCGCATGCGCGGCGGCTGCAGCAGGATGCGCCCGGCTCGGCGCTGATGCTCGGCGAGCTGATCGAGGAGCGGGCGGTGCTGGACCCGTATCTGTTGCTGGTGCGCGGCAGCGAGCGGATCTGCCTCGGCATCTGGGACGGCGACCGGGTCATCGCCTGCGCCGAGTAGCGGGCGGTATCCGCGCCGGGTAGATTCCCGGCCGGCATTCCGCGGGGCGGGGGCGATGCGGACGCTGGTGCTGGGCGGCGGGGTGATCGGCATCGCCACCGCCTATGAGCTGCTGAAGGACGGGCACCAGGTTGCCGTGGTGGAGCGCGAGCCGGAGGTGGCGCGCGGCACCAGCTTCGCCAACGCCGGCATGATCGCGCCGGGCCACGCCTTCGCCTGGGCGTCGCCGAAGGTGCCGGCGATCCTGCTGCGCTCGCTCTGGCGCGACGATCTGGCCTTCCGCCTCCACCTCAGCGCCGACCCGGCGTTCTGGCGCTGGTGCGCGCGCTTCCTGCGCGAATGCACCGCCGAGCGCGCCCGCCGCAACACCAGGCGCAAGCACCGGCTCTGCACCTACGCCCAGTCGGTGCTGCGCGAGATCGCTGCCGAGACCGGCATCGGCTTCGATCTCAGCGAGCGCGGTCTGCTGTATTTCCACCGCTCGCCCGCGACGCTGGAGCGCGGGTTGCGCAACATGGCCGTCCTGCGTGCGCTCGGGCAGGAGCAGCAGGTGCTGTCGGCCGACGAGATCGCGACGCTGGAGCCCGCGCTCGCGCCGGCCAAGGCGCGCATCGCCGGCGGCATCTATGCGCCGGGCGATGCGAGCGGCGACTGCCGGCGCTTCACCCAGGCGCTGGCCGAGGTCGTGCGCGCCCGTGGCGGCGAGATCCTGCTCGGCACCACCGCCCGGCGGCTGATCGCCGATGGCGGGCGGATCACCGGCGTCGCCACCGATCGCGGCGTGCTGGAGGCGGATGCGTTCGTCCTCGCCCTCGGCGTCTGGAGTCCCCGCCTGCTGGGTGGCCTCGACCGCTGGCTGCCGGTCTATCCGGTGAAGGGCTATTCGCTCACCATGCCGATCGGCGGCAACCACACGCCGCCCACCGTGGGTACGGTGGACGAGGACAACCTGATCGCGTGGTCGCGCCTCGGCGAGCGGCTGCGGGTGACGGCGACCGCCGCGTTCGCGGGCTACGACGCCTCGCACCGACCCGCGGATTTCCGGGTGATGCTCGGCAAGGTCCAGGAGATCCTGCCCGGCAGCGCGGACTACACGCAGCCCAGCTACTGGGCGGGGCTGCGGCCGATGACGCCGGAGGGGACGCCGATCCTGGGCACCGGCCGGCACCGCAACCTGTTCTTCAACACCGGCCACGGCCATGTCGGCTGGACCATGTCCTGCGGCGCCGCACGCATCACCCGCGACCTGATCGCCGGGCGGACGCCGGAGATCCCGCTCGACGGCATGACGCTGCACTGAACACCGGGGAGGACGGACGGATTTCCGCTGCCCAGCCCGCCGCGCCGGGCCGTCGCCCCAGCCCCCTCGGGCGGGTGTTGCTCGTGCTGCTCGCGCTGTGGGCGCTGGCGATGATTGTCCCGGGCTTCTACGCCGTCGCGGTGCCGCTCGGCGCGTTTGGGTTCTCGGCGGACAACAACGGCGCCATCCGCGACGTGACGAGCCCGTTCCGCGACGCGGCCGCCTCGCCCGCCGCTTCGGCCGGCCTGCGTGTGGGCGACCGGATCGACCTCTCGCGCATGCGCTGCAATGCGCCGGTGAGCGGGGCATGCGCCGGCCTCGTGTCCGTGCTCGGTGGTCTCGGCGGGCTGCAGTACGTGTTGCAGGGGCGCACGCTCGACCTCGCGGTCCAGCCTGCGGCGGGCGGGCCGGCGCGGGTCGTGCATCTGCAGGCGGCGTCCGCGCCGCTCGACTGGCCATCGCGGCTCGTGCTGCTCGCCAATACGCTGGTGGGCGTGCTGTTCGTGCTCAACGCCGTTCACCTCGTCTGGACCCGGTCGAGCCCGATGACGTGGGGATTCTTTCTCTACGCAATGTGGTTCAATCCGGGACAGTCGTACGCCTACTACGCGATTCTCCAATCATGGCCGCTCGTGGTTATCGTGCAGCAGGTCGCCGAGGCGTTCGCGCAGGGTGCGGCCTATGCCGGGCTGCTGATCTTCGCAGTGCGCTTTCCCACCGATGCGCCGGAGCCGCGCTGGCATCGGGTGGAGCTGGCGGCGCCGTGGATCGGCGTGGTCATCGCCGCGGCGATGCTGCTCAGCGCCGCCAACCTGTTCGGCGTGCCGACCGAGGCCGTGGCGCAGACGGTGTTCCTCAGCGGCTATGCCGTGAATGCCGCGGTGATCCTGTTGCTGCTGCTGCGCCGGCGCGACCTGCATCCGCAGGACCAGGCGCGCATGCGCTGGGCGATCGCCGGCTGCGCGATCGGGCTGCCGGCCTTCATCTTTGCCGAGATCTGCCAGTCCTCGGCGCTGCTGTACGACATCTGGGGCGCATTGCCGCCGCAGGCGGTGATCGGCCTGCTCTATCTGTTGCAGGGCGTGATTGCGTATTTCGTCGGCACCGCGATCCGGCGGCGGCGCGTGGTCAGCGTCGCGATCCCGCTGCGTCACGGCACCATCGTCACTGCGCTGGCGCTCGGGCTCGGCGTGCCGGTGCTCTACCTGCACGAACTTGCCGCGACCTATCAGGAGAGTCTGCATCTGCCGGAGTGGATCTGGCCGCTGGTCGTCGGGCCGGTGGTGCTGATCGTCGGCCAGCGGCTGCACGAGATCGGCGTCGACCTCGTGGACCATGCGTTCAGCCGGCGCTTCCACCGCGCGCAGCACCAGCTCGCGCATGCGGCAGCGGCAATGCTGAAGGCGCGCGAGCACGCGACGATCGACCATCTGCTTGTCGAGGCGCCCGTGCGTGCGTTGCAGTTGTCCTCGGCGGCGGTGTTCCGCTGGACGGATGGCGAGCTGCGCCGGGTGGAGCCGGTGGTCGGCTGGATGCGCGACGGACTGCGCGCGCTGCGCAGCGACCTCGACGCGCCGGTGCTGCGAAGCCTCGCGAGCGGTGTGCCGGAGCGCCTGCCGCGCGGCGGATGGCGGCGGCCCGGGCTGCCGGGCGACGATCAGATGCCGTGCCTGGCAGTGCCGGTATGCGGCGGCGCGCGTGAGGGCCTGGCGGTGGCGCTGTTCGGCCCGCATATCACCGGCAGCGACATCGACGCTGACGAGCGCGGGATGCTGCGCGAATTCGCCGGCCGTGCGGCGGTGGCATACGACCGCGTGGAGACGGAACTATTGCGCGCCGAGGTGCGCGCGCTGCGGGCGCAGCTTGTGGCGCGTGGCGGCGCCCCGGTGGGCCGCGAGGCGCCGGGGGCGGCATAGCGGCAAGCCCTTCGGACGCGCTTCTCCCGGGGTGGCTCGCATGGCGCGGGTTACACGGGCTCCGGCAGCCGCTCGGGGCGTTCGATCGGCCGGTTCGGAGCGCGCTTCGGTGGCATGGGTTGTGGTGCGGCGGGCGCCGCGCGCCGCGGCGGCAGTGGCTGCGGCGCCGGGCGCGGCCGGCCGGCCTCGCGCCGCACCGCGTCGTCCACGCCACGCCACAGCTCCAGCGGATCGAACATCGGCAATCCCGCGGCTCGTGCCCATCGCCAGGGCGCAAAGCCTGCGTGGGTACTGGTTGGCAAAGGATTAACGCTGCCACCGGTCGTATGGCGTGAGGCATCGCCAGCGAGGATGTGGTCAACCCGTCCCGACGCCGGTGCGCAAGTAACCTATGCGTCCGAGATCTATCCACAATTCGCGGGATAGTTCTGTGGACGTCTCGATGGATAAACCGGCGGACTCGACATCATGACAGAGCGTTGACAAGGGGACTTCACGAATCGCTGAGATGTGAGCATCCGCAGCAATCCGCCATTCGGCGCTTGCAACGGGGCGGGCGCTCAAACGAGCGCAGCGGGGCGGATCGGCGTCAGGCGGGCGCGAACGGGTTGTCCGTGCCGCGGAACTGCAGGCGCAGCGGCGTGCCGGGCAGCGCGAACGTCTCGCGCAAACTGTTGGCGAGGTAGCGGCGGTAGTCCTCGGGCGTCATCTCGGCGCGGGTGCCGAACACGACGAAGGTCGGCGGGCGCGCCTTCGGCTGGGTGACGTAGCGGAGCTTCAGGCGCCGCCGGTCCACGAGCGGCGGCGGATGGCGCGCCAGCGCCTGCTCGAACCAGCGGTTCAGCGCCCCGGTCGGAACCCGCGTGTTCCAGACCGCGTGCGCCTGCCGCACGGCCGGCAGCAGCTTCGCCATCCCCTCGCCGGTCAGCGCCGAGAGCGGCACGACGGCGAGCCCCTTGAGCTGGGCGAGGCTGATCTCCAGCCGGTCGTTCAGCGCGCGCAGCCGGCCGGGCCGGTCGGTCACGGCGTCCCACTTGGTCAGCGCGAGGACACAGGCGCGACCCTCCCGCTCGATCAGGCGGGCGATCTGAAGGTCCTGGTCGTGCAGCCCCTCGGCGGCATCCACGGCGAGGACGGCGACCTCGGCCATCTTCAGCGCCTCGATCGCGGAGGAGACGGAGAGCTTCTCCAGCGCCTCGACGACCCGCGCACGGCGGCGCAAGCCGGCGGTGTCGACCAGCTCGAACGCCGTCCCGTCGGCGTCGTGCAGCCGCACCGTGATCGCATCCCGCGTTATGCCGGGCTCGGGGCCGGTCAGCAGCCGCTCCTCGCCGAGCAGCCGGTTGACGAGCGTGGACTTGCCGGCGTTCGGCCGGCCCACGATGGCGAGCCGCAGCGGCCGCGTCGCCCCCTCTCCGTCCTCCTCGGCGTTCGCCGCCCGCGCGGCCTCGGGCAGCCGGTCGGCGATCTCGCGCATCAGGTCGGCGATCCCCTCGCCGTGCTCGGCAGAGACCGCGAGCGGCTCGCCGAGGCCGAGCGAGAATGCCTCCAGCGCCGCCGCCGCACCCGCGCGGCCTTCCGTCTTGTTGGCGACGAGCAGCACCGGGCGGCCCTGCCGGCGCAGCCAGGCGGCGAAGTGCGCGTCCGCCGGGGTCACGCCGGCGCGGGCGTCGATGGTGAACAGCACGAGGTCGGCCTGCGCCACGGCGGCGGCGGCGGCGGCGTGCATGCGCCTGGCGAGCGAGGTCGGCGGCGCCTCCTCCAGCCCGGCGGTATCGACCAGCCGCACCGTCCTCCCGCGCAGCATCGCCTCCGCCTCGCGCCGGTCGCGGGTCACGCCCGGCGTGTCGGCGACCAGCGCGGTGCGGCGCCCGGCGAGGCGGTTGAACAGCGTCGACTTGCCGACATTCGCCCGGCCGGCGATGACCACGACGGGCGGCATGCGGTCAGCGCAGCGCGAGCAGCGACCCGTCGTTGGTGACCAGCAGCACCATGCCCGCCGCCACCACCGGCGCGACCGAGGCCGCGCCGGGCAGGTCCTGCTGGCCGAGGATCTTGCCGGTATAGGGGCTCACCGACAGCGCCAGCTTCGTGCTCCCGGCCACGATCAGCCGGTCGCCGGCGAGCGCCGGGCCGACCCAGGTGATCGGGTCCTTCTTCTTCTCCATGTCCTCGTACGGCGGAAGCTGGGTGACCCAGGCGACGGTGCCGTCCTCGGCGTTCAGCGCGACGAGCTGCTGGTCGAGGGTGAGCGCGAACAGCCAGTCGCCCGCGAGCCACATCGTCTGCTCGGAGCCGAACTCCCGCTCCCACAGCCGCCGCCCGGAGCGCAGGTCGAGCGACACGCAGAGGCCGCCCAGGCCGGCGGCGTAGACGCGGCTGCTTGCGATCAGCGGCATGCCGCGGATCGCGCTGAACTCGACCAGGGCGGCACGGCCGCGGCCGGCGGAGAGCCCGTCGGTCCAGTTCACCGAGCCGGTGGCCGCGCGCAGGCACACGAGCTCGCCGGAACCGAAGCCCGCGACCACCAGCCCGTCGGCATAGGCGGGCGACGGCAGGCCCAGCATCGAGGTCGGGGCCGCGGCGCCCTGGAAGCTCCAGATCTTGGTGCCGTCGGACTTCGCGAAGGCGAGCAGCGATTCGTCGAGTGTCGGGATGTAGAGCCGGTCCTCCGCAATGGTCGGTGCGGCGCGGGCCGGTGTGGGCAGCCGCTTGCGCCAGCGGATATGCCCGCTGGCGGCGTCGACCGCGAGCATCTCGGCAAGCCCGGTCGCGGCGTAGACGATGCCGCCATCGACCGCGATGCCGCCGCCGACATTCGTGCTGTCGTCTTCGTCGGTCGCGGTCTCGGTGCGCCAGATCCGCCCGCCGCTCTTGAGGTCGAACGCGGTGACGACGGCGTCGCTGTCCATGGTGAAGATGCGCCCGCCTGCCACCACCGGCCGGGCCGTCAGCTTCCGCCGATAGCCGCCGCCCTCGCCGATCGAGACCTGGAACGCCTGCTCCAGCCGCTCCCGCACCGCCGGATGGCCCACGACATGCGACGGGTTGCCGCCGGCCTGCGGCGAGTCCGGCAGCGGTGCCGGCGGCGGCAGCGCGATCCTGCGGTCGGGCGGGTTGTCGACCTTCAGTCCCCGGCTTTCGCCGACCACCGCGATGCGCTTGCCGGGTAGCGGCTCCTTCTTCGTGCCGAAGATCGAGTCGAGGGTCTCGCAGCCGGTGGCGGCAAGCGGCAACAGCAACGCGGCGCGCCGCGTCAGACGCTGGCTCTGTGTCATCTCTATTGGCCCCGTCTTATTGGCCCAGACGCGCGAGCAGGCCGTCGGCGCGGCGGCGGACGCCTTGCGGCGCGAGGGGGTCCCGGGACAGCTCCTGCAACGTCGTGCGCGCCGCTGCCCGCTTGCCCTGCCGCAGGTCGAGCATCGCCTGCGCCTCGCTGGCCAGCGGGTGCCACGGATTGCTCGGCGCCGCCAGCGGCGCCAGGCGCGCGGCGACCTCGGCCGGTGCCGCGGTGTCGAGGTGGTGGATCGCCCATTGCAGGTTGGCGAGGTCGCGCAGCAGGGGATCGGCGCTGCCGTCGGCCGCCACCGTGTCCCACAGCCGGCTGGCGCCGGCGAGGTCGCCGCTGGCCGCCTTCAGCCCCGCTTCCTGCAGGCGTGCGAGGGTGCGGTAGCCGGCAGCGCCCCTGTCGGCGACCGAGGCGAAGGTGGTGAGTGCGGCTTCGCGCGCCGGTCCCTTCTCGGCCTCGGTCCGCATGGCGGCCATGTAGTCGGCGGCGACGGCGTTGATGCGCTTCTGGTCGTACCAGCGCCAGCCCTGGTATCCGGCCGCGACGAGCACGATCGCGACCGCCACCGCGAGCATCGTGCCGCCATGACGCTTGAGCAGGGCCTGCGCCCGATCTGCGCGTAGTTCTTCGTCGACTTCGTCGAAGATGTCGGGCACGGCCGGTTCCGGTGGGGTTTGGGACGGGAACTTAGCGGCGCCGCCCGTCGCGGGCAAACTGGCCGCGCAAATTGGCGCAGGCCAGCCCTGCGTGCAACCGCGCGTGCGGGCCGTTGGCGCGCCGCGGGCGCTTCGCGATAGTGCACTGCGGAAGGACTTTCCATGCAGAAGCAGCTCACGGCCACCCTGCCCGCCACCTCAGCCGCCGAAAGCGCCGCGTTCTCGGTCCTCGTGGCGCTGTCGTTCTCGCACCTCCTGAACGACACGATGCAGTCGCTTCTGCCGGCGCTTTACCCGATGCTGAAGTCGAGCCTCGCGCTCGATTTCGGGCAGGTCGGGCTGATCACGCTGGCCTTCCAGCTCACCGCCTCGGTGCTGCAGCCGGTGGTGGGGATCGTCACTGACCGCCGGCCGATGCCCTACTCGCTGGCGATCGGCATGGCGGCGACGCTGATCGGGCTGCTGCTGCTCTCCCGTGCTGCGAGCTTCCCGGCGGTGCTGGTGGCCTCGGCCGCGGTCGGGCTCGGCTCGGCCGTGTTCCATCCCGAGGCGTCGCGGATGGCGCGCTATGCCTCCGGCGGCCAGCACGGGCTCGCGCAGTCGCTGTTCCAGGTGGGCGGCAACGCCGGATCGGCGCTCGGGCCGCTGCTCGCCGCCTTCATCGTGCTGCCGGGCGGCCAGCGCAGCGTCGCTTGGTTCGCGCTGTTCGCGCTGCTGGCCATGGTGATCCTGAGCAATGTCGGGCGCTGGTACGTGCGCCGCCGCTCGACGCTGGCCAGCCGGCCCCGCGCCGCCGCGGGCGTGCACGCGAGCGTCTCGCGCGGGCGCGTGGTTGGCTCGCTGGTGATCCTGGTGGCCCTGACGTTCTCGAAGTTCTTCTATCTGGCCAGCATCAACACGTATCTGACCTTCTACCTCATCCACACCTTCGGCGTATCGGTGCAGTCGGCGCAGATCTATCTGTTCGTGTTCCTCGCCGCGACCGCGACCGGGACGTTCTTCGGCGGTCCGCTCGGCGACCGGCTGGGGCGGAAATACGTGATCTGGGGCTCGATCGTGGGCGTGCTGCCGTTCACCCTGGCGCTGCCCTATGTCGGGCTCGCGGGCACGATCGCGCTCGCGGTGCCGATCGGCCTCATCCTGTCCTCGGCGTTCCCGGCGATCCTGGTCTATGCGCAGGAGCTGCTGCCGGGGCGCGTGGGCACCGTCTCGGGCCTGTTCTTCGGGCTCGCGTTCGGCATGGGCGGCCTCGGCGCGGCGGCGCTGGGCGAGCTCGCGGACATGACCAGCATCCAGACCGTGTATCGCATCTGCGCGTTCCTGCCGGCGATCGGGCTGCTGGCGGTGTTCCTGCCGAACCTGGAGCGGCGCTCAGCGGTCCGCTAGCGGGGCCTTGGTCGGACCGCGGAGGAGCAGGGCCGCGGCGAGCGGCGGCGGCAGGGCGCCCACCAGCCGCGCGCCGGCGGCGAGCCACCACGGGAAGACCACGCGCATCCGCCCCGCCGCCATGCCGCGCAGCATGAGCCGCGCGGCGCGGTCGGCATCCATCAGGCCGGGCATGGCGAAGCTGTTCTCCGCCGTCATCGGCGTGCGGATGAAGCCCGGGCAGATGCTGGTCAGCAGTACCCCATGCGGGCGCAGGCGCGGCGCGGTCGCGAGCGTCCAGCGGTCCAGCGCCGCCTTCGAGGCACAGTAGGCGGGCGCGCCGGGGGCGGGGAGGAAGGCGGCGATGGAGGCGATGGCGGCGATGCGGCCGCGCACGCCCGCCGCGTCGGGCGGCCGGGCGAGCATGTTGTCGATCGCGGGCAGGATCGTGTTCAGCGCGCCGTCGAGATTGACCGCGAAAATGGCGCGAGCCTGCGCCGCGGTCTCCGGCGCGCCCGGGGCGGTGCCGCCCGAGATGCCGGCATTGGCGATCACCACGTCGAGCGGTCCCACCGACCCGATCCAGGCCGCCATCGCCGCCGCGTCGCGGACATCGACCATGCGCGCCTCCGCGCGCGCCCCGCGCGCCCGGCACGCCTCCGCCGCCGCGGCGAGGCGCGCCGTGTCCCGACCGCCGAGATGCAGCTCCGCGTCGGGTGCTGCCAGTGCCAGTGCCAGCGCGCGGCCGATGCCGCTCGAGGCGCCGGTGATGAGGACACGTGCGAGAGCCATGTTCCGAGCCTATCGCGGCACTGCTAGAAGGTCGCGCCCTTCGTGAGATCCGCGCATGCCCGACCTCGCCTCCATGACCGGTTTCGCCCGCGCCGCGGGGAGCGCGGACGGCGTGGCCTGGACCTGGGAACTGCGCAGCGTCAACGGCCGCGGGCTGGATGTGCGGCTGCGCCTCCCGCCGGGCTGCGACGCGATCGAGCCGGCGCTGCGCGAGGCCGCCGCGAAGGCGCTGCGGCGCGGCAACGTGAGTGCCACGCTGACCCTGCAGCGCGAGGCCAGCGGGCGCCTCGCCCCGGACCCGGCGGCGCTGGAGCAGGCGGTGACGCTCGCCTGCGCGCTCGCCGCCCGCATCCCCGGCGCCCCGCCGCCGCGCGCCGAGGC
>JAFKFJ010000132.1 GCA_017307335.1 Alphaproteobacteria bacterium | reverse complement strand
CAGCCTGTGGATCGGCCCCGGCAAGCTCGCGGAGTCGAACGCCCAGCAGGTGCGCCAGGCGCGCCAGATCATCGAGGGCCTGGGGCTGGAGGTCGCCACCCCCGACGAGGCGCGCGAGATCCTCGAGCTCAAGGGCGGCGACAAGGTCGCGTTCTAGGAGGCGCGGCGCACCTCGAAGCGATACGGGCTGGCGCTCGCGGTCTGCGGGTCGAGTGCCAGCCGGTGCTCCAGCGGCGGGAAGGCGCGGCTGCGGCAGTCCTGCCGGTCGCACAGCCGGCAGGATAGCCCGATCCCGACCGCGGCGTGCGCAAGGTCGATCCCGTCCGCGTAGACCAGCTCCGCCGCCTGGGCAAGCGGCGCGCCGAGCGCGATCACGTGCACCGGCGGCGGATCGCCCCAGCGCACCGGCGCCGCCGTGACGGTGCGGGCGATGCAGACGAATGCGGCCCCGTCCGGCAGTTGCGCCACCTGCACGCGCAGCATGCCCGGCGTCGCGAAGGCGGTGTGCACGACACAGCGCGGGCAGGAGCCGCCGTAGCGCGCGAACGGAAACCCGGCGCCGGAGAACCGCTTTGAAACGTTGCCCGCAGGATCGACGCGCAGGAAGAAGAACGGCACGCCGCGCGCGCCCTCGCGCTGCAGGCTGGAGAGGCGGTGGCACGCCTGCTCGAAGCTCACGCCGAACCGCGCCGCCAGCGCGTCGATGTCATGCCGCAGCGCCCGCGCCGATTCCAAAAACGGCGCGTACGGCATCAGGAGCGCGGCGGCCGTGTAGTTGAGCAGCCCGATGCGGATCAGCGCCGCGGCCTCGGGCGTGGAGGCGGGACGCTCCGCCATCACCTGCTCCACCGCCTCCCGCGCTTCGAGCAGGGCGAGCTGGAAGGCCATGTGAAAGCCGCGGCTCTCGCGCGGCAGCATGTCGGAGAGATAGAGCGCCCGCGCGGCCGCATCGTAGCGGCGCAGCGCGCCGGTGAGCGGCCCCACCGTCACCGCGATGCCGTGGCGCTGGCGCAGCCGCTCGGCAACGGCGTGGTTCATCTCCGCCGGCCGCGCGGCGGCCAGTGCCGCGCCCAGCACCTCGGCCGCCGCCTCGAGTGGCGGGAAATGGTTGGCGCGGTCGTTGAAGAAGTCGCGCACTTCCTCGGTCGGCAGCAGCAGCCGTCGGCCCGAGGGCAGCGCGATGCCCCCGGAATCCTCCCGCGCCACCCGCCAGGCGCGGTAGAGCGCGAGCACCGCGCGCGCCGCGGAGGGGCTGCCGGCGGCCAGTGCCGCCACCTCGCCCTCGGGCACCGTCTCCGCGTTCAGCAGCGGGTCCGCGAAGGTCTCGCGCAACTGCGCCTCGAGCTGCCGCTCGGTGCTGCCCGAAAGCTCGGCAAGCTCGACGCGCAGCGTCTCGGCGATGCGGATCAGCAGCGCCGCGCTGACCCCGCGCTGATCGTGCTCGATCAGGTTGAGGTAGCTCGCGGAGATGCCGAGCCGCACCGCCAGCGCCTGCTGCGTCATGCGCCGCTCCATCCGGAACCGGCGGACGGTGCGGCCGATAAGGGGCCGGGCCATCTTTTCAGCCTTTACGGATTTTCCGCAGCATCAGTGAATTTCCTTACCTGATTGCGGGCTCATGCGCATCTTCCCGATAAACTTCCGCGCCGCAATGTGAATTATTGACGCCTTCAGGTTCAGCCGAAGGAGGGCCCCATGCGCCCGACGCCTCTCGCCGCCCAGATCCCCGATGGCATGCCTGCCGGCGCGCCGCGCGCCGATGCCGACCGCTTCGCCGGCATCGTCCGCGACTTCTCGCCCGACGACGTCGCCCGCCTCGCCGGCAGCTTCCGGGTCCGCCACACGCTCGCCGAGATGGGCGCGCGCCGCCTCTGGCACCTGCTCCGGACCGAGCCCTTCGTGCCCACGCTCGGCGCGCTGACCGGCAACCAGGCCGTGCAGCAGGTGAAGGCGGGGCTGAAGGCGATCTATCTCTCCGGCTGGCAGGTCGCCGCCGACGCCAACTCGGCGGGGCAGATGTATCCCGACCAGTCGCTCTACCCGGTGGATTCCGTGCCCGCCGTGGTGCGGCGGATCAACAGCGCGCTGCGCCGCTGCGACCAGATCGCGCGGCTGGAGGGCGATGACGGCACCGAGTGGATGGCGCCGATCGTGGCCGATGCCGAGGCCGGCTTCGGCGGCCCGCTCAACGCCTATGAACTCATGCGCGCAATGATCGAGGCGGGCGCCGCCGGCGTGCATTTCGAGGACCAGCTCGCCAGCGAGAAGAAATGCGGCCATCTGGGCGGCAAGGTGCTGGTGCCGGTCAGCCAGCACATCCGCACGCTGAATGCCGCCCGCCTCGCCGCCGACGTCGAGGGCGTGCCGACCGTGCTGCTCTGCCGCACCGACGCGCACAGCGCGCAGCTCCTCACCTCCGACATCGACGAGCGGGACCGGCCGTTCCTCAGCGGCGAGCGCACCGCAGAGGGCTTCTTCCGCATCCAGCCCGGCCGCGGCGTGGACTACGCGATCGCGCGCAGCCTCGCCTACGCGCCCTATGCCGACCTGCTGTGGTGGGAGACGAGCGAGCCTGACTTGGCCGAGGCCGAGCGGTTCGCCGCGGCGATCGCGAAACGCTTCCCGGGCAAGATGCTGGCCTATAACTGCTCGCCCAGCTTCAACTGGCGCCGCAAGCTCGGCCCGGAGCAGATCGCATCGTTCCAGCATGCCATCGGCGCCATGGGCTACCGCTTCCAGTTCGTGACCCTGGCGGGCTTCCACAGCCTCAACCTCGGCATGTTCTCCCTCGCGCGCGGCTACCGCGATCACGGCATGGCCGCCTATGCGGCGCTGCAGGAGGCGGAGTTCGCCGCCGAGCCCGACGGCTACACGGCCGCGCGGCACCAGCGCGAGGTGGGCGTGGGCTATTTCGACGCGGTGGCCGTGGCGGCCTCCGGCGGCCGGTCCTCGACCACCGCGCTGCGGGGCAGCACCGAGGCCGCGCAGTTCCATGCCGGGCCGCCCGCATCGACGCCAGCACCGGCGCTCGCACCGGCGCTCGCACCGGCACCCGCACCGGCGGGGGCCTGCGACCACGATGAGGGGCTGGTGCACGGCCATGCCTGGGCCAGCAGCGCGCCGCCGACACGCTGACGGAGGCGGCGGGACCGGCCGGCGCCGGCCGGTCCCGCCGCGGCTTTGCCTCGCGCCCCCCGAGCCGGCTAGAGTGGCGGGACGAGACCCAACGGATCCCCTTCCGCCATGCGGCCAGAAAGGCGCCCCGCCGCGTCGCTGACGCGCATCGACCGTTATGTGCTGCGTCAGCTCATGCTGGGGCTGTTCGCGGTCTCGGGCGGGCTCGTGGCGCTGATCTGGCTTACCCAGTCGCTGCGCTTCGTGGAGCTCGTGGTCAATCGCGGCCTTTCGTTCCGCGTGTTCTTCCAGCTCACCTCGCTGCTGATCCCGAATTTCATCGCCGTGATCCTGCCGATCACGAGCTTCGTCGTCGTGCAGTTCGTCTACCAGCGGCTGGCGGGCGACCGCGAGCTGACGGTGATGCGCACCACCGGCCTCTCCCCGCTGGCGCTGGCGCGCCCGGCGCTGCTGCTGACCGCGTTCGTCATGGCATCGTGCTTCCTGCTCAACATCTGGATCGTGCCCGCGGCGTTTCAGGAGTTTCGCCAGTACCAGTTCGAAATCCGCAACCGCCTCGCCGCCTTCCTGCTGCAGGAAGGCGTGTTCACCTCGGTCTCGGACGACCTGACCGTCTATGTGCGCACGCGCGACCCCGACGGCACGCTGCACGGCATCATGGTGCATGACGCGCGGCAGGCGAACAGTCCCGCCACCATCTTTGCCGAGCGCGGGCGGCTGATCGCGAACAAGGGGATTCCCCGCGTCCTGCTCATCAACGGCTCGCGCGAGGAGATCGACGCGCGGACGGGGCGGCTCAACGTGCTGACCTTCGCGCAGAACTCCATCGACCTCACGCAGAGCGACAAGGGCGAGGAGACACGGCTGCGCGACGTCACCGAGATGTCGATCCCCGAGCTGCTGCACCCGGCACCCGGCAGCGTCGCCGAGCGCGACTTCGGCAAGCTCAAGGTCGAGGCGCACCGCCGTCTGGCCGCGCCGTTCACCGCCGCCAGCTTCACCATGGTGGCACTGGTCTCGGTGCTGATGGGCGCGTTCCGCCGCCATGGCGGCGTGCTGCGCCCCCTGGTCGCGGTGCTGATCGTGGTCGCATTGCTGGCGACCGGGCTCGCTGTCATCAACCTGGCAACCCGGGACACGCGGCTGATCCCGCTCATCTGGCTGCATGCGATCGCGCCGGCGGTGATCGGCGCGTGGCTGCTGCTCGCGCCGCAACTGCGGTTCGGACCGCGCGCCCTGCGCGCGCACCTGGAATCGGCCTGACCTCGTGCGCTTCGCCGTCACGCTCGCCCGCTACGTCACGCGCGTGTTCATGCTGGCGGTGCTCGCCATGCTGGGCGCACTCACCGGCCTGATCGCGCTGTTCGATTTCATCGAGCTGCTGCGCCGCTCGGCCACCCGCCCGGAAGCAACGTTCGGCATCGTGAGCGAGATCGCGGCGCTGCGCCTGCCATGGATCGGCATGCAGATCCTGCCGTTCGCCGTCCTGCTCGGCGGCATTCTCGCGTTCTGGCGCCTCACCCGCTCGTCAGAACTCGTGGTCGCGCGGGCGAGCGGCATCTCGGCCTGGCAGTTCCTGGCACTGCCGACACTGTGCGCGATCGCGCTCGGCGCCTTCGCGACCGGCGCCGTGACGCCCGTCTCCGCCGTCATGCGTGCGCGCGCCGAGGTGCTGGAGACGGAGTTCCTCAAAAGCGGCAACGGCCCGCTGGCGCTCAACGGCGGGCAGCTCTGGCTGCGGCAGTCCGATCGCGGCCTCGATCCGCAGGGGGTGGCGATCCTGCACGCCGGCGCCGTGCACGCGAAGGGCGACGCGCTCAGCGCCGACCGGGTGAGCATCTTTCGCCTCGACGCCGCCGACCAGCCCGTGCAGCGCATCGAGGCGGCGCGCGCCGAGCTGGTCAACGGCAACTGGGTGCTCGACGGTGCCCGCGTGCTGACGCCGGGCCATCTCGCCAATCCGCCGCAGCGCCTGCGCCTGCCGACCGACCTCACGGTGGACCGGGTGCAGGAAAGCTTCGCCGAGCCGGACACGTTCTCGGTCTGGGCGCTGCCGGCGTTCATCGCCCTGCTCGACCGCTCCGGCTTCTCGTCGATCCGCCACCGGCTGCACTACCAGGCCCTGCTCGCCCTGCCGCT
>JAFKFJ010000131.1 GCA_017307335.1 Alphaproteobacteria bacterium | reverse complement strand
GATCGCCACCACGGCCTTCGTGCTCGCCAATGCCGGCAGCGGCGGAGGCGGCAGTGGAACGGTCACGCTGAGCGGCGACGTCACGGGCACCGGCACCGGCACGATCACCGCCGTGCTGCCCGCGATCACCACGCCCGGCACGTTCGAGAAGGTCACGGTGAACGCGAAAGGGCAGGTGACGGGCGGCGCCACGCTCTCCGCCGCCGACATCACCGGCCTGCTCGGCTACACGCCGGCCAACCAGGCGAACATCTCCGCCGCCAGCGTCACCGCGACGGGCAGCACGACGGCGCGCACGGCGGGCAGCCGCGCGGCGGACCGCCTGAACGTGCTGGACTTCGGCGCCGACCCGACGGGTGCTGCCGACAGCATGCCCGCGTTCGCGGCGGCGATGAATGCGATCCCCGCCGGCACCTTCGGTGCGGTCACGGTGCCGCGCGGCACCTACAAGCTCGGCGCGACGGTCAACCAGCCGGGCGGACGCTCGGTCGCGGTGATCTTCGAGGACGGGGCGAATATCAGCGGCGCCGGCTATCTCGGCGTGGACCGGGTGGAGACGACGCAGGGCGCGTATCGGCAGACGCAGAACGCCGGCGGCTGGTTCGGCTTCGCGCCCGTCGTGGGCGACCCGACCAACGCGCCGTTCGTGGGCGAGTATATCTACAACACGCCGCAGAACAGCCTTTCCATGCGCGTCGGCTGGGACCGGCGCTATACCAACCAGAACCTCTACGGCAAGACGCATTCCGGCATCGACATCGCCGAGCAGCGCATCCACTCCTGGCCGAACCTGTTCGACAACAGTTCGGGCTGGGGGCTGTGGGAAGTCATCGAGGGCACGACGCTGGATGAGGACAGTGCCGCGCGCGCGTCGCTCTCCACCTCGGCCGAGCTGTCGGAGATCGACATCGTCAACAACGGCGCGGAGGCCGGCTGGACCTGGAAATCGGGTTTCGGCAACACCGTGCAGGGAATGTCGATCGACCCATGGGGGCAGAACGGCAACTACGGCGGCAACATCCTGTTCGCCTACGGCTCGGTCGGTTCGTATGACGGCAGCACGGGCGGGCTGAACCAGCGCTGGGTCAGCTACCCGGCGGTGTTCTCGAACGGCAATCCGGCCGCCGTCGCGACCAACGCCACGATCACGATTCGGATGGACCTGAGTGCGCAGGCGACGGCGAGCCTGATCGGGACCGGCGTGGGCAGCGTCGCGGTTACTGCCGGGGGCGGCGCGTACACCTCGGCGCCGACCGTGGTCTTCGCTGGTGGCGGGGGCAGCGGCGCGGCGGGCACGGCGGTGATGCTCGGCGGCTCGGTGGTGGGCGTGACGATCACGGCTGCCGGCAGCGGCTACACCAGCGCGCCCGCGGTCAGCTTTTCGGGCGGCGGCGTGACGGCGGGCATCGCGACCACGGTGACGCTGAACACCGATGGCGCGCGCGGCGACCTCGCCTCGGTCGCGGCGGCCATCAATGCCGCGAACATCCCGTATCTGCGCGCGGCGGTGACGACGTGGGGCGGCGTGGTCAGCCGGCTGGTGATCTTCGGCACCAATGCGTCCGATCTCGGCATCCTCACGCTGTCGGGTTCGGCGCTCGGCACGCTGGGGATCGCGGCCGGCACCTACACCGCGCCGCGCGGCGGCTACGCGATGGTGCTCGGCGGCACCGGCAGTGCGGCGGTCGGCGATCAGCTGGTGGTGAACGGCGTCACGATCACCGTGGGCGGCGCCGGGGCCGGCAGCGACGTGGCGGCCGCGATCAAGGCGGCGAACATCCCCGGCGTGAACGCCGACACCAACGCCAACGGGCAGTTGCTCATCACCTGCTGGATGGGGCAGAACCCCGGCGGCCTCGTGCTGGCGAACGCCGCGGGCTACACCACGCTGGCCAAGGTCGGGCTGCGCGCGGGCACGTACTGGCCGCCGGTGCCGCCGAAAGGGTTCGCGACCGCGCGCAGCGACGTGACCTCGCCGGTGTGCCTGACCACCGACCAGATCAGCATCACCGCGACCGACCTCACCGGCGCCGTGCACGGGCCGGTGATCGCGACGCTGAGCGGCGGCGCCGGCACCGGGTGGCCGACGGACGTGGCGGCCTCGATCCAGGCGGCGCTGACCGCGGCGGGCATCTACAGCGCCAACTACACCGCGCTCTCCACGGGCTCCGCCATCGTCGCAGTGAAGGCGGTGGGCTCCGGCAGCAGCCAGGGCGTGTGCATCCGCAACACCGCAGGCGGCACGCTGACGCTCGCCGACGCACAGGGGGCGCCGCTGGAGACGCTGGGCATCGCACCGGGCACCTATCAGCCGGGGGGCTATTCCGCGGCGTCGCAGAGCGTGTTCATGGCCGCCGAGGACAGCATCGCCCCGCAGGGCCGCGGCGTGTTCGTGGGCGGAGCCAGCAACGCCACGGACACCACCGCGTGGCCGCACACGCCGCTGGAGGCACGCGGCAGCTTCCTGCACGGCATCCGCATGGACAATGCCGCGCTGAGCGACGGCAACGCGCTGGTGATGGCGCCGGGCCACGCCCTCGCCTGGGGCAGCAAGGCGCAGGGCCAGCAGACGCTGACCGTGACCAGCGCCGGCACGCTGGAGGTGAACGGCGCGCCGGTAGTCAACAGCGCCGCGTTCGACGCCGCGTTCGGCACCACCTACGGCAACCTGCTGTATCGGGGTGCGACGGGCTGGAAGGTGCTGGCGCCGGGCGCAACCGGCCAGAGCCTCATCACCAACGGCGCCGGGCTGGACCCCGCCTGGGTGATAGGTATCCCGTCGGGGGGCGCCAACGCCCTGGTCGCGACGACGGGCACCGCCGGCGTCGGCCAGACGCTGGCGCTGGGGGCCAATCTCTCGGTCAGCGGCGGCACGCTGAACGCCTCGGTGACCGGCGGCGGCAGCGTCACCGCCGTCATCGCCGGCGCGGGACTGGCCGGCGGCACGATCACCACCACGGGCACGATCAGCCTTGGGGCCATCGCGGGCAACACGGTGCTCGGCAACAACGGTGGCGGGAGCGCGGTGCCGACCGGGCTGACGCAGGCGCAGCTCACCGCGCTGGTGAATGCATTCACCAGCACGCTCTCCGGCGCGGTACCGGCCTCCGGCGGCGGCACGGCCAACTTCCTGCGCGCCGACGGCACCTGGGCCGCGCCGGCCGGCGGCGGGGGCGGCGCGACGGTCGTGCGTGGGCACATCGCCGGCTTCCTGCTGTCAAACGACAGCGCGAGCCCGAACGCCGTGCTGGATGTCGGCAGCGGCATGTGCGCCGACAGCACGGCCGCGTCGTGGATCAGCACCAGCGCGACCTTCTACGGCTCGACCGCCGGCGCCTGGGTGGCCGGCACGGGCAGCGCGGGCGCGCCCGTCGCCAAGATGGGTAACGGCCTGACGGTCGCCGCGAGCACGTGGTACCACGTGTTCGCAATCATCAAGGGCGGGGCTGCGGACATCTATTTCGACACGTCCGTGACCGCCGCCAACGCGCCCGCCGGCACCACCGCCTATCGGCGCATCGGCTCGTTCCTGACCAATGCGTCTGCACAGATCGTCGGCTTCAACGAGGTCATCCAGGGTTCGCAGCGGTACTTCTACTGGGCGGCGGTGGTGACCGACTACGCAGCGACGGTGGGCACGTCCGCCCGCTCGCTGGTCACGCTCAGCGTGCCGCCGGGCGTGGTCGTGGCGCCGCTTGCCCGCGTCGGCACGAACGGTTCCTCGGCCGCGATCTTCACCTCGCCGTTCGAGAGCGACGTCGCGCAGGGGAGCGCCGCGGCCAATCCTGGCGTGGACACCGTTTCATCGGTGACGATCGACTCGCTCGACGGCCAGGTGCTGGCCAATGCCAGCGGGCAGATCGGCATCCGTTCCGGCAGCGGGACGGCCAATTTCTACGTGTTCACGCGCGGCTGGATCGAAAACTGTGGTTCCGGCCAATAGGCGTGCGGCGGTCGCCGACGCGACGGGAGCGCAGGCCGTGGAGGTCCCCCTGATCGCAGGCGACGCCGAGCGCATCGCGCGCCTCGAGGAACGGATGACGGTGGTCCTCGGCCTGCTCGCCGAAATCCGGCAGGAGCAGAAGGAGATGACGGACACGATCGCCCGCGCGTCGGGCGGCATGCGCGTGCTGCTGCTGCTGGGCGGGATTGCCGGGCTGGCGGGGGCGGCGCGCGCGGTGATCGGTGCGACCAGCGCCTGGCTTGCGCATGGCGGGGGGCACTGAGGCGGCCAGTCGGCCCGAGGGCTTTGCCGGCTGCGCGGCCTCTGGCACATGCAGCGCATGAAGCCGGACCCGCCCGAGCCGCCGCGCTGGCTGCCCTCCGCCGTGCTGGCAGCCATCGTGCTGCTGCTGCTGGCCGGCTGGTGGCTGTTTCCGCGGTTTCAGGCCTACATGGCCCGGCAGGACTGCATCGCCACCGGTCACGTCAACTGCGACTGAGTGGGCGCGCCGAACAGCCAGCCCTGCGCCAGCGTGACGCCGGCCGCCTGCATCGCCCAGGCCTGCGGCAGCGTTTCGACCTGCGTCGCGATCGTCGCTGCCTCCATCGTCGCGGCGAGGCGGCGGAGTTCGCCGAGCAGACGCCGTCCGCGTTCCCCGCCGGCCGCCGCGCGCACGACGCTGCCGGCGATCTTCAGCGCGTCGAAGCGGACGGCAGCGAGGCAGGCGAGCGAGGCGGGGCCGCCATCCACGGCGTCGAGCATCACCGGCACGCCGGCCGCGCGCAGCGTCGCCGTGGCGGCGGCGACGGCGGCGAGGTCGTCGATCGCCGCGAGCCGGGTGAGCTCGAACCGGACCGGCCGCGCGGGGAGCGCGTCAAGCAGGCACGCGGCGAACGCGGGCGATTGCAGCGAGCGGGCGCAGAGGTTGACGGCGATCGGTGCTTCGCCCGGCGCCACCGCGCGCAGCACGGCGAGGTCGAGCGCCGCCTCGCGCCCGAAGGCCTCCGCCGCGGAGAGCAGTGCGGCCGCCGGCAGCGGCGGGCAGCGCAGCAGTGCCTCGTGATGATCGACGGAGCGGTCGGCGAGCCGGACCACCGGCTGCACCGCGAGCGCGAAACGCCCGGCGATCACGCCCTCAAGCTCGGCGCGCGCGATGCCGCCCTGCCGGATGTCCTCCCCCTCCTGGAGGCCAGCCGGCCGGCGCAGCGTATAGGCGGGCGGAATCGCCGTCATGGCGGGCAAGCTTAGCGCATCAATGGAAATCGCGCGAGCGGGGCAGCGGGCTGCGTGCCATCACGGCGGGACGGTCGAGCCGGCGCAGCGCGGCGGAACGATCTTCCAGGCGCTCGGCCACCACGTGCACCACGCCTTCCGGCGAACGCTGCACCCGACCCTCCACCACCAGCAGCGCGGCGCCGACCACCGCGCGGCGATACCGCTCGATCTGGGCAGGCCAGATCACGATGTTCGCGA
>JAFKFJ010000130.1 GCA_017307335.1 Alphaproteobacteria bacterium | reverse complement strand
GCTCGGCGAGCGCGTGCAGCCGCTGGCGTGGGTGGGCCTCGCCATCTCCGCCGCCGGGGTCGCGATCGTGACGCTGGAGCGGCGGCCGCGCGCGTGATGGCACACCGCAGCGCCGCTGCTATAAACGCGGGCAGCCGTTCCGGAGTCCGCCATGTCCGCCGCCGCCCCCGTCATCGCGCAGCGTGCGCCGTTCCAGGTGAGCGTGGAGGCCGGCAAGGAGTACTGGTGGTGCGCCTGCGGGCGCAGCAAGGCCCAGCCGTTCTGCGACGGCTCCCACAAGGGCAGCGGGCTCGCGCCGGTGCAGTACACCGCCGACACGACGGGCGATGCGTGGTTCTGCGGCTGCAAGCACACCGCCGGCAAGCCGCTCTGCGACGGGACGCATCGGGGGCTGTAGCGCGATGACGCAGAGCAATTCCCGCATCGTCGCGGCATGGCGCGCCCGCACGCCGGCTTCGGCGGAACTTGCGGGCGAGGCGGCGCGCCTGTTCCCGAGCGGCGTCACGCACGACGCGCGGCTGCAGGACCCGTACAGCCCCTACATCGCGCGGGCCGAGGGCGGCCATAAATGGGACGTGGACGGCAACCGGTACGTCGATTTCTTCGGCGGCCACGGCGCGCTGATCCTCGGCCACGGGCATCCCGACGTCACCGCCGCGATCGCCGCTGCGGCGCCGGAGGGCACGCAGTTCGGCGCCTCGCATCCGCGCGAGGTTGCCTGGGCGCAGCAGATCAGCCGCATGGTCCCCGGCGCCGAGCGCATCCGCTTCACCTCCTCGGGCACCGAGGCGACGCTGATGGCCCTGCGGCTCGCGCGCGCGTTCACCGGCCGCCCGCAGCTGCTGCGCTTCACCGGCCACTTCCACGGCTGGCACGATCACATGACGCCGGGCTACGCGAACCATTTCGACGGCACGCCCACGCCCGGCGTGCTGGCGGGCGTCGCCGAGGGCATCGTGCTCGCCCCGCCCGGCGACCTGCCGGCGGTGGAGCGGCTGCTGGCGCGCGGCGACGTGGCGGCGGTGATTCTCGAGCCCACCGGCGCGAGCTTCGGGCAGGTGCCGCTGCGCCCCGAGTTCCTGCACGCGCTGCGCGCCGCCACCGAGCGGGCCGGCACGCTGCTGATCATGGACGAGGTCGTCACCGGCTTCCGCGTGTCTCCCGGCGGCGCGCAGGGCGCCTTCGGCGTGCGGCCGGACCTTTCGACCTTCGCGAAGATCGTGGCCGGCGGGATGCCCGGCGCGTGCGTGGCGGGGCGGCGCGACGTGCTCGACCTGCTCGACGTGGCGGCGACGGCCGCCGCCGGGCGCGAGCGGATCGGCCATCAGAGCACGTTCAACGCGAGCCCGGTTTCCGCCGCCGCCGGCCTCGCCTGCCTGCGCGTCGTCGCCGGCTCCGATGCCTGCGAGCGCGCCGCCGCCACGGCCGCGGCGCTGCGCGCGGCGTTGAACCGCGTGCTGGCGAGCGAGGGCGTGCCCTGGGCGGCCTACGGCACCTCCTCCGGGTTTCACCTGTTCACCAACCCGGCAGGCCGCGCGATCCGCCCGGACGCGTTCGATCCGCACGCGGTGCCGATCGAGGAGATCAAGAACCCGAACGCGCATCTGGTCTCGCGCCTGCGGCTCGCGCTGCTGCTCAACGGCGTCGACGTGAACAGCCGGCTGTCGGGCTTCACCTCGATCGCGCACGACGCCGCCGATATCGAGACGACGGCCGGCGCGCTGCGCGAGAGCATTGCGATGCTGCGCGCGGAGGGCGAACTCTAGAACGGGACGAGTTCGCTCGCGCTCACTCAACCCGTTCTAGCCTTTTGATTTGAGAGCATGATTCAGACCTCCGGCGATTCCGCCGCCGGTCATCATGCTCCAGCGGCGACCGCGCCGGCCCGGCGCGGTGCGGGAGGCACGGATGGCTCGCATTGATGCCGTCACCTATGCGCCGGCGCATTTCCTGCTCGCGTACGAGAAGGGCGTGGCGACGATCACGCTCAACCGGCCGGAGCGCAAGAATCCGCTGACCCTGCACAGCTATGCCGAGCTGCGCGATTTCTTCCGCGCGCTGGCGAAGGACACGCACACGCGCGCGGTGGTGCTGACCGGGGCGGGCGAGAATTTCTGCTCCGGTGGCGACGTGCACGAGATCATCGGGCCGCTGGTCGCCATGCAGCGCGCGGGCGACGTGCAGGGCCTGCTCGACTTCACGCGCATGACCGGCGATCTGGTGAAGGCGATGCGCGCCTGCCCGCAGCCGGTCATCGCGGCGGTCGACGGCGTCTGCGCGGGGGCGGGCGCGATCCTGGCGATGGCGTCGGACCTGCGCTTCGGCACCGCGCGCGCGAAGGTCGCGTTCCTGTTCGTGCGCGTGGGCCTCGCCGGCGCCGACATGGGCGCGTGCCAGATGCTGCCGCGCCTGATCGGCGCCGGACGGGCGGCGGAGCTGCTCTACACCGGCCGTGCGATGGACGGTGCTGAAGCGGAGAGCTGGGGATTTTTCAACCGGCTGTGCGAGCCCGGCCACGTGCTGGCGGAGGCGCAGGCGCTCGCGGCCACGCTTGCGTCAGGGCCGGCACGCGCGCACGCGACGACGAAGCGTTGCCTGCATGACGAGGCCGCGATGGGGATCGACGCCGCGGTCGACGCCGAGGCAGTGGCGCAGGCCGCCTGCATGCAGACCGAGGACTTCGTGCGCGCCTACGAGGCGTTCGTGCAGAAGTTGCGGCCACGCTTCGAGGGCAATTGATGGAGCATCTCTACTGGCCGTTCTTCGAGCCGCGGCACCGGACGTTCGCCGAGCGGCTGGACGCCTGGGCGACGGCGAACCTGCCACCTGGCGAGCCGGCGGATGTCGATGTGGCTTGCCGCCACCTGGTGCGCCGCCTGGGCGATGCGGGATGGCTCGATGCGGCGGTGAGCGAGATGCCGGATGTGCGCACGATCTGCCTCGCGCGCGAAATCCTGGCGCGGCATGCGGGACTGGCGGATTTCGCGTTCGCGATGCAGGGGCTCGGCACGGCGCCCGTGGTGCTTGCCGGATCGCCGGAGCTGCGCGCCCGCGTGCTGCCCCCGACGCGCGCCGGCACGCACATCGCGGCGTTCGCGCTGAGCGAGCCGGAGGCCGGCAGCGACGCCGCCGCCCTCGCCACCACGGCGGCGAAAGTCGCCGGCGGCTGGCGCATCGACGGCGAGAAGACGTTCATCTCCAACGGCGGCATCGCCGACCACTACGTCGTGTTCGCGCGCACGGGCGAGGCGGGGGCGCGCGGCGTTTCCGCCTTCTACGTGCCGGCCGATGCGCCGGGCCTGACCGTTGCCGCGCGGATCGAGACCATCGCGCCGCACCCGCTCGCCCGCCTGCGCTTCGAGAACTGCGTGGTCGCGGATGCGGCGCTGCTCGGCCAGCCGGGCGAGGGGTTCCGCATCGCGATGGCGACGCTGGACATCTTCCGCACCAGCGTCGGCGCCGCGGCGCTCGGCTTCGCGCGGCACGCGCTGACCGAGGCCCTGGCGCGGGCGAAGGTGCGGCGCATGTTCGGCGCCACGCTCGGCGAACTGCCGCTGGCGCAGGCGAAGCTCGCCGATATGGCGCTCCGCGTCGATGCCAGCGCGCTGCTCGTCTACCGCGCCGCCTGGGCACGCGACGTGCAGGGCCGGCGCATCACGCGCGAGGCGGCGATGGCGAAGCTGCACGCGACCGAGGCGGCGCAGCGGGTGATCGACGACGCGGTGCAACTCTTCGGCGGCCTCGGCGTCACGCGCGGCACGGCGGTGGAATCGCTCTACCGCGAGATCCGGGCGCTGCGCATCTATGAGGGCGCGAGCGAGGTGCAGCGCCTCGTCATCGGCCGGCAGGTGCTGACGCCGCCGAAGAACTGAGCCGGCGGGATGTCCGCCGATGGCATTGTCCAGCGATCAGGCGCGGCGGCGTCGGACGGCGCCGAGACCGAAAAGCGTGAGGCTCATCGGCTCCGGCACGGGGTTGCTGGTTGCGCCGTAGAGAATCTCAGGGGTGTTGTAGGAGCCGACGCCAGTGTCATTGCTGCGGAACGTCGCGGAGGTGAAAGGGGTCGCGCACGTCAACCCGACAAAGACAAAAGTGTCGGTGTCGGCGACGAGCGGGTCGGTCGTGGCGGTCTCGGACCCCGCTGACAGCGTGTACGTGCCGCTATCGAGGTTCACGTTGGCGAAAAACCGACGGCGGTCTCGGGATGGGCAAAGGTGATCGTGAAACTGTCGCCGCCGCCGAAGAAGTCCTGGCTCGACAGCGGGCCGGACACCTGCTTCGCCCCCAGGCTCAAGCCCGTGAAGCTGTTGTAGAGCTCCGTGATTTCCCCACCCATCCCGCCGGTGGTCGCGAAGCTGTAGGTCAGGCCGTCAAGCGCGCCGCCGTCCGCGATCAGCGTACCGGCCGTCGTACTCGCGTAGTCCTCGGTCGTCAGCCCTGAAGCCGCGGCCAGGAAAGCCGTTGAACTGGTGAACGCCGTAGCATGTGCTGAACCGCCAAAACCAGGACGCCCATCCCCGGTCAGGACCGCCCATCGCGCCATCCCGAAGTCTTCCTTTGCTCGCCGCAATCAACACGATATACGGAACGTTGTCAATCCGGCGCAACCGACCGCCGTGCCGGCCGCGGGTGGCGAATTTATGGGTTCCGGCGCGCCGGCTGGCCGGCGCATATCACCGCAGGTTCGGAGCAAGACGCTGGCCAAGCCCGCCCCCCGTTTCGTCTGCCAGTCCTGCGGCGCCGTCACCGCGAAATGGGTCGGCCGCTGCGAGACCTGCGGCGAGTGGAACACGATCGTCCAGGAAACCGCGGAGGCCGGACCCGGCCTCGCGCGGGCGAAGGCGGGCGCCGGCCGGCGGCTGGACTTCGTCGGGCTGGCGGGCGAGGCCGCGCTGCCGCCGCGCGCCGCGACCGGCCTGGCGGAGCTGGACCGGGTGCTCGGCGGCGGCCTCGTGCCGGCCTCGGCGGTGCTGCTCGGCGGCGATCCGGGGATCGGCAAATCGACCCTGCTGTTGCAGGCGGCCGCCTCGCTCGCCCGCGCCGGGCAGCGCGTGCTCTATGTCACGGGCGAGGAGGCGGTGGCGCAGGTGCGCCTGCGCGCCCGGCGGCTGGACCTCGCCGATGCCACGATCGGGCTCGCCGCCGCGATCAACCTGCGTGACATTGTGGCGGCGCTGGAGGCCGAGCCGGGCATCACGCTGGTCGTGATCGACTCCATCCAGACCATGTGGCTCGACTCGCTCGACGCGGCACCGGGCACGGTGGGGCAGGTGCGGGCGTGCGCCTTCGAGCTGATTCGACTCGCCAAGTCCCGGGGCTTCGCGCTGGCGCTGGTCGGGCACGTGACCAAGGAGGGCGCGATCGCCGGGCCGCGGGTGCTGGAGCACATGGTCGATGCGGTGCTGTATTTCGAAGGCGACCGCGGCCACCAGTTCCGCATCCTGCG
>JAFKFJ010000129.1 GCA_017307335.1 Alphaproteobacteria bacterium | reverse complement strand
GATCTGCGCAATATCGTCGACCCGGCGGCGATGCGCGCCGCCGGCTTCACGTATCAAGGCATCTGCCGCGCCACGGCGCCGGCATGAGCTATCCCGATCTGTTCAATCCCGACCTGCTGGACCGCATCCCGCTCGACGCAGGCGTGATGGTCGATGTCGGCTGTGCGAGCGGGGCGCTGGGCGCCGAATACAAGCGCCGCAACCCGGCTGCGCGCGTGCTTGGCATCGAACGCGATCCCGCCGCCGCACGCATCGCCGAGCAGCGGCTCGATGCGGTGAAGATCGCCGATCTCGACGCCGACCCCCTGCCCTTCGCCGATGCGCTGCCGCCCGGCAGCGTGGACTGCCTGGTCTATGGTGACGTGCTCGAACACCTCGCCGATCCGTGGGCGGTGCTGCGCGCGCATGTGCCGCTGCTGTCGGAGCGCGGCATCGTCGTGATCTGCATGCCCAACGCGGAGCACTGGAGCTTCGCCGAGCGCCTGCTGCGCGGCACCTTCTCATATGAACCGCTGGGCCTGTTCGACCAGACGCATCTGCGCTGGTTCACGGCCGAGACCACGCGCCGCACGCTGCGCGCCGTTGGGCTGACGCCGATCGACGTGATCCCGCGCATCTTCGACAAGCCTGCGGCCGCCGCGTTCTGCGATGCCGCGGAGCCCGGCCTCCGCCGGCTGGGCATCGACGTCGCCGCCTATCGCGAACGCTGCCAGCCGCTGCAACATGTCTGGCGCGCGCGCCGCCGTCCCACGCGGACGCTGCCGCTCGTCTCGACCATGCTCAATCCCGTCGGCGGCGTGAGCCATCTGCGCGTCGTCGAGCCCATGGCGGCGCTGGCGACCGATCCCTCGCTGGCCACGCGGGTCATCGACACCGCCGACGACTTCACTGCCGACCCCGACAAGCCGGGCATCTTCATCTTCCACCGCCCGCTGCTGGCCGGCGACTCCGGCATCGCGCGCGTGCGCGAGATCGCGGCGCGCGGGTGGCTCGTGCTGTGCGAGTTCGACGACCACCCCGACTACATCCCGGTCCTTCAGCGCCCCGACATCCAGAACTTCCGTGCCGTGCATGCGGTGCAGACATCCACCGAGCCGCTCGCCGAGGTGCTGCGGCGCGACAACCCGGAGATCAAGGTGTTCCCGAACGGCATCGCGCGGATGCCGGACGTGGCCAACTTCCGCGACCCCGCGCGGCTGACCATGCTCTTCGCCGGCATCAACCGCGAGAAGGAATGGCAGCCCTATCTCGACGCGCTGAACGCCGTCGTGCGGAAGGCAGGCGAGCGGCTGCAGGTCGTCGTGGTCAACGATCGCGCGCTGTTCGAGCAGCTGGCGACGCCGCACAAGAGGTTCGTGCCCCTGTGCGGCTACGATACTTATCAGGCGCTGCTCGGCGCCAGCGAGATCTCCTTCGCCCCGCTTACCGACACGCCGTTCAACCGCTGCAAGTCGGATCTGAAGTTCATCGAGGCGGCGGCGCATCGGGTGACCGCGCTGGCGAGCCGTGTGGTGTACGAAGGCAGCATCCGCGATGGCGAGACCGGCGTGCTGTTCGGGACCGGCGAGGAGCTGGAGCAGCGGCTGCTGCGGCTGGTCGCGAATCCGGAAATCGCGCGTGGTATCGGGGATGCGGCGCGCGCCTACGTGGCGCGCGAGCGCATGCTGGCCTACCAGCTCGCGGAGCGCGTGGCGTGGTATCACGCGCTGTGGGCGCGGCGCCCGGAACTGCACGCCGCACTGCTGCGGCGCGTCCCGGAATTCGTGAGCTGACGTGTTCGCGGCCTGAAGCCGTGCGCTTAGAACGGAATGAGTTCGCTCACGCTCACTCGACCCGTTCCAGGTCTTTGATTTGAGAGCATGATTCAGACCTCCGGCGCTTCCGCCTCCGGTCATCATGCTCTAGTGCCGCGTCGCGCAACCCACCGCGAGCAAGGCGACGGGGTCGCGCACCAGCAGGTTCGCGCGGGACAGTGAGATCGCTCCCGCCCTGCGCAAGACCGCCAGCGTGCGGCACACCGTCTCGATCGTGAGGCCGAGGTGGTCGGCCATGTCCGTCCGGCTCATCGGCAGAGCAATCGCGCCTGTCTTGTCCTTGGGCATCCGCTGCGTCATCTGCAGCAGGAACTCGGCGATGCGCTCGCACGCGGTCTTGCGGCCCAGGGCCACGACCTGGCCCCGCGCACGGCGTAGTTCCCGCGCGACAATCGCGAACAGCAGCCGACCCAGCCGCGCGTCGCGCTCGGCGAGCGTCTCCAGCGCGTGGCGCGGAAAGCGGCGCAGCACGACGGGGGTGACTGCTTCGGCAGCGAAATCATGCTCTTCCAGGGCCTCGCAGCCAAACCAGTCGCCCGGAAGCAGAAACTCGCCCACCTGGCGCCGGCCGTCCTCCATCAACTTGACCGTTCGTACGCAGCCGCTCACAATCTGATAGCAATGCCGGGCAGCGTCACCCTGGCTGTAGATTTCGACGTCCTTGCGGACGGTGACCGTGGTGCCAAGTGCGTCCAATGCCCCGCCGGCGGATGCGATCCGCGCCTGTCCCTCCGCGTGCGTGGCGAGCGACGGCGTGCTCTGGGGAGGGCGCCCCACGGCGATCTGATATGACATGTCCATCCTGGCCTCCCGCGTTCGCGTGTCATCGCGCGGACCAAGCTGTAGCGGCGGCCGCCGCATGGCAGAATCCGGGTCAATTCGTACGCAGATCTGCGTAGGGACGCGGGGGAGATGACGCGCGCTGGCATTGTCCACGTGGTTGATGACGACGATGCGGTGCGCAACTCGCTGCGCATCCTGCTCGACGCCGCCGGCTTCGAGGTGATCCTGCACGACAGCGCGGAGGCGTTTTTCGGTGCGGCGATCGGCCTGCCGCTCGGCTGTGTGCTGACAGATCTGCGCATGCCCGGCCTCGGCGGCCTTGCGCTGCAGCAGCGGCTGCGGGAGACGGGCCTGCCGATGCCGGTCATCGTGATGACCGGCCATGGCGACGTTCCCACCGCCGTCGAGGCGATGAAGGGCGGCGCCCTGGATTTCCTCGAGAAACCATTCGATGACGAACAATTGATCGGCGCCGTCCGGCGGGCCTTGCAGGCCGGCAAGGCGCAGCAGGCCGCGTGCGCCGCGGCGGCAGAAGCCGCAAGCCGGCTGGCCGCGCTGACGCCGCGCGAGCACGAGGTTCTTGCGGGCCTGGTTGCCGGACAGACCAGCAAGGCGATCGCGCTCGACCTGGGCGCCAGCCCGCGGACGATCGAGGTGCATCGCCTGCGCGTGATGGAGAAACTTCAGGTGCGCAGCCTTCCGGAACTGGTCCGCCTGGTGCAGGCCGCCGGTGCGGCCCCTGGCCCCGCGCCGCGAGGCGGCGCGCAATGAACGAAGCAGGTAAGGCCGCGCCGGCAAGCGCAGGGGAAGAGGCGCACCTGCGCTCGATCCTCGAGACCGTGCCGGACGCGATGATCGTGATCGACGAGCACGGGATCATCGAGGCGTTCAGCAAGGCCGCCGAACGGCTGTTCGGCTACGGTGCCGCCGAGGCGTGCGGCCAGAATGTCCGCCTGCTGATGCCGGCGCCGTATCGCGATCAGCATGACGGCTACCTCCGGCGCTACCTTGCGACCGGCGAGCGGCGGATCATCGGCATCGGGCGCGTCGTGGTGGGCCTGCGCAAGGACGGGAGCACGTTCCCGATGGAGCTTGCCGTCGGCGAGGCACGCCTGGGCGCGCGGCGTGTCTTCACCGGCTTCGTGCGCGATCTGACCGAAGCGCAGAAGACCCGCGCGCGAATGCAGGAATTGCAGCAGGGACTGCTGCATGCCTCGCGCCTGCGCGTCACCGGCCAGATGGCGGCGGCGCTCGCGCACGAGCTGAACCAGCCGCTGACGGCCATCGCCAACTATCTCCGCGGTGCACAGCGGCTGATGCAGGCGCAGGCGCCTGACCTGCCGCGCGTGCGCGACGCGGTGGAACTCGCGGTGCAGCAGACGCTGCGCGCGGGGCAGATCATCCGTCGCCTGCGCGGCTTCGTCGAGCGCGGCGACGTCATCAGCCACCCCGAGGCGCTGGCGACGCTGATCGAAGAGGCGAGCGCGCTGGCGCTGCTCGGCGCAAAGGAGCGCGGCATCCGCGTGGTCATGTCGCTCGCGCCGGATGCGCCGGAGGTCCTGGTGGAACGCGTTCAGATCCAGCAGGTGCTGCTGAACCTGATCCGCAATGCGATCGAGGCGATGGAGCATGAGCCGCGACGCACGCTGACCATCACTGCCCACCGCCAGGGCGAGCAGGTCGAGATCGGTATCGCCGATACCGGCACCGGGCTCGCGCCGGACGTCGCGTCGCGGCTGTTTCAGCCGTTCGTGACGACCAAGTCGGACGGGATGGGTATCGGGCTGTCCATCTGCCGCACCATCATCGAATCGCATCACGGCCGGCTTTGGGCGGAAGCGAACCCGGGTGGCGGCACCGTGTTCCGCTTCACGCTGCCGATTGCGACCGCAGGCACCGAGGACGCCGGCAAAGCGCCGGCTTGACCCAGATCAAAGCGATCGAACGGCGTGCCTGACCTAGATCAGAGCGGTGCCGCACGGCGCGTGCAAAGCTGGCTCCCGGATCAAACATGGCCGGCGGCGCACGATCGTTCATCGTGGATCGGCAAACAGGCGTTGGCAATCGTGTCCGGTGCGGAGCACGCGAATATGGCAGACCGGAGCGATCATCTCGTCGCCATTGTCGATGACGACGATGCGGTACTGGACTCGCTGCGCTTCCTGCTCGAAGTGGCGGGGGCGCGGGTGGCCACCTATCACTCGGCGTCCGACTACCTGGCCGACGCCGAGGTGCGCCCGGATTGCCTCATCCTCGACCAACACATGCCGGACATGACCGGGCTGGAGCTTGTCGAGCGGCTGCGCGCCGACGGGGTCCAGTTGCGGGTGATGCTGATCACCGGCCTCAATTCGCCGCCGCTGCGTGGCCAGGCGGCCGCGCTGGGTGTGACGAAGGTGCTGGAGAAACCGCCGACCGAACAGGAACTGCTGGAGTTCATCGCCGGCCCCGGCTGAATGCCGGACAGCCGGCGCGGCTGGGGTCAGGACGGCTCGGCGAACTCTTCCGGCGAGCGCGCCAATGCGCGGATGAGGTCGGCACGGCTGACCACGCCGACGAGCTTCCCGGCGCGCACCACCGGTACCCGCTTGATGCGATGCTTCGTGAGCAGGTCGGCGATCTCGTTGACGCTCGCGGACTCCGCCACGACGACGACATCCCTGGTCATCACGTCTCGCACCCGCCGCTGGTCGAGGCGCAGGTAGTTCTCGAACTCGGGTGCCAGGCGTTCGCCCTCGGCAAGGACGTTCAGCCACCAGGCGCGATGCTGCGCCTTCTCCCGACCGAACGCCTGCATCAGGTCGCCCTCGCTCACCATGCCGAGCACCGCCCCGTCCTTGTCCACGACCGGGGCG